>NZ_JBSQBP010000026.1:0-50035 GCF_053851835.1 Microbacterium sp. KNMS
CGCATCCTCCCGCGGCATCGTCCTCGACATACCCCCACACTACCCACCCCATCGGACATTCCACCGAACAATCCCAAACTGTGGATAACTCCACATTCGGAGATAAAGACGATGGCCATGCAACCGACGCGACCGTCGACCGGACCTACGCCGCGACCGCCCGGATCGCGCGCGACAGCTCCTCTGCCGACGGAGTGGCTGAGGGGTCCAGCATCCACTGCAGCATCACGCCGTTGATGAGGGCGAGTGCAAGCGAACCCACGGTGCGGGCGTCATCCGCCGAGACCTCGTTCCGGTCGACCTCCAGCACGAGCGCGGCGAGGTCGCGGCGGCTCTCCGCATAGATGCGGAGAAGCTGCCTGCGGACCTCCTCGGCGAACTCCGCCTGGGCGTAGGCCTGAACACTGGCGACGAGGACGCTGCGCTTATCCGGCGCCGCCGCGAGCAGACCGGCGAGGAAGTGCTCGAGGCGTCGCCCCGGGCCGCCGTCGAGGTCGGCGGTCACACTGCTGGCGACGGCATCGCCCCACTCCTCGAAGGTCTCGATGACGGCGGCGTTGAGCAGAGCGTCCTTCGAGCCGAAGTGATATCCGATCGCAGCGAGATTGGCCCCAGTGACGCCCACGATGTCGCGCGCCGTGGTGTGCGCGTACCCGCGCTCGGCCAGGCACTGCTTCGCTCCCGCGAGAAGCGCTTCACGTTGCCCCATTCCTCGAGCATACGGCGCACCCTGTACGGGCGTGCTATACATACGTATAAGACGCACGTATCAAACTCTCGAGGAGCCTCATGTCCGCAGAGCAGACCCCGCCCGTGTCGCCCGACGCCGGCAGCATCGCCGTACCCGTCACGGTGTCGTGGGATGGCGCGTTCCACGTCAACCAGACGGTTCTCACCACGCACCTCTGGGCCGCACCGCCCCTCCGCCGCGAGTCGCCGATCCACGATCGCGCGTTCGCGGCTCTCCGCGATCTGAAGGCCGACTGCGCGCGCTTCCTCCCCTGGTTCTCGCATCCGGTGCTCTCCGTGCCCGCCCTGGAGCCGCCCACCGAGACGACCACCTCATGGGACTTCTCGCACCTCGATCCGTTCGTCGAGGACTTCATGGCCGCGGCCGAGGGGCGACCGGTCGTCGCGAACTTCGCGACCATCCCGCACTGGATGTTCGAGGGCGCCGAGGACGTCGTGGTCTCGCGCGACCCCGACGAGATCCACTGGCAGTACGAGCAGGGATCGGACTTCCGCGACGAGACGCTCGCCGAGGTCGCAGACTACTTCTTCCGACTCGCCAGCTGGTACATCGCGGGAGGCTTCACCGACGAGCTCGGCCGCTGGCACGAGTCGGGCCACAGATACCGCTTCGCGTACTGGGAGGTGCTCTGCGAGCCCGACCTCAACCGGCGCATGCCGCCCGAGGTCTACACCCGGCTGTACGACGCCGTGGTCGAGCGGCTGCAGCCCCTGGACCCCGAGATGAAGTTCATCGGCCTGTCCCTCAGTCACGTGCACCACGACCCCGAGTACTTCTGGCACTTCCTCGACGCCGCGAATCACCAGGACGGCATCCCCATCGACGCCTTCTCCTGCCACTTCTATGCGTCGCCGGAGATCGTCAACCCGTTCGGGCCGGAAGGCAACGCCGACCCGAGCACGTGGCGCAGCACCTTCTTCGCGCAGGCCGATGCCTTCGTGGAGAGCGTGGCGTACATCCAGTCCATCGCGCGGCGGCTGGCGCCTGGCGCGCGGATGTTCCTCAATGAGATCGGGACGTACCCGGCTGACATCATGAACCCCGCTCCGCAGATCCCGGCGTTCTACTGGGCCCTCAGCGGGTCGATCCACGCCTACCTCTGGGCGCGGCTGCTGCCCATGGGGGTCGACCTGCTCGGCATCGCGGAGTTCATGGACTACCCCGGCATGATCCCCGGCACGTCGCTCCTCGACTGGGAGACCGGCGAGCCGAATGCCCGGTATGCCGTGACGCAGCTCCTCCTGCGCCACTTCGCTCCGGGAGATCGCGCCGTTCCGACGTCGACGGGCTACCCCGGATTCCCCGACGCCCGCCTGCATGCGCAGGGCCTCACGCGCCCCGACGGCAGGAGGTCGCTGCTCCTGGTCAGCAAGTGGGATGAGCCCATCGAGCTCGATCTTTCGGGCACCGGCATGTCCGGAGCATCCGGCGAGCATGTCCACGTGGGCACGCGCGGCATCGCGAGCTTCCGCTGCGGCGACACGCTGCGCCTCGAGCCGCACGCCACGGTCGTCCTCACATCCACTTCCGCCACTTGAACAGCGCCCACAGGGTGACGCTCGTCGCCGCCATGAGCGCGAGGGCGAGCGGGTATCCCCACGCCCAGTGGAGTTCGGGCATGTGATCGAAGTTCATGCCGTAGATGCCGCCGATTAGCGTCGGGCCGAAGAGGATCGCCGCCCACCCCGAGATCTTCTTGACCTGCTCGTTCTGCTGCAGCGACGTCTCGGTCTGCCGCTGCGTGACGATCGTCGCGTGCACCGTGAGCGCGTTGTCGAGGATGGCCCGGAAAGACGCGATGCGGTCGTTGAGACGCAGCACATGATCGTGCACGTCGCGCAGCAGGCGCTGCAGCTCGAGGTCGACACGGTACTTCTCGCCTCCGCGCAGCAGGCCGGCGAGCATGCCGTCGAGCGGCTGCGTGCCGCGCTGGAACGCGATCACCTCGCCGGACAGCTCGTAGATCCGGCGGGAGAGGGATGTCGCGGTGTCGGTGAAGAGCGCGTCCTCGATCTCGTCGATGTCGTTCTCGACGCCGCGCATGACCGGGGTGTACTGATCGACCACCTCGTCGAGGATGGCGTAGAGCACGGCCTCGGTCCCGCGCGCGAGGAGAGCCGGGTCGGCCTCCATCCGCTGCCGGACGCGCGAGAGGTCGGGAGCCTCCCCGTGACGGACCGTGAGCACGAAGTCCGGCCCGACGAACACGTGCAGCTCGCCGAACTCGACCGTCTCGGTCTCGTCGATGTACCAGGCGGGCCGCAGCACGAGGAAGAGCGTGTCGCCGTAGCGCTCGAGCTTCGCGCGCTGGTGCCCCTTGCGCGCATCCTCCACGGCGAGCGCGTGTAGCTCGAACTCGGCCGCAACGGTCATCAGCTCGTCGTCGGTCGGGCGCAGCAGGCCGATCCAGCCCATCCCCTTCTGGTCGCGCATGTACTCGAAGGTCTGGTCGAGGCTCGCCGGGTCGGCGATGCGCCGCCCGTCGACGTAGACGGCGTTGTCGATGATGGGCACGAGTCCATTGTGGGCGGCAGACATCCGCGGACCCGTGCGCCATGCTGGTGAGGACACCTGCGACCGATGGAGGCCCCATGTCATCCGTGCTCGACCCCCGCCCGCTCGGCGCGACTCCTCTCGTCGTGAGCCCCGTGACGCTCGGCGCCTCGTCGCTGGGCGATCCGCAGCGCTCGGCCTCCGACCCGCTCGAGGTCGCCGAGGCGATGCTGTCCTCCCGGTTCGCGGTCGTCGACACATCGAACAACTACGCGGGCGGCGAGAGCGAGCGTGTGCTCGGGCGGGCGCTGGATGCCCGAGGCGGGCTCGCGGATGGCCACAGCATCGTCACGAAGGTCGACGTCGGGAAGGACGGACGATTCGACCGCGACCGCGTGTGGCGCTCGTTCGAGGAGAGCGTCGAGAAGCTCGGGCTCGAGCGGTTCCCGCTCGTGCACCTCCACGATCCGTGGGCCGTCACGGTGGAGGAGGCGCTCGGGCCCGGCGGAGCAGTCCAGGGGATGATCGAGCTGCGCGAGCAGGGCCTGGCCGGGGCGATCGGCATCGCCGTCGGCGAGATCAGCCTCGAGAAGGCGTATGTCGGGACGGGCATCTTCGACGCCGTCCTCACCCACAACCGCATGACGATCGTCGACCGCAGCGCCGAGGAGCTCATCGCGGAGGCCAACGAGCGCGGCATGGGCGTCTTCAACGCCGCGCCGTTCGGCGGCGGGCTTCTCGCCGGAACGTCGACGAGCTACGCGTATCGCGAGGCGCCCGCCGATCTGCTCGCGTGGCTCGCCCGGGTCCGCGAGCTCTGCGCGGAATGGAAGCTCTCGGTCCCGGCCGCCGCGCTCCACTTCTCCCTGCGGCATCCCGGCGTCCACTCGACGGTCGTGGGAGTCGGCCGGCCCGAGCGCATCGCCGACCTCGAGGAGCTCTGCGCGACGCACGTGCCGGACGAGTTCTGGCCCGAGCTCGAGAAGCTCGGCACGCCGCCGTCGACCGTCGAGGACTGATGCCGGGCGTGCGCGGCTACCGTCCCGTCGCCGCGATGTCAACCGCGAGACGCCAGGACGACGCGGACGGTACACCTGGAGGAACCCGCTGACGCGGTGACGAGCCACCCGAGCCCGTCCGTCAGCGGCCGCAGGGCCCAGCGCCTGGAAGGAGCACGACCATGGGAATCGGATCCGGAATCGCCCTCATCGCGATCGGCGCGATCATCGCTTTCGCCATCAACGTGGACCTTGGCGGAGCGGTCGACCTCACCCTCATCGGGTACATCCTCATGGCGGCCGGTGCCGTCGTCTTCCTCATCAGCCTCGTCCTCATGCTCCGTCGCCGCAGCGCCGTCTCCACTCAGCGCACGGCGGTCGACCCGGCCAGCGGCGAGCAGATCACGACGCGGCGGACGACGGACAACGGAGAGCCGCTCGCCTGAGCGCGCATGTCCGACCTCCTCGACGAGCCCGTCACGGGAGAGGTGCTCGACGGCCGCTATCGGCTCATCGCGCGCGTGGGCGCCGGCGGCATGGCCACCGTCTACCGCGCGCGCGATGAGCTGCTCGGCCGCGACGTCGCCGTCAAGCTCTTCCGCCCGATGCCGGATGATCCGCAGTCGCGACAGCGTCGGCTCGCGGAGACCCGCCTGCTCGCAGCCCTGAACCATCCGTCCCTCGTCACGCTGTTCGACGCGCATGTCGACGAGGACGACCATCCGTACCTCGTCATGGAGTACGTCGAGGGCCCGACCCTGCGCGATCGGATGGCCGCAGCCCCGCTCTCGGGGCGGGAGGTCGCCGAGACCGCGGTCGCGCTCGCCGACGCGCTCGCCGTCGTCCATGACGCCGGCATCGTCCACCGCGACGTGAAGCCGTCGAACGTGCTCATGCGGGCGCCGAAGCTGCCGGGCGTCACGAGCGCGGCGACGCTGGCCGACTTCGGGATCGCCTACCTGCTCGACTCGAGCCGCATCACGACGCCGGGAACGACGATCGGGACGGCCGCGTACCTCTCCCCTGAGCAGGTCCGCGGCATGCAGCCGGCCCCCGCATCCGACATCTACTCGCTCGGGCTCATGCTGCTCGAGCTCCTCATCGGCCGCCATCCCTTCCCCTCGGGCACGGCGCAGGAGCTGTTTGCCTCGCGCATCGCGGGCGAGCCGGAGATGCCCGACGAGCTCGATCCGCGATGGCGCGTCCTGCTCACCGCGATGACCGACCGCGACCCGGCGCGGCGCCCCACGGCGCGCGAGGTCGCCGCGGCCGCGCGGGAGATCGCGGCCGACCCGAGCGAGCCGCTCACGCCGCGGTCGGCCGCCGTCCACGAGCAGGAGACGCGGCCGTTCCCCGTCGCGCAGGCGACCGCGCCCCTGCCATCCCGCCCTGCGCCGACCGCCGCGATCCCGCTGGGCACGCTCCAGCCGCCGGCCGCGGCGGCCGCTCCTCGCCGGCGCCCTCGGCGCATCCTCGCGATGGTCGCGGTGATGACGGCGGTCGCCCTGATCGCGCTCGCGCTGGCGCTCGGCGCGCCGACGATGTTCCCGCAGGAGGAACCCGCGCCGCCCGCCCTGCCCGCGCTCGACGAGCCCCTGCGCGGCCATCTCGACGACCTCATGGAGGCGGTCACACCATGAGGCGCCTCCTGCTCCCCACCCTGATCGTCTCGGCCGTCGTCCTGACCGGCTGCGCGCCTTCCGACACCCCGACCGCCGCGTTCCAGGACGCCGTGGCGACCGTCGCCGAGCAGGCCGCGGACGGCGACGCTGCGGGGGCGCTCGCCTCTCTCGACAGGCTCGAGGCCGACGTCGACGAGGCCCTCGTGGACGGGCGGATCGACGCGGCGCGCGCCGTCGCCATCCGGGAGGCGATCGACGCCGTCCGCGCCGACCTCGAGCGGCTCGCCGAACCGTCTCCGACGCCGACTCCGAGCGAGGAGCCGGCTGTCCTCCCGTCAGCCCCGCCTGCCGAGGACGGCGCCGGCGACGGTGGCGACGGCGATGAGGGCGAGGGCAACGGGAGTGAGGGCAACGGGAATCAAGGCGGCGGGAACGGCAGCCAGGGCAACGGCGGCCAGGGCAACGGGAATCAGGGCGGCGGGAATCAGGGCGGCGGGAACGGCGGCCAGGGCAACGGGAATCAGGGCGGCGGGAATCAGGGCGGCGGGAACGGCGGCCAGGGCAACGGCAAGAAGTAGCCTCGACGCTCACCGGAGCCGGGCGCGATGGCGGCGCACGGCGTCGCGGTTCGCACAGCGGACGGAGCAGTAGCGCTGCCGGCCGTTCCGGGTGATGTCGACGACGACGTTGCGGCACGGATCGCCGGGCGCGCGGCCCGCGGCGCACCGCCCGAGCCGGGTCATCCCGCGGGTCGTCAGGTGCAGAGCGGTCCCGACGGAGATGACGGCGAGCAGCACGTGCGCGAGCGACTGGTCGTCGTCGCGGTAGTGGAGGTGCCATCCCTCGCCGTCATGGTCGGTCAGACGCGGGTACGCGGTCGCCTCCTTCATGAGCCCGTTCAGCAGACGTGCGCGCTCATCCGGCGAATCCGCGTCGACCACCGCGAGCCAGTGGTCGATCACCGCGCGCGTCGCGGCGTGGTCATCGGGGCCCTCGGGAAACGGCATCGTCATCCCGAAGTCGCGCGTGCGGCTCTCGATGCCCGCACGATCGTGCGGCCATGCGTTCGCGAGCGACGCCGCGAGGAGCACCGCGTACTCGCCGTAAGGGTTGAGATGCATAAGAGCATTACATCACGCTGGTCGCATGACCTCCCCGCGCAGCCAGCACCTCGTCGACCTCGCGACCGCGCGCACGTGCGAGCACGGATGGCGCACGGAGTCACGCCATCCGACGTCCGAGGGCGTCGTCCTCTACGTCCGCTGCACGCGGTGCGGCGCCCGACGTGTCGATCTGCTCGCCCCGGGCGCCGTCATGCCGACCGCTCAGACCTCTTCGTCGCGGTCGACGTCGGTGTACTGACCGGGCTCCTCGATGACCCGGTCGGGCCGTCGCTCGCCGTCCGGCTCCTCGACGTCGGTGTACTCGCCCTCGTCCTCCTGGCGCTTGATCTCGTCTTCCCTGCCCATGGTGTCCTCCTCGTCGGGTCGTCTCCACCCTGCGGGAGGCGACCGGGCGACGTCATCCCCTTGCGCCGCGGGCCGTCTGGCGATAGCGCGACGGCTTCGCAGCGCATCCCGAGCTTGTCAACGCCCTCGCGCCATCCGCCCGTCCGCGCGAGGATCGCGACATGAGCGCAGAAGAGAAGAAGACGTCCGATTCCGACCTCGCGCGGGAGAACGCTGTGAGCGACCCCGGCCGTCTCCCCGACGAGGGCGCGCCCGGGCTCGGCTCGAGCGACGGCGAGGTGCCGCCCGATGCCATTCGCGGCCCCGGGCGCGACGATGCGGAGGACGATGACGACCGGGTGGAGGTCGAGGACCTCCCCTGACATCGGCGGCGGCGGGGGCCGTGTGAGGATCGACGCATGGCGTCTCGACACGGCCCCCTCACCGCGACCCCCGACGGCCTCGCGATCGGCGACGTCGCCGCGCGCCACGTCCGGCTCCGCGCCGACGGAGTCGCAGAGTGCGTCGGAGACGCGCCGAGGGCCGTGCTGCCATGGTCGGACATCCGCGCCCTGCGCTTCAGCCCGCCCACCACGATCTGGCCGTGGCCAGGAATGCAGGAGACGGTCGGCTCGCTGCTGCTCGCCGTGCTCGGCGACGTCAGCCCGCTGGGCGAGGTCGAGCGGTATCCGGTCGTGCTCACGGTCGCCTCGGGCGACGAGGTGACGTGGGAGGTCGACCCGCACTACATCGCGGGCTACCGGCGGTCGCACGTGCGCTCGGCGCAGCGCATCGTCGAGGTGCTGACCTCTTCCGCCGAGTCTCGCGCCCTGCTGAGACATCCCGCCGACGCGCTCACGCGGCTCGCCGCCGTGGGGCGCCGAGCCGCGTGGTGAGGACTACTCCTCCTCGCCCGGGATCTCCGCGTCGATGACGCCGATGCCGACCGCGTGGTGGCTCGGCTCCCCCTCCTGCGGCTGAGGTGCCTTGGGCTCCTCACCCGGGTCCTTCTCCGTGCTGGGCTCGTCCAGGATGGTGTCGGCCGCCTCCTCGTCGACGCTCTCCTCGGGCTGGCTCTGGGCATCCGCCATGATGTGCTCCTCTCGATTCAGAGTTCGACGGCGCGGTTCTCGCCGACGTCGGGCTGCGTGCGCGTCACGACGGCCTTCGCGATCTTGAACGCCGACACGATGCCGGGCTCATCCGTCGCCCAGTACTCGGCGGACTCTGCGCGCACGCGGATGAGCGCGACGGTCGGATCCTCCCGCCCTTCGGGGAACCAGGCTTCGACCGCGGGGGTCCAGTACTCGTCCACCTTCGCCCGGTCGTGCACGACCTCCGCGGTGCCGGCGACCGAGAGGTAGCCCTTGCCCGATTCGAACGCGACGTTCACGGCGGGGTGCACGGCGATGTCGCGCACCTTCTCGCTCGGGTCCTGGGTGAAGAACCAGAGGTCGCCGTCGAACTCGACGTCCTGCGCGGCGAGCGGGCGGCTGTGGAGCTGCCCCTCGGGACTGGTGGTCGTGAGCAGCCCGATCTTGGCGGATTTCACAATCCCGGCGATGCGGGCGAGGTCCTCGTCGGTCGCGTGCGGCGTCTCCTGCATGTGCTCCTCCGTCGTCTCGAGGTGGGATCACGTGCGACGCTACGCGCGCGGGTCGCCGGGCGCACTCGGTTGACAGGGTCACCGGGCTGTGGCATCGGGCCTGGCCGCGCCGAAGAGCGCCTGGTCGACGAGGCGAGGAACGATCTCCTCGTCCAGCGGCACCTTGAGCACGAGGAGCCGGTGATAGCACGCACCCCAGAGCTGGTCCACGATGACGTCGAGGTCGACGTCGGGCCGGAGCTGGCCCCGCTGCTGAGCTCTCTGCAGCCGCTTGCGCGCGAGCTCTCTCCGCGGGCGAGCGTAGCTCTCGGCCCACGCCGTTGCGACGTCCGGATCCCGCTGCGCCGCCCCGATGAGCTCCGAGACCGGGGCGGCCGCGCCACCCGTCAGCCACCGCACGAACGCCGTCAGCTGGGCGACGAGGTCCTCGCGCACGTCGCCCGTATCCGGGAAGTCGAGCACCGGGGCGCTCTGCGCGAAGTACGCCTCCGCCGCGAGCGCGCCCGGCGACGGCCACCACTTGTACAGCGTCATCCTGCTCGCGCCGGATTCGTCCGCGATTCGGCCGAACGTCACGGCCGACAGTCCCTCGCCGAGAAGGACGCGACCGGTCGCGGCGAGCACCTCCGCACGTACCTCGGCGGCGGGGCGACGACCTCGCCCGCGCCGCGGCGTCGCCGGCCTCTGCGGCGTGTTCGCCTCATCTCGCATCGTCCGAGAATACATCTGGACCCTCTGTCCATTTCCTCCGCGACACGGTAATGTACATACTGTCCATATAAGGAACGGAGTCTTCATGAACAGCATCAGCGACCGTGTGGCCATCGTCACGGGCGGCTCAGGCGGCATCGGCGGTCTCGCCGCTCGGCGCCTCGCCTCCGAGGGCATGGACGTCGTCGTGCACTACGGCAGCAACCGGGAGGGTGCCGACGAGGTCGTCGCGGCGATCGAGGCCGACGGCGGGCGCGCCATCGCCGCCTCGGCGGACATCGCCGAGGAAGCCGAGGCGAAGGCGCTCTTCGACCTCGCGGAGAAGGAGTTCGGTGGCGTGGACGTCCTCGTGCACACCGCCGGGATCATGCCGCTGTCGCCGCTCGAGCAGCTCGACCTCGAGGTCTTCGACCGCGTCCAGCGGGTCAACGTGCGCGGCACCTTCGTCGTCGACCAGCTCGCCGCTCAGCGCATCCGCCGCGGCGGCGCGATCATCAACTTCTCGACATCGATCACGCGGCTCCAGTACCCGGCCTACGCTGCCTACGCGGCGTCGAAGGGGGCGGTCGAGGCCATCACGCTGATCCTCGCCCGCGAGCTGCGGGGTCGGGACATCACCGTGAACGCGATCGCACCGGGCCCGACGGCGACGCCCCTGTTCTTCGAGGGCAAGAGCCAGGAGCTCATCGACCAGATCGCCGGCGGCAACCCGTTCCAGCGGCTCGGCACGCCGGAGGACATCGCCGAGGCGGTGGCCTTCCTCGCCGGCCCCGCCCGGTGGGTCAACGGGCAGAACATCTTCGTCAACGGCGGCGCCGCCTGAGCCGCCGTCGAGGAGAGAAGACGCATGAACACCCGACGCCGGGTCCGCGCGACGAGGGCGCTTCCCGCCGCCGCCCTGGCTCTCGTGCTCGGCATGCTGACTGCGTGCACGGGCACGGCAGACGCCGACGACGCGGATGGCTCGGCTCGGCCGAGTCGGCCCGCTGCGGCACCCGACAGGGCCGCCATCGCCACCCTGTCCGATCCCGTCGAGCTCACCACCGGACTGCGCTCTCCATGGGGACTGACGTTCCTGCCCGACGGGTCCGCCCTCGTCACCGAGCGACTCACCGCGCGGATCCTCCGCATTCCGGCAGGGGGCGGACCGGCGCAGCCCGTCGGCGTCGTCCCCGACGTCGAGGTCTCGTCGGAGGGGGGCCTCCTCGGCATCGTCGCGTCGCCGACGTTCGAACAGGACCGCACCGTCTTCGCCTACCGGTCCGGGGCCGATGAGAATCAGGTCGTCGCGGTGAGGGTGGCCGACGACTGGCGCTCCCTGAGCGTCGAGCGCGTGCTCCTCGACGGCATCGAGACCGCCGACCGGCATCACGGCGGTCGGATCGCGATCGGCCCCGACGGGCACCTCTGGATCGGCACCGGCGACGCGTTCGAGCCCGAGAACGCGGCAACGGCCGACTCGCTCAACGGCAAGATGCTGCGCATCGCGGTGGACGGGAGCATCCCGGAGGACAATCCGCGGGACTCCCCCATCTACTCCTCGGGCCATCGCAACGTCCAGGGAATCGTCTTCGGCCCCGATGGCACGGCCTATGCCACGGAGCTCGGCCACCGCACGTGGGACGAGGTCAACGTCCTGCGCGCCGGCGCGGACTACGGCTGGCCGGAGACGGAGGGCATCGCGGGGGACACAGGAGAGCCGCCGATGACGACGATCCACCCCGACGAGGCGAGTCCATCCGGCGTCGCCTACGCGGGCGGATCGCTCTGGATCGGGGCGCTCGGCGGGCAGCGGCTCTGGCAGCTGCCCGTCGAGGGCGGCACGGCCGCGGCCGAGCCGATCGCCCATCTCGTCGAGGAGTACGGCCGCATCCGCACGGTCGAGGCCGCACCCGACGGCTCGCTGTGGCTGATCACGTCCAACACGGACGGCGCGACGTGGGGCGGTACTGAGCCGCGACCCGGCGACGACCGCATCCTGAGGGTCGAGGTGAGCGCTCGCTGAGCCCGTTCGACGCCACCGCGCTGCGGCTCAGCCCAGCGCGGTGGCGTCGAACCTCTGAGTGCCGATCACGGCGAGCAGCTCGAGCTTCTCGCCCGCGTCGCTCCCCTCGGCCGGGAAGAACACGCGCAGGCGGATGTCCGTCTCGGCGCTCAGCACGGCCTCGCAGGTCAGCGCGATCTCGCCGATGCTCGGAACGAGGAAGGTCTTCCGGTCGAAGCGGCGCACGGCGACGTCATGCCGCTCCCACAGCCGGCGGAACTCCTCGCTCTCCTGGAGGCTCCGGATGAGCCGCCGCACATCGGCATCGCCGCCGCGGCGGGCAGAGGTCGCGCGCAGGTCGGCCACGTGAGCCGCGGAGTGCCGCTCCCAGTCCTCCCGCGGGAAGATCGCCCGCGTCTCCGGCCGCATGAACCACTGCCAGGTCACGCTCGCCTCGACTCCCGGCGACTGATTCCTCGGCCCCACGAGCGCCGCCGCGAGGCGGTTCTGCCACAGCACGACCTCGAGATCGGTCGCGATCAGCACGGGGACATCGGCGAGGCGATCGGCGAGGCGGAGCAGCCCCGGGCTGATGTGATGTCCTCCTCGCTGAGAAGGCGCGAAGCCGGCGAGGCGGAGAAGGTAGTCGCGCTCGTCCACGTCGAGACGCAGCGCCCGCGCGAGCGACGCGATGATGGGCTCCGACGGATGGGGCCCGCGCGCCTGCTCGATCCGCGCGTAGTAGTCGCTCGAGATGCCCGCGAGCTGGGCGACCTCCTCGCGCCGAAGGCCGGGCGCCCGACGCCGCACGCCGTCGGCCAGACCGACGTCGGCGGGGCGCAGCTGATCCCGACGACGGCGGAGGAAGGCGGCGAGCCCGGCGCGGTCGATCATGACCCCAGTATCGTTCGCGCGCTCTGAGCCATCCAGGGACGGGTCGTCCCTGGATGAAGCGGGCCTTCCTGCATCCCGGAGCGCCCGCGACGGTGGAGGCACCGCACCGAAATCAGATGGGAGCCGTGATGTCCCCGCCGGATGTCTCCACACGCCAGGGCTCTGCCCGCGTGATCGCGGTGCTGGGCGCGCTCGTCGCGCTCGGCCCGCTCACGATCGACATATACCTGCCCGCGCTGCCGCGCGTCGTCTCCGACCTCGGAGCGTCTGACGCCCTCGTCCAGCTCACTCTCACCGGGACCCTGCTGGGCCTCGGGCTCGGTCAGCTCGCCATCGGCCCGCTGTCCGACGCCCTCGGGCGCCGTCGTCCGCTCCTCGCCGGCGTCGCCGTGCACGTCATCGCTTCCGCGCTCACCGCGTGCGCCGCCGACCTCGCCGCGATGGGCGCGCTGCGCATCCTGCAGGGGCTCGGCGCCGCGGCGGCGACGGTCGTCGCCATGGCGATCGTCCGCGACCTCTTCGACGGGCACCGGGCGGCCGCAGCCGTCTCCCGCCTCATGCTGGTGATGGGCGTCGCGCCCATCCTCGCGCCGACGCTCGGGAGCGCCGTGCTGGTCGTCGGCGATTGGCGGTGGGTGTTCGCAATCCTCGCCGTGCTCGGAATCGGCGTCATCGTGCTCGCCGCTCTCGCCCTGTCGGAGACCCTCCCTCCCGCACGGCGGCGCACGCTCGGCATCCGGCAGGTGCTCGCGTCGTACCGGGCGGTCCTCGACGATCCGCGCTTCCGGCTGCTCGTCGCCACGACGGCGCTGAGCTTCGCGGCGATGTTCGCGTTCGTCGCGGGCTCGTCCTTCGTCCTGCAGGGGCAGTACGGCATGGACGAGCGGCAGTTCAGCGCGATCTTCGGCTCCTGCGCTGTCGTGATGATCGCGAGCTCCCAGGTGAACCCCGTGCTGCTGCGGCATCACCGACCCGAGCGCATCGCCGCCGCCGCACTCGCGGCCGTCCTCGTCGCCGGCGTCGTGCTCATCACCCTGCAGCTGCTCCAGCTGGGCGGTGTCCTCGGCTTCCTGCTCCCCGTCGCCGTGATGCTCGCCGGCGGATGGCTCGTCATCCCGAACACGACGGCGGCCGCCCTCTCGCGCCACGGCGAGGCGGCAGGCACCGCAGCCGCCGTCATCGGCGCGGCGCAGTTCACCTGCGGCGCGCTCACGGCACCCGCGGTCGGAACCCTCGGCGGCGATGGACTCGCGACCGCCGTGGTGATGTCGGCGGCGGTCGCGCTGGCCGCCGTCGCGCTGACCCGCGCCCTCCTCCCCCTCCCCGCACTCACGACAGGAGAACTCTCATGACCAGCACCCAGCACCCCATCGGAACCGGCTTCTCACCCGCCTCCACCGCCGAGGAGGTCGCCGTGGGCATCGACCTCGCCGGGAAGAACGTCATCATCACCGGCGGGCACCAGGGCCTCGGCCGCGAGGCGACCCGCGTCCTCAGCGCAGCAGGAGCATCCGTCACGGTGGCTGCACGCGATCCGGAGCGCGCCGCCGTCGCGCTCGAGGGCATCGCCCGCGTCGAGACCGCGCAGCTCGACCTGCTGGACCCGGCCTCGATCGACGCCTTCGTCGCCGGCTTCCTCGGGTCGGGTCGTCCGCTCCACATCCTGATCAACAACGCCGGGATCATGGCCGGCCCGCTCGTGCGCGACGCGCGCGGCTACGAGGCGAATCTCGCCACGAACCACCTCGGCCACTTCCAGCTCACGATCGGCCTCCTCCCCGCGTTGCGGGCAGCGGCCGGCGCCCGCGTGGTGAACATGACCTCCGGCGCCCACCGGCTCACGGGCATCCGCTTCGAGGATCCGAACTTCCTCGTCGACGACTACGACGGGCACGTCGCCTACGGCCAGTCGAAGACCGCCAATGTGCTGTTCGCCGTCGAGCTCGACCGCCGGTGGGCGGAGGTCGGCATCCGCGGCTACGCCGTGCACCCCGGCATCATCGTCGGCACGTCCCTCGGGCCGGCGCGCGCAGTCGGCGAGCGCATCGAGGCCCCGCAGGAGCTCCAGCGCGCGCAGGGCCTGATCGACGCGGAAGGGCGGCCGGTGATCGCGCCGGAGCACGGACTCAAGACCGTCGCGCAGGGTGCGAGCACCATGGTGTTCGCGGCGACGAGTCCCCTGCTCGAGGGCATCGGGGGCGTCTACCTCAAGGACAACGACATCTCCGCGGTCGACGCAACGCCGATGTCCGTCGCGTTCGACGGCCCGCCGCCCACCGATGTCGCGCCGCACGCGATCGATCCCGATGCCGCTCGACGGCTGTGGCACCTGAGCGAGGAGCTGCTGGCCGCAGGCGGTGGCGCCGAGTCGGCGCCTGCTGCGCACTAGCGCCGCCCTCGCAGCGCATACGCGAAGAGCCCGGCCCCGTGATCACGGGGCCGGGCTCTGACGTCTGGCGGAGACGGAGGGATTTGAACCCTCGGTCCCCTTAAAGGGGACTCCACCTTAGCAGGGTGGTGCACTAGGCCTGACTATGCGACGTCTCCAGGTGCCTGCACGCAGACACGTAGACCATCCTAACGGGTCCGAGGGGGTGCTGCGAACCGCGGCTCAGAGCACGCCCCGCCGCTGCGCCATCCGCGTCTCCGGCTCAGCCGACGCCGTTGGAGCAGGTGACCTGGCTCGCGTCGGAGCCGTGCACGTTGGCGCTCAGCTCGCCACTCGCCGGGGTGTCGGTCGGGGCCGGCGTCTCCGTCATCGAGGGCGTCTCGGGCGTCGTGGTCTCCACGGGCGCCTGCGTGTCCTCGGGAGCGGGGGTCTCCGCTCCCTCCTCGCCCTCCGCGAGGATGGCGCCGCCGCCGGTGTCGCCCGTGATCTGCAGCGGGACGTTCTGCTCGAGGGCGGCCCACAGCGCCTCGGCCGAGGCGTAGTCCGGAGCGACGCGGTTGCTGTCGTACGGGTCGTCGACGACCGGGTACTGCACGAACGTGAAGTCCTGCAGAGGCACGTCCTTCGCGGCCATCGCGATCTGCACGAGCGTGACCGGGTTCGTCAGGCTCGACGACGGGTCGACGTTCTCGAGCGTCGTGCGCGCGAGCGTGAGCAGCGTGCTGGGATTGGACAGCACCTCCTCGCTCGTGAGCTTGCGCGCGAGCGCCGACATGTACACCTGCTGGTTGCTGATGCGGTTGAGGTCGCTGCCGCCCACGCCGTAGCGCGTGCGGAGGAACTGCAGTGCCTCGACGCCCGCGAGCGTGTACTTCTCCGACGGCGGGATCGCGAGGCCCGTGTGCTCGTCGTAGATGCCCTCTCCGCCGACGCACACGTCGACGCCGCCGATCGCGTTCGTGATCTCGATCACGCCACCCCACGTCACGGTCGCGCCGTAGTCGATCGTCTGGCCCGACAGCTCCTCGATCGTCTTCACGATGCAGCCGAGGTCGCCGCGGTAGTACGCCTCGTTGAGCTGCGTGCGCGAGAGCGCGGAGGCGACGTCGCCCTGCGGGTCGGTGCACTCCGGCCCCTCGACCATGAGGTCGCGGGGGAAGCTCACGACCGTCACGCGGCGCGGCTCGGGCGAGATGTGCACGAGCATGTTGACGTCGTTCAGAACAGCCTCGCGCGACTCGGGGTCGTAGGCCGCGTCGTCGGGGCAGCGCCCGCCGAAGTACTGCTTGTACTCCTCCTCGCATGCGTCGAGGCCGGCGAAGAGGATGTTCACGCCCTTGTTGTCGAGCTCGCCGATGTCCGGCGGGGCGGCCTCCTGCCCCTCGAGCACGACCGCGTCCGCGCTGAAGGTCGCGCCGAAGTCGTACGCGGCGTAGCCGACCACGCCGAACGCGCTCACGATCACGACGGCGACGGCGACGCCGAGCACGCGCAGCAGCTGCTGCACCGGTCCGGGCGAGGAGAGCTGCCCGTGGCGGGCGATCGTGCGCCGCACGGCGTGCTTCGGGGTCTCGCTCACTCGAGTCCTCTCGGGCTGGGACGAACGGTGCTCCGACCTCGGGGCGCGCGCCCCGCTCTGCGGAGGGTGTGGGATTCGAACCCACGGGACATTGCTGCCCACCGGTTTTCAAGACCGGATCCTTCGGCCGCTCGGACAACCCTCCGTGCCCCCGCTCGCGCGCGGACTGGCGTCGAGTCTAGTCGACCGGCCTTCCCGCTATTGTCGACGCGGTCCCTGGGCGAGCCCTGTCAGCGCCTCACGCGATCGTGGACGTCGCGGCGCCCAGCTCCGAGAGCGCGGCGGCCACTCCCCCGCCCTCAACGGGCAGCGTCAGCTGCGTCGCGCACTCCTGCACCTCGTCCGGCGCCTGGCCCATCGCGATGCCGCGACCGCCGCCCTCGTGCGCCCAGGTGAGCATCTCGATGTCGTTGCGGCCGTCGCCCATCGCGACGACGCGCGAGGGGTCGACCTCGAGCCACTCGCGCACCTTCTCGAGCGCTGTCGCCTTGTTGACGCCCTGCGGAGCGATGTCGAGCCACGCGGACCAGCCGACCGAGTAGGTCACCTGCTGCAGCCCCATCCGCTCGACGAACGCGTTGAACTCGTCGCCGTCGTGCTCGGGAGAGACGACGACCACGCGGGTCACCTGCAGGCCGAGCATCTCGTCGAACGCGACGTGGCGCGCGCCGGGACGGTTGAGGTCCCAGTCGTCCATGTACTCCGTGAAGAGGCGCGTGCCGTCGGCGAGCTCGACCATGTAGTTCGCGCCGGGGAGGTGCTCGCGGATGAACCGCAGCGCCTCGGTCGCATCGAACGTCTCGATCGTGTGGCGGATGTACCCGGTCGGGTCATCGGGGTCGCGCGACATGATCGTCGCCCCGTTCGCGCACACGACGTACGGCGGCAGGATGCCGAGATGCGTCATCACGGGATGGGTCGACTCCCAGCTGCGCCCGGTCGCGAGCGTCACGAGGTGCCCGCGCTCGGCGGCCTCGGCGACCGCCTCCTCGACGCCGGGGCTGTACGAGCCGTCCTCGAGCAGCACCGTTCCGTCGATGTCGAGCGCGATGAAGAGGCGCTCCTCCTCGGGCGCGGGGATCGTCACGCGATCGGCTCCATGACCTCGAGGCCGCCGAGGTAGGGGCGCAGCGGCTCGGGCACGACGACCGAGCCGTCGGCGCGCTGGTGCGTCTCGAGCAGCGCGACGATCCAGCGGGTCGTCGCGAGCGTGCCGTTCAGCGTCGCGACGTGCTGCGTGCGGCCGCCCTCGGGGCGGTGGCGGATGTCGAGACGGCGCGCCTGATAGGTCGTGCAGTTCGACGTCGACGTCAGCTCGCGGTACGCGCCCTGCGTCGGCACCCAGGCCTCGGTGTCGAACTTGCGCGCGGCGCTCGAGCCGAGGTCGCCCGCCGCCACGTCGATGACGCGGTACGCGAGGCCGAGCGAGGTGAGCATCTGCTCCTCGAGCGCGAGCAGGCGCTCGTGCTCGGCCTCCGCGTCCTCGGGCGCCGTGTAGACGAACATCTCGAGCTTGTTGAACTGGTGGACGCGGATGATCCCCCGGGTGTCCTTGCCGTGCGAGCCCGCCTCGCGGCGGTAGCACGTGGACCATCCGGCGTAGCGGATCGGACCGCCCTGCAGGTCGAGGATCTCGTCCTTGTGGTACCCGGCGAGCGCGACCTCGCTCGTGCCCACGAGGTAGAGGTCGTCCTCCTCGAGCCGGTAGATCTCGTCGGCGTGGGCGCCGAGGAAGCCCGTGCCCGCCATGATGTCGGGCCGCACGAGCGTCGGCGTGATCATCGGCGTGAACCCGTGCTCGAGGGCGGTGTTCAGCGCGTAGTTCATGAGCGCGAGCTCGAGGCGCGCGCCGATGCCCGTGAGGAAGTAGAAGCGCGCACCCGAGACCTTCGCGCCGCGCTCCATGTCGATCGCGCCGAGCTTCTCGCCGAGCGCCAGGTGATCGAGCGGCTCGAAGTCGAACGCGGGGATCTCGCCCACGCGGCGCAGCTCGACGAAGTCGTCCTCGCCGCCTTCCGGCACGCCCTCGATGACGACGTTCTGGATCGCGTCCATCGCCGAGCGGAACGCGGCCTCGGCCTCGTTCGCGGCGGCCTGGGCGGCCTTCACGCGGTCCGCGAGCTCCTTGGCCTGCGCCACGAGCGCGGCCTTCTCGTCCTTGGGGGCCTTCGCGACGGTCTTGCCGAACGCGTTCTGCTCGGCGCGCAGCTCCTCGAACGCGGTGATCGCCGCACGGCGCGCCGCGTCGGCGGCGAGGGCCGCGTCGACCGTGTCGGGCGAGCTGCCGCGCGCGACCTGAGAACGCTTGATGAGCTCGGGGTCTTCGCGGAGGAGTACGGGGTCGATCACCCTACGAGTCTAGGCGCGGGGCGCGCCCGGGCTCGCCGCCGCGACGGAGGTGCCGTCGTCCCTATCCTGAGAAGCATGCGCGACCCGCTCGACTCCGTGGCCTGGCCCGTCCGCACCGAGCGGCTGATCGTGCGCAGAGCGGCCGAGGCCGACGTCGATGCGCTCTGGCGCCACCGCCGCCTGCCGGAGGTCTCGCAATGGATCACGACCGGCCCCGAGACGCTCGACGACTTCCGCACGATCATGACGGACCCTGCGAAGCTCGCGGTCACGCTCATCATCGAGCGGGCGGACGACGGAGAGGTCGTCGGAGACCTGATGCTCCGAGTCGAGGACGCCTGGTCTCAGCGCGAGCTCACCGCTCCCGCGCGCGGAGCGCAGGCCTCGCTCGGCTGGACGCTGCATCCCGCGTACGGCGGGCATGGCTATGCGACGGAGGCGGTGCGAGCGGCGATCGATCTCTGCTTCGGCCCGATTGGCGTACGCCGTGTGCTCGCCGCGTGCTTCGCCGACAACGAGCCCTCGTGGCGTCTCATGGAGCGCATCGGCATGCGGCGCGAAGAGCACAGTCTGAAAAGCAGCCTGCACCGGTCCGGCGAGTGGCTCGACGGCTTCACCTACGCCCTGCTCGCTGAGGAGTGGCCGACCGTCCGGCCCCCGGTGCAGAGCGCACCTTAGAGTGTGACCATGACCGCCCCCGCCGCCTCCGCGCAGCGGGCCGCGCTGGTCTACAACCCGGTCAAGGTCGCCTCGTCCGACGCCCTCCGGTCGGCGGTCGCGCTCGTCTCCCACGAGGCGGGATGGCTGCCGCCGCTCATCTTCGAGACGACGATCGAGGATCCGGGGCAGGAGGCGACGCGACGGGCGCTCAGGGAGGGCGTCTCGGCCGTGCTCGTCGCGGGCGGCGACGGCACGGTGCGCGCGGTCGCCGAGGCGATGAACGGGACGGGCGTGCGGCTCGCGATCGTCCCGAGCGGGACGGGCAACCTCCTCGCGCGCAACCTCCGTCTCCCCCTCACCGACCCGGCGGAGATGGTGCGGGCCGCGATCGACGGCGACACGGTCGCGATCGACCTGGGCATCGCGCGGCTGCGCCGCCCCGACGGCGCCGTCGAGGACCACGCCTTCGTCGTGATGGCGGGCATCGGCCTCGATGCGGCGATGATCGCCAACACGAACGCGAAGCTGAAGAAGCAGGTCGGCTGGGTCGCCTACGTCGACGGCGCCGCGCGGTCCCTCCCGGGCGCCGAGCCGTTCCGCGTCGTGTACCAGCTCGACGGCGGCCGCCTCCACGCGGCCAAGGTGCAGAGCGTCCTCTTCGCGAACTGCGGCGCGCTCCCGGCCGGCATCGAGCTCATCCCCGGCGCCTCGGTCGCCGACGGCCAGCTCGACATCGCGATCATCCAGCCATCCGGCCCCTTCGGATGGCTCGGGGTCTTCCGCAAGGTGTGGTGGGACAACTCCGTCCTGCGGCGCTCTCGGCTCGGCCGCCGCGTCGTCGAGCGGCGCAGGGACACGTCGGTGCGGTTCCTGCGCGGCGAGGGGATCGAGACCGCGTCGGTCGACGTGCAGCCGGTCGAGCTCGACGGCGACGAGTTCGGCGAGGCGACCCGCGTCTACTGCCGCATCGAGAAGGGCGCCCTGCTCATGGCCGTCCCGAAGGGGCACCCGACCGACCGGCTCTGACCGGTCACTGCAGCGCCGACGTGAGCCGCGCGAGGTTGTCGAGCACCCGGCTCCCGAACGGCCGGCGCACCCAGTCCACGAGCGAGAGCCGCGTGCTGCGGTCGCGGTAGTCGTCCTCCACGCGGCGCAGCTGCTGCACGAACTCCTCGCCGCGCACGAGCAGCGAGACCTCGAAGTTGAGGCCGAACGAGCGCATGTCCATGTTGCTCGATCCGATGACGGCGACCTCGTCGTCGATCGAGAGCGTCTTCGTGTGCAGGATGTACGGCGGCGGGAAGAGGTAGATCCGCACGCCGGCCCGCAGCAGCGCCTCGTAGTAGCTCCGCTGCGCGTGGAACACCATCGCCTGGTCGCTGATCTCCGACACGAAGAGCTCGACCCGGACGCCCCGCGAGACCGCCGCGCTGACGGCGAGCATGAGCGCCTCGTCGGGGACGAAGTACGGGCTGATCATGATGATCTTCTCCTGCGCCGCGTACATGAGCCCGAGGAACAGGCGCAGGTTGTTCTCGACCTCGAACCCGGGGCCCGACGGCACCACCTGGCAGTCGAGGTCGCCCGACCCGGCGTCCATCTCGCGCAGGTCGACGCCCGCCGGCGTCTCGCCGGTCTCGCTGTAGTAGTCGCTGAGGAAGACCGCGTCGACGCTCGAGACGACGGGCCCGTCGAGCCGCACCATGAGGTCGACCCACTGCAGGCCGCGCTTGATGTTCGCGCGCACGTTGTAGCTCGCGTCCGTGACGTTCTGGGAGCCGAGGTACGCGACCTCGCCGTCGACGATGAGCAGCTTGCGGTGGTTGCGCAGGTCGGGGCGCTGCCAGCGGCCGTGAAGCGGCCGCAGCGGAAGGAGGTAGTGCCAGTCCGCGCCCATCCGCTCGAGGCGATCGCGTGTCCGGCGATGCAGCGGCTTGGAGAGGTTCGCCCAGTGATCCATGAGCACGCGCACGGGGATGCCGCGCGCGCACGCCTCCTCGAGCGCGCGGAAGAAGTTCTCCGTCGACCGGTCGGACTTGAGGATGTAGAACTCCACGTGCACGTAGCGCCGGGCGGAGCGGATGGCCTCGGCCATCTCGTCGAGGCTCTCCTGGTATCCCGTGACGAGGCGAACGCCGTTGTCGCCCGAGAGCGGAAGGGCGCCGAGCTCGCGGTTCATCCGGACGAGGGAGGTGAACCACGCCGGCTCGTGCGGCCGCAGCGTCCCGCGCTCGAGGTGCTCGTTCGCCTCGCGCAGCACGGCGTTGATCTCGGTCTGCATCCTGCGGCGCTTGCGCGGCAGACGCGGGTTGCCGATGAGGAGGAAGAGCAGCATGCCCGGGATCGGCAGGAGGAAGATGGCGAGCAGCCATGCCATCGCCGAGGTCGGCTTGCGGTTGCCGGGGACGACGATGAGCGCGACGATGCGGACGATGATGTCGACAACCGTGTAGGCGCCGAACCAGAACGCGGAATTCGCCCACCAGTCCATCGGCATCCTCCTCGTCCCCGCCAGCCTAGCGAAGCGGGGACCGAGGCCCCGCGCCGCGCCGACTCAGCGCGCCGGGTCGGCTTCCTCGGGGAGCACGTCGACGGGGATGACCTGCACGTCGCGGATCTTCCAGTCGAGCGCCGCCACGGCCTGCGACGCGCGCACGAGCCGGTCGACGGCGACCCGGCCTCGACGCGGGATGACGAAGGCCTCGATGTGGAGGACCTGTCCCTGGTCGCGCACGCGCACGGCGGCGTCCTCGATCCAGCGCAGGGAGCGCAGCCGCGTCACGGCGGCGGCCGCGAGCGGGTGCGGGGCCGCGTCGTCGTAGGTGAGCGCGCGGCGGTCCATGAGGTCGACGACCGCGGAGCGGGTGTTGCGCACGCCGTCCCACACGATGCCGACGGAGATGAAGAGGGCCGCGGCACCGTCCAGCCACCAGACGCCGATGCCGACGCCGAGCACGCCCACGATCGACGCCGCATTCGTGTGCCAGTCGGCCTTCGCCATGTCGGCGTCGGCGTACAGGAGCTTGTTGTGGAGCACGGGCGCGAGGCGCGCCTTGGCCGGGCCGTAGAGGAAGACCGGGCCGACGACGATGACGACCATCACGGCCACCATGAGCCAGCCGAGCCAGACGGTGTGGCCGAAGAGCCGCACCGTCCCGATGGTCGGATGCTCCTGCGAGACGAGCCCGACGACGGCCTCGACCGCGAGGTTCAGGCCGACCGTCAGCAGGGCGACGCCCGCGACGAGGTGACCCACGCCCATCGCCCTGTGCTTGCCGAAGGGGTACCGGCGCGAGGGCGCGCTGCGCACGAACGGCAGGGCGATGAGGAAGGCGAGCTGCGGGATGAGGGAGAGCATGTCCTCGATCCACGCGGTCCGCATGGCCTGCGAGTTGCCGACCACGAGGGCGACGAGGGCGATCGTGACCGTCGTGTAGCAGATCGTGAAGATCTCCCAGCGGACGGCGCTGCGCAGCGCGCCGCGCTGCTCATCCGGCAGGTCGGCGCGGCCGAAGCGCCGCCAGGTCTCGCTCATCCGCCGACCTCCTCGTCGAGGTGGCTCTCGAGCGCCGACAGGAGCCGGTTCTCGCCGAGCGGGACGAGCATGACGATCGACCGCCCCTCGGCGCCCGGCACGCCGGGGTAGCCGCGCGTGACGCCGACGCGGTCGACCCACGGCGTCTGATCGGTGAAGCCGCCGACCGCGAGGTCGATGCTCCCGCGCTCGAGCAGGCCCACGAGGGACTCCTCGCTCGCCCATGTCCACTCCACGCGCGCCCCGACCTCGTCGGCGAACCCCTCCGCGAGGTCGGCGAGGGGCCCTTCCGCCGCGCCGCCCGGTCCCTCCTCGACGAGGCCCTCCTCGTCCGTCGCCCCGACCTCGAGCACGCCGTCCGCGATCACGCGGTCGAGCGTGCCGTCGGGGTCCTCCGGAACGCGCAGGCCGCATCCGGGCGCCGCGAGGAGCGCGCCGATGGCGAGCCCCGCGCACAGTGCGCGAGCCGCCGCCCGCGCACGGCGGACGGCGGCTCGCGCGTGCCTGGACATCAGACCCGGTTGCGCGCGTCCCGCCCGAGGAAGACGCCGAGCGCGATCATCGCCACCGCGAGGACGAGGTGGAGCCAGTTGTCCGCTGCGTTGAGGGGGACGAAGTTCGCCGCGTGGTCGTGCGGCACGACGAGGCCGTACACCCAGAGCACCGCGTACAGGGCGCCGCCCACGATGAGGTAGCCCTTCGACCCCGGCGCCGACCCGGCGAGCGCGAGCCCCGCGACGCCGAACATGACGTGGACGAGGTTGTGCAGGACCGACACCTGGAAGATCCCCAGCAGCATCGCGCCGGACGTGTGCGTGGCGAACTCGAGCTGGTCGGTCCCCGTCGTGATCCCGGGGATGAACCCGGCGATGCCGACGAGCAGGAACACGATGCCGAACACGAGCGCGGCCTTCTGGATGGCCGTGCCGGCGTATCGGACCCTGTTCACGGTTCTGTCGCTCATTCTTGTGTCTCCTCTGCTGCGGTGATTGCCGTTCCCCCAGGCAACCGCGCACGGCGCACCCGCGGCAGGGGGTTGACACCGCGCCCCCGCGTCAGAGTCCGCGCATCGTGAAGGCCGCGCTGAGCGCTCCGCGGAAGGGCGCGGATGAGAGCGCGCGCACGGCGGCATCGCGCGCCGCGAGCGCCGCACCGTCGCGGGGCGCGCCCATCGCCATGTTGAAGCGGGCTCGGCGCATCGCGCGGCGCGCGGCGGCCCTGCGCTCCTCCGCCCAGCCCGCCCAGGGCTCCTCCCCCTCGGCTCCCCGCGCGCGGGCCGCGGCGAAGGCCTCGGCGAGTGCGAGCGCGTCGAGCCATCCGAGATTCATCCCCTGCCCGCCGATGGGGCTGATCTCGTGCGCCGCATCGCCCACGAGCGCGATCCGTCCCCGCGCGAACGCGCGCGCCATCCGCTGCCGCGCGGCGAACCGGCTCGGCTCGTCCAGCCCCTCGAGGTCGACGCCCACGCGCTCGCGCACGAGGGCCGCGAAGCCCGCCGCCGTCTCCGGGCCCGCGCCGTCGTCGACGCGCAGGACCCATCGGCGCCGGCCGCCCGGGAGCGGGAACGACTCCACGACGCCCTCGCGCTCGAGATGAAGGAGCGCCGTCTCGGGCTGCCCCGTCGTGTCGTCGGCGTCGCCCATGACCCACCGCGTGTCGGGATCGCGGCGCTCCCACCCGATCCCCGCGGCCGTGCGGACCGCGCTGCGCGTGCCGTCAGCGCCGACGACGGCGCGGGCGCGCGCGATGCCGCCATCCGTCCGCAGCTCGACGCCGCCCGCGACGGAGCGCAGGCCCCGCACGCTCTCGCCGCGCCGGAGCGCGTCGGGGGCGAGCGCGCGCAGGCGCTGCACGAGGAGGGCCTCCGTGCGGTGCTGAGGGAGCGTGCGGACGGGCTCGTCGAACGCGAGCGCGCCGAGCGTCCGGCCGGCGCGGAGCGCCTGGCCACCGCGCACGAGCGCCGCCTCGCCGCGGACGCGGTCGCCGACGCCGGCCGCGTCGAGCGCCGCGAGCCCGGGCGGATGGATGCCGATCGCGCGCGTGCTGGCGGAGGGCGCCTGCGCCCGCTCGATGACGACGACGTCGGCACCGCCCTGCGCGAGCAGCGCGGCGACGAGCAGGCCCACCGGCCCCGCGCCGACGATCGCGGCGTCGTGCACGCGCGTCATGCCTCGCGCACCGCCTCGACGCGCGCGGGCCATCCCCTCTCCACGCGCCAGCCCGTCGGGACGAGCTGCGCGAGCTCGCGCGCCGTCCGGCTGCGGCGGATCGACGTGAGACCGTCCTCGCGCAGGAACGTGCCCCGCAGGACGAACGGCACGAAGGGCAGCGTCCCGATCCAGAACGCGAGGTACGCACCCCACGAGCGCTCGATGTCGCGGTGGACGGCGACGCCGCCCGGTCGCAGCAGCTGCGCGGACTCCTCGAGGAGCGCGGTGACCTCCGCGTCGGAGAGATGGTGGAGCACGTGGTTGGACACGACCACGTCGAAGCGCTCACCGGTCGCGATCACGGCCGCCGCATCCATCTGCCGCACCCGCAGCCCGCGCCCCCGAGGACCGCGCGCCGCGAACGCGAACGCACGCGGGTCGGGGTCGATCGCGAGCACGTCGAGCCGGCCGCGCTCGCGGCGCGCCCATCGGCACACCGCGCGAGGGAAGTCGGCCCCGCCCGTGCCGATGTCGAGGAGGCGCACGTCGCCCTGCCTCAGGCGCGGCGCGATCCAGCGGCGGTACGTCGCTCGCGGCGACGCGACGACCGCGTTGACGAGGCCGAAGCGCGCGTACGTCCGCGCGAGCCGGTCGGGGTCGCAGTGCGGGTCGTCCATCCGCTCGGTCGCGACGGCGTCGCGCACGGCGAGCCGCCCCGGCATCACGAGCCTCGCAGGGTGAGCAGCGCCGACTCGACCGTGAGGCCCGGGCCGAATGCCATCGCGACGACGCGCTCGCCGGCCGATGCGGCGGGCGAGTCGAGGATGTGCCGGAGCACGAAGAGCACGGTGGCGCTCGACATGTTGCCGAAGTCGCGCAGCGTGGCGCGCGCGGGCAGCAGCTGCGCCTCGCTCAGCTCGAGCGCCGACTCGACCTTGTCGAGGATGCTCCGGCCGCCGGGATGGATGGCCCAGTGCGGGATGGCCTCGCTCGCCCGCCGCTCGTCGAGAGCGCGCTCGAGACGGGGCTCGGGTGCGAAGAGCGGACGCACGGCTCCCGTCACGTGCTGCCCGAGGATCGCGGGGACCGCGTTGGAGAGGACCATCTCGAAGCCGTGGTCGCCGATGCGCCACGCCATGTCGCTCTCGCCCTCGGGCGCGACGCGCGACGCGAAGCGCTCGAGCTCGAAGCCGGGCTCGTGGGCCGAGACGGGGCGGGAGGTGACGAGCGCCGCCCCGGCTCCGTCGCCGAAGAGCGACGTCGCGACGATCGTGTCGGGGTCGTTCGAGGTCCGCAGGTGCAGCGTGCACAGCTCGACGCTGATCACGAGGACGACGGCGTCGGGGTCGGCCTGCGCGAGCTGGCTCGCGAGCCGCAGCGCGGGGAGGGACGCGTAGCAGCCCATGAAGCCCAGGTGGAAGCGCTGGACGTCGGCCGGGAGGCCCAGGTCGCGCGCCACGACGAAGTCGGGCCCGGGCGCGTAGAACCCCGTGCACGACACCGTGATGACGTGCGTGACGTCGTCGGCCGAGAAGTCCTCCTGCTGCGCGAGCGCGGCGCGGCCGGCCTCGACGTAGAGACGGCTCGCCTCGACCGCGTAGATGTCGTTGCGCAGCTTCGTGCCGGGAGAGGCGAGCTCGCCCGTGGTCGGGTCGTAGAAGCGGCGCTCGGCGCCCGGCTCGGCCGTGCGGTCGCCGAGCTCGGTGAGAACGGTGTAGCGGCGCTCGATGCCCGAGACGCCGAACGACGTGCTGACGATCCGCTGCGAGAGGCGGGTGAGCCCCGGCTGCGCCGCGAACACCTCCCTCACCTCGTCCTGATGGAGCACGGTCGGCGGCACGACGGTCGCGAGGCCGGTCAGTGTGACGGTCATGGCGCGACAGTATCCGCGGCCGCGGGCCCGCGACAGGGGGTTGCGCGCGGGCGGCGCGGGATGCTCGTCGCGAGATCACGCGATCCGGATCTGTCAACCGCCCTGCCCGGCGCTCTCGCGCCTCGTATCGTCGCCCGCGAACACGGAATGAGAAGAGAGAGGAGACATCATGACCACGGCACGCGACATCATGACCCCGTCGCCGCGCTGCGTCGGCGAGCACGAGTCCCTCACCGAGGCGGCGCGGCTGCTTGCCGACCTCGACGTCGGCTCGCTGCCGATCTGCGGCGACGACGGGAAGCTCAAGGGCATGCTGACCGACCGGGACATCGTCGTGAAGGGCCTCGCGAAGGGAGCGGACCCGGCCACGACGACCGCGGGAGAGCTCGCCGAGGGCAAGCCCGTGACGGTCGACGCGGATCAGGACATCCGCGACGCGCTCACGCTCATGCAGGACCACCAGGTGCGCAGGCTCCCCGTCATCGAGGACCACCTCCTCGTCGGCATCGTCAGCCAGGCCGACATCGCGCTCGCGCTGGCCCCCGTCGAGACCGGGGAGACGGTCGAGCAGATCTCCCTCTGACGCCATCCGCCCCGTGCCCGCTCCTCCCCGCGGGTGCGGGGCGCCCCTGCGCTCAGGGTGCGTGCCCGCGCACGGTCGGCCCCGCCTCGTCGGGGCCGATGTCCGACTCCCTGCGCAGCCGGAACCACCGGTACCCGTAGCCGTCGAGCGCGAGCTCGAGGGGGTCGCTCACCTCGAGCGGCGCGCTCTCGCCGTGCAGGTCGATGAGCACCGCGTCGTCGGCCTCGTCGAGGCGGATCCGCACGGTCGCCGGGCTTCCGCCGAGATTGTGCGCGAAGAGCGCGTCGCCCACGTCGGAGCGCATCCGGTGGACGAGGACGGACGGCGCGTCGTGCTCGAGCACCTCGAACGCGCCCCACGAGATCGCGGGCGTCGCCCGGTACGCCGCGATGATCGCGCGCATGAAGCGATGGAGCGAGGCGGGATCGCGCCGCTGGTCGGCGACGTTCACGTGCTCGGGTGCGTAGCCGCCCTCGGGGAACGGCGCGACGAGCTCCGCAGCCTCCGCCGTCGAGAAGCCGCCCTGCGCGGTCCACTGCATGGGCGTGCGCACGGCCCGGCGCTTCTCGAGCGCGGGGTTCTCGCCCATCCCGATCTCCTCGCCGTAGAGCAGCGCCGTCGCGCCGGGCAGCGAGAACATCAGGCTGTACGCGAGTCGCACGCGCCGCGGATCGCCGCCGAGCATGGGCGGGAGCCGCCGCACGATGCCGCGCCCGTACACCCGCTGATCCTCGTCGGGCGCGAGCGCATCGAACACCTCGGCGCGCTCGTCCTCGGCGAGCAGCTCGAGCGAGAGCTCGTCGTGGTTGCGGAGGAAGATCGCCCAGCCGACATCGGAGGAGGGCGCCATGCGACTCCGGATGGCGCGGACGATCGGCTCGGGATCCTCGCGGACGAGCGCGAGGTACATCGCGACGTTCGTCTCGAAGTCGAACTGCAGATCGAGCTCGTCGCCTCCGGCCCCGAAGTACGGCTCCTGGCCCGCGTGATCGAGACCGACCTCGCCGAGGAGGACGGCCTGCGGCGAGCGCCGCCGCAGGAAGCGCTTGATGTCGCGCAGGTACTCGTGCGGATCGGCGACGCCCTCGTGCGGCACGTCGATGAGGAACGGGACCGCGTCGACGCGGAAGCCGTCGATCCCGAGACTCAGCCAGAACGCGATCGCCTTCGCGATCTCGTCGCGCACGCGCGGGTTCCCGAAGTTCAGGTCGGGCTGATGGCGGTAGAAGCTGTGCAGGAAGTACTGCCGCGTGCGCGGCTCCCACTCCCACATGCTCGACTCCTCGCCCGGGAACACCGTGTTGGCGTCGTTCTCGGGCTTCTCGTCGCGCCACACGTAGAAGTCGCGGTAGGGCGACTTCCGGGAGCTGCGCGCGGACTGGAACCACGGATGCTCGTCGGAGGTGTGGTTCACGACGAGGTCGACGATCACGCGGATCCCGCGATCGTGCGCGAGCCGGATGACCTCGAGGAGGTCGCCGTGCGTGCCGTAGCGCGCGTCGACCCCGTAGAAGTCGGTGACGTCGTAGCCGTCGTCGCGGTTCGGCGTCGGGTAGAACGGCATGAGCCAGATGACGTCCGCCCCGAGATCGGCGATGTAGTCGACCGCGCGGGCGAGCCCCTGCAGGTCGCCCGTGCCATCTCCGTCCGCGTCGAGGAACGTCTCGACGTCGAGGCAGTAGATGACCGACGACCGCCACCAGAGGTCCGCGATGTTCTCCCGCCTCATGAGGCCTCCTCCAGCGCGGCGATGAGCGCGGGGGCGTCCTCCTCCACGAACCGCCGCTGATCCTTCCCGATGTGGTGCAGGTAGACGCGGTCGACGCCGGCGCACAGCGCGCGCACCCTGTCGGCGATCTCGTGCGGCTCGACCCCCGCGATGACCGACTCGGCGGGGTCGGCGTCGGACTCCGCCGCGAGCCGGTCGAAGTCCTCGGGCTGCGCGACATCCCAGGGCGAGACGCGCGTCACGGCCCCATGTCGCCATTGGTCGCGCGCGAGCGCCGCCGCGTCGTCGGCGGTCCGCGCGAAGCTCAGGTGCACCTGGAGGCTCACCTCGCCCCGCCCTCCGGCCGCGCGGTAGGCGCCGATCGCGTCCGCGAGCGCCGCGGCGTCCGTGCCGGTCGTGATGAGGCCATCCGCCCAGGCCGCGACCCGCTCGGCCGTGCCGGGGGAGATCGCGGCCCCGACGAGCAGGGGCGGCGCGGTGGGCAGGCTCCACACGCGTGCGTCGTGCACGCGGACGGCGCCGTCGTGGTCGACGCGCTCCCCGTGCAGGAGGCGGCGGATGACCGACGCGCTCTCGTCGAGACGCCGATCGCGCTCGCCCTTCTCGGGCCACGGATCGCCCGTGACGTGCTCGTTCACGAGCTCTCCGCTGCCGAGAGCGGCCCAGAACCGCCCGGGGAACATCTCGGCGAGGGTCGCGATCGCCTGCGCGGCGACGGCAGGGTGGTAGCGCTGGCCGGGCGCCGTGACGACGCCGAAGCCGAAGCGCGTGAGCGCGAGCGCGGCGCCGAGCCACGACCACGCGTACCCCGAGTGCCCCTGCGCGACGCCCCACGGCGCGAGATGGTCGGAGCACATGGCGCCGTGGAAGCCGACGCGCTCGGCGAGCTGGACGGACGACAGCAGCTCGCTCGGCGCGAGCTGCTCGTGCGACGCGTGATAGCCGATGAACATGGCCTCCAGGGTCGCGTGCACACGGCCCGCGCGGGAGTGCCTTGACAGGCCGCGCGGCCGGGCGTTAGCCCGCTTCGCCGTCCGCGCGCGGCGGGAGTCCGCGCTTGGCGCGCTCCTCGGCCTCGATCGCGGCGTACGTGCGGCGCTCGGTGCGGTCGAATCGGAGGATGTTCCGGAGGATGAGCCAGAACACGATCGCGATCGCCACGGTGGGCGCGAGCGACCACAGCGCCGCCACCCAGAAACTGTCCACGCGCCCATCTTACGAGGCGTGGTCGAGAGAAACCCGGGCGTGCGCGGATCGACGCCGCGTGCACAGCACCGCGGCGCTCCGTCCTGGCCTCCACAGCACCCGGCGGATCGGGGTCCGCGGCCACCCGGCGCGCGAGCCTCGGAGCATGACGACGATCATCCCCGCGCGATCCGCGCAGAATTTCCTCTCGGTCCTCCCCCACGTGTGCGGCTACGTGCCGCGCCTCAGCCTCGTCGTGGTCCCCATCGTCGACGGCCGCACCGCCGGCGTCGCACGGCTCGACCTCCCGCAGGACGAGGAGGCGTGGGGAGAGGTCGCCGCGACCGCGCTCGGCATCGTGTGCCGCCTGCCCGACGCCGGGCGCTTCGCTGCGGTCGTGTACACCGACGACCCGTTCGTCGACCGCGACGGTGCGATCGCGTTCGAGGGGTTCATGGGCTACCTCCGCGAGCGCGCCGACCACTGCGGCGTCGAGGTCGTCGACGCGCTGTGCGTCGCGGCCGACGGCTGGGGCTCGTACCTCGACGATCCCTCACCCGAGCATGGGCGCCCCCTCGACGAGATCGCGTTCGAGGGAGCGCTGCCCGAGGGTGTCGAGCCGACACCCGTGCGGGCCGATCAGGGCGACGGCGCCGAGCTGCCCGCATGCGACCTCGCTGAGAAGGAGCGCCTGGGCCGCGCGCTCGCCGAGATCGACCGCGCGTGCGCGGCCCTCGGCAGCGACGGCGACGAGAGCGGCATCGCCGGCATCCACCCGCGCGCGCTCGCGACGGCATGCCTCCTCGGGCAGATCCCCGAGGTGTTCGAGGAGAGCCTGGCCTGGGATGTCGAGGCCCTCGAGCCGTACCTCGCCGGCGCGGTCGCGTGGGCGCTCAACCGCCCGTTCTTCCGCGACGTCGCGCTCTCGCAGTGGAGCGCCGACATCGAGGAGGGGTACGAGACGCTGGCCTTCAACGAGCGCTGGCGGGCGGGGCACCGGGCCGAGCCGACGGGCCCCGTCCGCCTCATGGGCGAGGGCCCGCGACCCGACGCCGACCGGCTCGAGCGCGCGCTCGCCCTCGTCCGCAGGCTCGCGGCAGCCGCACCCCGCGAGGCGCGCGTGGGCCCGCTCGTCTCGGCGGCCTGGCTCAGCTGGGCGCTCGGCCGGGCGACGCACGCGGCCCGCTACGTCGCCCTCGTGGCCGAGATCGACCCCGAGCACGGCCTCGCGAGCATCATCGCGTCGATGCTCGAGGCGAGCTACCTGCCGCCGTGGGCGTTCGAGCGCCCGTGACGCTACTTGACGAGCGGGAAGAGGATGGTCTCGCGGATGCCGAGCCCGGTGATCGCCATGAGCAGGCGGTCGATCCCCATGCCCATCCCGCCGGTCGGCGGCATGCCGTGCTCGAGCGCGCGGAGGAACTCCTCGTCGATGCGCATGGCCTCGTCGTCGCCGCGGTCGGCGAGCTTCGCCTGCTCGACGAAGCGCTCTCGCTGGATGACCGGGTCGACGAGCTCGGAGTAGCCGGTCGCGAGCTCGAAGCCGCGCACGTAGAGATCCCACTTCTCGACGACGCCGGGTGTCGTGCGGTGCTCGCGGACGAGGGGGCTCGTGTCGACGGGGAAGTCCATCACGAACGTCGGGCGCGTCAGGTGCTGCTTGACGAAGTGCTCCCAGAGCTCCTCGACGAGCTTGCCGTGGGTCGCGTGCGGGGGCACGTCCACGCCGTTCGCCTCGGCGAGCTTCACGAGCTCGTCGAGCGAGGTCTCAGGCGTGATCTCGACGCCCGAGGCCTCCGAGAGCGAGGGGTACATGGGCACGCGGTCCCACTGCCCGCCGAGGTCGTACTCGGTGCCGTCGGCCCACGTCACCTTCGTGTCGCCGGCGACCGCGATCGCGGCGTTCTGGATGAGCTCCTGCGTGAGGTCGGCGATGCCGTTGTAGTCGGTGTACGCCTGGTACGCCTCGAGCATCGCGAACTCGGGGCTGTGGGTCGAGTCGGCGCCCTCGTTCCGGAAGTTGCGGTTGATCTCGAACACCCGGTCGATGCCGCCGACGACCGCGCGCTTGAGGTAGAGCTCGGGCGCGATGCGCATGTACAGCTCGGTGTCGAACGCGTTCGAGTGCGTGATGAACGGGCGCGCGGTCGCGCCGCCCGGCTGCACCTGCAGCATGGGCGTCTCGACCTCGACGAAGTCGTGCTGCTCGAAGGTGGCGCGCAGACTCGCGTTCACCTTGGCGCGTGCCCGCACGGTCGTGCGCGCCTGATCCCGCACGATGAGGTCGAGGAACCGGCTGCGGACGCGGCTCTCCTCGCTGAGCTCCGTGTACATGTTCGGCAGCGGCAGCACGGCCTTGGCGGCGATCTGCCAGTCCGTCACCATGATCGAGAGCTCTCCGCGGCGACTCGAGATGACCTCGCCCGTCACGAACACGTGGTCGCCGAGGTCGACGAGCTCCTTCCAGCGCGCGAGCGACTCGTCGCCGACGTTCGCGAGGGAGACCATCGCCTGGATCCGCGATCCATCGCCCGACTGCAGGCTCGCGAAGCAGAGCTTGCCCGTGTTGCGGCTGAACACGACGCGGCCGGCCACGCCCGCGATCACGCCCGTCTCGGCGCCCGGCTCGAGGTCGCCGTACTCCGCGCGCAGCGCCGGGATCGTCGTCGTGACGGGCACGGTGACCGGGTAGGCGCCGCCCGCGGCGGAGGCGCGCTCGGCGATCAGGCGCTCGCGCTTGGCGAGGCGCACCGCCTTCTGCTCGAACACGTCCTCCTCGGTCTCGGGGGCGTTCTCGGCGGGCGTCTCAGACATGCAAAAGCTCCTCAGGAAAGTCTGCCGTCAAGTCTAGTCAGCAGGCCTCGGCGCTCCCTGCGGGCGGGCTCAGTCCTCGGGCGGCAGATCGGGGATGGCCGGGGTCGCCTCGGTGAGCGCCTGGTCGACCGTCGAGCGCACGAGCGCGGAGAGGTAGCCGCCCGGGTTCTCGACGCCGATCCCCCGGAGCAGGCCCGTGGCCTGGTGCACGATCTGACGCGAGAACGCCGACGCCGTCTCGATCGCCTCGGCGTAGGCGGGCCGGTCGTCCTCCGCGACGACGACGGGCTCGCAGCCGAGCTCGACCGCGAGCGCCTGCGCGATCGGCAGCACGGCGGGCGGCGCCGTGACGGCGGCGTACGAGGCGGCGAGCTGACGGAGGTCGATCGTCGTCCCGGTGAACGCCATCGCGGGATGCACGGCGAGCGGGATGGCGCCCTTCTCGGCCGCGGGGCGGAGCACCTCGATGCCGAACGACGCGTCCGTGTGCAGGACGAGCTGCCCCATCTGCCACGCGCCGATGTCGGCGAGCCCCTGCACGAGGCCGGGCAGCTCAGCGCGCGGAACGGCCAGGACCACGAGCTCCGACCGGCGCACCACCTCGAGCGGGTCGAGCACCGGCACGTCGGGCAGCACGGCCGACGCGCGATCGTCGTCGGATCCGCCGGTGATGCCGGTGATGGCGTGCCCCGCGCCCGCGAGCGCGGCGCCGATCACGGGGCCGACCCGACCGGCCCCGATGATGCCGACCCCCAGGCGTCCGTCGCGTCGCACGCGCCCTACCTCTCGCCCCAGCGATGCGTGTGATCGCGCGATGCCGCCTCGACCGCCCCGCGGCTCGCGCGCTGCAGGAGCGCGATGGCGTCGTCGCGCTCGAGGCCGACGACCTGGCCGGAGATGGGCCCGGCGACCGTGTGCGCCTGCCCCCACGCGACGCGCTGCAGGCGGTCGACGGGGCCCTGCGCGATCGAGACGCCCTGGAGCCGCGCGAGGGGGAAGATCGCGAGCTTGCGCCAGACGCGCCCACGCCGCAGCAGGAGCCCGAAGTCGGTGATCGCGTATCCGTGGCGTCGCCACGAGACCGGGCGGCGCCACCAGGCGCGCGCGGGCATCGTGCGGTACGGGTCGCCCTCGATCGGGCCGAGGATGCCGTGCTCCCAGACGAGCGGGAGATCCTCGACCGGGGCGTCGGGGAGGATGAGCGCGAGCACGCGCTCGACGTCGGCGCGCTTGCCGACCGGCAGGACGACGTTGAACTGCTGCGCGCTGCCCGACTGCTGCTGCGCGGCGCTCTTGCCGGACATCCGGTTGATCTTGATGGTCCACCATCCGAACGGCCGCCACAGGAGCGACTGCGAGACCTCGACCGCGAAGATGCGGCCCGGAGGGAGCGTCTCGGTGACCGTGGTGAGCAGGCCGTAGGTGATGCGGACGCCGTCGGGCGTCGGGGCGATCGCGTAGCGCAGCGACTTCGAGATCTGCGCCCACGTGATCGCGACCGCCGTGAGGACGAGCGGGATGCCGGTGCCGAGGCCCGCGCCGAGGAGCACGATGAGCCCCTCGCCGTCGGCCAGGGCGATGGGGAGCAGGAAGGCCATGACGACGGCGAACAGGAGGCCGAAGAACACCAGCCACAGCACGCCGCTGATCACCTGCGAGCCGATGAGGCGGCCCGTGGGGATCTTGACGACGCTCTCGGGCGCGACGTCGGAGAGGTCGACTCCCTCGATGAGGCCGCTCACGCCGTCGTTGAGGTGTCCGACGAGCTGTCCGCGTGCACCGGGGCGCGGCGCTGGCTGCCCCGTGCGCGCGGCCTCCCGCGCGGCGCGCGCTCCCGAGGCGAGGCGGAGGATGTCGGAGCGCACGGCCTCCGCGCGCGGGGTGGCGAGGTACTCGAGGGCGACGTTCGCGTCGGTGCCCGCGCCGACGACCTCGAGCTTGGCCATCCCGATGAGGCGCGCGGGGAACGGGCGCGTGAGGTTCACGCCCTGCACGCGGTCGAGCGGGGCCCGCCGGTGCGAGCGGAAGACGATGCCCTTGCGCACCTCGACGTGCTCGTCGGTGATCCGGAACTGCTGGAACCGCCAGACGAGCCAGAACGCGAGGACGAGCACCGCGAGCACGCCCACGAGGGCGAGGAGCGCCACGAGGATGAGGTTGTTCGCGAGCACCCAGTCGAAGGGGTCCCCTCCCGCGTAGTCCTCGACGTGCGCCTCCTCGGGAGTGAAGAGGGAGACGACCCAGAAGATGATCCGGTCACGCGCATTCCCGATCGCGATGCCCGCGACGATGAGCAGCACGAGCCCGCCCTTGAACAGGGGCGTGAGCGGGTGGAGCCGGTGCCAGGCGCCGTCGGCGAGCGAAGACGAACCGCCGCCGGGGAGGACGGGCGCCTCGGCTGTCTCCGCCGCGGTGGGAGGCTGACCGGTCACAGCCCGGTCCTGCGCGTCTCGGCGACCTCGATGAGCGTGTCGCGCAGCGCCTCGGCCGCCGCCTGGCTGATCCCGGGGATCTCCACGCCCGTGGTCGCGGCGGCGGTCACCATCTTGAGCTTGGCGATGCCGAACGCCCGGTCCATGGGCCCGTGCGTGATGTCGACGAGCTGCATGCGGCCGTAGGGCACCGCGACCATCCGCTGCCACAGGATGCCCTTGCGGAACACGATGTCGTCGTCGCGCAGCATGTACCCGAGCGCGCGCGCCTGCCGCGGCAGCACGATCAGGGTCAGGAGCGTGACGACCGTGATCGCGCCCGCGACGATCCACGCCCACATGCCCAGGCGCGCCACCTCGGCCACGACGAAGGCCGCGGCCCACACGATCGCGAGGAAGATCGCGTTCTGCACGAGCTGAGACACGACGTACTTGGGCGAGATCTGATGCCACGCCCCGTCGAGAGCGAGTCGGCCGGCGCCGCGGGGCTCGCGGATCGCGGTGAAGGTGCCGGCGTCGAGCACCTCGGGCTGTGCGGGTCCGGCGGATACCTCCGGCGCGGCTGCGTCCGGTGCGGGTGCGGATGGCGCGGCTGCGGCCGCGCGCGCCTCGGCGCGCGTGAGCGGGGTCGGGGTCTGGGGGTCAGTCTGGTTCGAGTCCGGCTGGGGTGTCGTCGGGCTGTCGCTCATCTGGATCCTTCGGCAGCGTGCAGAAATGCTCTGCGAGCAGCGCCGCGCCCACGAGCAGTGCGCCCGCGATCGCGCTCGCGATGGTCGTCCCCAACGACCCTAGCGCGGGGGCCACAGGACGCGTCGCGCCGTACAGGAGGAGGCCGAGCGCTGCGCCCGTGACGGCGGCCCCCACGATGCTCGCCGACTTCGAGAGCATCGCGATCCGCAGTGCGCGGAACGGGTCGATGCGCGGCGCGTCGGGGTCGCGCACCGAGCGGCGCACGGGCCACGCGAGCGCGAGGCACAGGGCGCCCAGGAGCACGAGGAGCACGGGCAGCATGAGCGAGGGCGCGAAGGTCGAGCGTCCCGACGAGGTGAGGAGGTGGTCGAGCAGGAAGCCGCCGCCTCCGCCCAGCAGGGCGGCGACGAGGAGCGCGAGGAGGCTCGTCCGCCTCACGGCGCGGCTCCGCGGAGTCGCGCGAGGAGGGCGTCGACGCGTCCGGCACCAGGGAGCTCGGCGTCGGGGTCGACCTCGAGCCACGGGCCGAGCACGAAGTCGCGCTCGGCTGCCCGCGGGTGCGGGATGGTGAGCCGGGGGTCGTCGGAGACGACGTCGCCGTAGGCCACGAGGTCGAGGTCGAGGGTCCGGTCGCCCCAGCGCTCGCGGCGCACACGCCCGTGCCGCTCCTCGATCGCGTGCAGGAACCCGAGGAGCACGCTCGGCGCGAGGCGCGTCGTCACGAGGGCCACGGCGTTGAGGTACGCCGGCGCCTCGGCATCGGGGCCGTCCAGCGTGACCGCGACGGACTCGTGGGCGGAGGAGCAGACCACCCGATCCGTGAGCGGCAGCCGGTCGAGCTCGCGCACGGCGGCGGCGAGGGTCGCCGCGCGGTCGCCGAGGTTCGCGCCGAGCGCGACGACGGCGGTCACGGGCTCACGGCGGCGAGGCGCGGGCGGCGCCGCGAGGGGGCGCAGCGGCGGGTCGGGGCGGCGGCCGGCGGTCATGCGCGCTCCTGACGCAGGCGGTGCACCGTGACCGAGACATCCGAGAAGCGCGCGCGGATGGGCGCGTGCGGCTTGTGCACGGTGACGAGGACGCCGTGCACGCGCTCGTCCTCGAGCACCGCGTCGGCGATGCGGTGCGCGAGCGTCTCGATGAGATCGACCGGCTCGCCCTCGACGATCGCGACGACCTTCTCGGCGAGCTCGCCGTAGTGCACGGTGTCGGCGATGTCGTCGGTCTCGGCGGCACGGGCGGTGTCGACGTGCAGCCGCAGGTCGACGGTGAAGTCCTGCCCCTCCGCGCGCTCGGCCTCGTAGACGCCGTGGCGCCCGAAGGCGGTGAGCCCGCGGAGCTCGATCATGTCGAATGGATTCATCCCTCAGCCCTTCCATTCCCGTGCGACCGCGAGCGCGTCGCGGGTCGCCGCCGCGTCGTGCACGCGCACGCCCCACGCACCGGCCTGCACGGCGAGCACGCTCGTGACCGCTGTCGCGAGATCCCGCCGCTCGAGGGTCGTCTCCTCGCCGAGCGCCGAGGCGAGGAACCGCTTGCGCGATGTCCCGACGAGCACCCGGTACCCGAGGCCGACGATCGCGTCGAGCTCCCGCAGGAGCGCCCAGTTCTGCTCGCCGCGCTTCGCGAACCCGATGCCCGGGTCGAGGATGACCCGCTCGCGCGCAACGCCCGCGGCGATCGCGGCCTCCGCGCGCGCCGAGAGCTCGTCGGCGACCTCGCGGCCGATGTGCGTGTAGGTCGCCTGCGCGTACATGTCGGATGACGGGCCGCGCCAGTGGCCGAGGGCGATGTCGACGCCCCGCTCGGCGACGACATCGAGGATCGCCGGATCGGCCAGGCCGCCCGAGACGTCGTTGACGATCGCGGCCCCTGCGTCGATCGCGGCCTCGGCGGTCGCGGCGCGGTAGGTGTCGACGCTCACGGTGGCGCCGTCGGCCGCGAGGGTGCGGATGACGGGCAGGATGCGCGCGATCTCGACCTCCGCGCCCACCGGCTCCGCGCCGGGACGGGTCGACTCGCCGCCGACGTCGAGCACGGTCGCGCCGCCCTCGCGCAGAAGCCGGCCGTGCGCGATCGCGTCGTCGGCCGCGTAGTGGGCGCCGCCATCCGAGAACGAGTCCGGCGTGACGTTGACGATGCCCCAGATGGAGTTCATGCGAGGTCCTCGTGGGCGATTCCGCCCCCGAGCGCGATGAGCGACACGATCTCGCCCCGCGCCGCGGGCTCGGCGAGCTCTCCGCGGGCCGCCACCGTCACCGTCGAGCTGTCGCTCTGACGGCCGCCGCGCATCGTCACGCACTGGTGGACGGCGTCGAGCACGACGACGACGCCGCGGGTGTCGAGCGAGCCCGCGATCGTGTCGGCGATCTGCTCGCCGAGCCGCTCCTGCACCTGCGGGCGCGCGGCGAGCACGTCGACGACCTTCGGCAGCGCGCCGAGGCCGACCACCTGCTCACCGGGGAGGTAGGCGATGTGGGCGTGCCCGATGAACGGCAGCAGATGGTGCTCGCAGACCGAGCGGAAGCGCACGCCCCGGAGCAGGACCGCGCCAGACGGGAGCGTGTCCGGCGCGGGGCCGCGGCTGACGCTGATGGTGTGCGCGAGGGGCTCGGCGGCGTCCTGGCCCACGCCCGCGAAGAACTCGGCGTACGCGTCGGCGACGCGCTGCGGGGTCTGCCGCAGACCCGCGCGATCGGGGTCCTCCCCGATCGCGACGAGCAGCTCGCGGGTGAGCGCCGCGACGCGCTCCCGATCGACGGTCACGCGTCGCGTCCTCAGGCCGTCGCGGGCCGCGCGTGACCGGACGCCGGCCGGGTCGCGGGCTGCGACGGCGAGCTCTCGGCCGTCGTCGAAGCGGCGATCCCGTCGTGCTGGCGCTTGCGCGGGACATCGATGGGCGGCAGCGCCGACACCGGTCGATCGCTCGACGAGAGCCACTGGGGGCGCTCGGGCAGCTTCTTGATGTCCTTGAAGATCTCCTCGATCTGGACGTGATCGAGCGTCTCGTGCTCGAGGAGGGCCAGGGCGAGCTTGTCGAGGATGTCGCGGTTCGCGTTGAGCACCTCGTACGCCTCGTTGTGCGCGAGCTCGATGAGCGCGCGCACCTCCTCGTCGATGTGCTCGGCGATGCGCTCCGAGTAGTCGCGGCCGTGGCCCATGTCGCGGCCCATGAAGACCTCGCCGCTGCCGCTGCCGAGCTTGACGGGGCCGACGGCGGTCGTCATGCCGTACTCCGTGACCATCTTGCGGGCGATGCTCGTCGCCTTCTCGATGTCGTTGGACGCGCCGGTCGTGGGGTCGTGGAAGACGATCTCCTCGGCGACGCGGCCGCCCATGGCGTACGCGAGCTGGTCCTGGAGCTCGTTGCGCGTCACGGAGTACTTGTCCTCGAGGGGCAGCACCATCGTGTAGCCGAGGGCCTTGCCGCGCGGCAGGATCGTGATCTTCGTGACGGGGTCGGAGTGGTTCATCGCCGCCGCGGCGAGGGCGTGGCCGCCCTCGTGGTACGCCGTGATGAGCTTCTCCTTGTCCTTCATGACGCGCGTGCGGCGCTGGGGGCCCGCGATGACGCGGTCGATCGCCTCGTCCATCGCGCGGTCGTCGATGAGCTGGGCGTTCGAGCGCGCCGTGAGGAGGGCCGCCTCGTTGAGCACGTTCGCGAGGTCGGCGCCCGTGAAGCCGGGCGTCTTGCGCGCGACGACCTCGAGGTCGACGTTGTCGGCGAGCGGCTTGCCGCGGCTGTGCACCTGGAGGATCCGCAGGCGGCCCTTGAGGTCGGGCGCGTCCACGCCGATCTGGCGGTCGAAGCGGCCGGGGCGCAGAAGCGCGGGGTCGAGGATGTCGGGGCGGTTCGTCGCCGCGATGACGATGACGTTGACCTTGGGGTCGAAGCCGTCCATCTCGACGAGCATCTGGTTGAGCGTCTGCTCGCGCTCGTCGTGGCCTCCGCCCATGCCGGCGCCGCGGTGCCGGCCGACGGCGTCGATCTCGTCGATGAAGATGATCGCCGGCGAGTTCTCCTTGGCCTGGTTGAAGAGGTCGCGCACGCGGCTCGCGCCGACGCCGACGAACATCTCGACGAAGTCCGAGCCCGAGATCGAGTAGAACGGCACGCCCGCCTCGCCCGCGACCGCGCGCGCGAGCAGCGTCTTGCCGGTGCCGGGAGGGCCGTACAGCAGCACGCCCTTCGGGATGCGCGCGCCCACCGCCTGGAAGCGCGCCGGGTCCTTCAGGAACTCCTTGATCTCCTGGAGCTCCTCGATGGCCTCGTCGGCGCCCGCGACGTCGCCGAACGTGACGTCGGGGTGCTCCTTGCTCATGAGCTTCGCGCGCGACTTGCCGAACTGCATGACGCCGCGACCGCCGCCCTGGGCGCTCGACATGAGGAACCAGAAGAGCAGGCCGAGCAGGAGGATCGGGATGGCCAGCGACAGCAGGCTGTCCCAGATCGTCGCGCGCGGCACGGCGTCGTCGTAGCCGTCGGCGGGAGCCGCCGCCTCGACCGCGTCGACGACCTCCTCGGCACGCGCCGAGACGTAGTAGAACTGCACGTCCGTGGCGCCCTCGTAGGCCTTCGTGAGGGTCATGTCGACGCGCTGGTCGCCATCCGTGATGAGCACCTTGCTGACGGTGTCGCCGTCCAGCAGCTCGAGCCCCTCCTGCGTGGACACCTGGCGCGGGGCGCCCAGGTTGGACACGAGCGAGAACCCGACGATCAGCAGCACGCCGACCAGCAGGATGTAGATCAGCGGGTTGCGAGTGAGCTTCTTGACGTCCATACCTGGGGTGACTTCCTCCCGTCGACGCGACGAGCGCGTAGTCGTCTCAGGCTACCCCGGCGCGTCTATGCGCCGACTGGGATTCGCCCACGGCGTACGTCAGGCGTAGACGTGCGGCGCGAGCACGGCGACGTCGCGCAGGTTGCGGTAGTGCTCGGCGTAGTCGAGGCCGTAGCCGACGACGAACTCGTTGGGGATGTCGAACCCGAGGTAGCGGCAGTCGATCTCGACCTTGGCCGCGTCGGGCTTGCGCAGGAGGGCGAGCACCTCGATCGACTCGGCGCCGCGCGAGGCGAAGTTGCTGAGCAGCCAGCTGAGGGTGAGGCCGGAGTCGATGATGTCCTCGACGATGAGCACGTGGTAGCCCTCGAGGTCGGTGTCGAGGTCCTTCCGGATCTGCACGACGCCGCTCGACTTGGTGCTCGTGCCGTAGCTCGACACCGCCATCCAGTCCATGACGACCTCGCGCGTGAGGCAGCGCATGAAGTCGGCCATCACCATGACGGCGCCCTTGAGCACGCCGACGAGGAGGAGCTTCTTGCCCTCGTAGTCCTTCTCGACCTGGGCGGCGAGCTCGCGGAGCTTGGCCTGGATCTCCTCCTCGGTCACGAGAACGCGGTCGAGGTCACCGGAGATGTCGGCAGCACGCATGGAGGCCATCTTACGACTCCTCCGCTGCGACCCCGACGTCGTAGTGCAGGAGCGCGCGGTGGATCGCGGCCCTCCGCGCACGTGTCTCGACGACCGCGGCGATGCCCGCCGCGAGCCCGGCGGCGATGAGCGCCCAGCCGGGGGCGAGGAGCGGCTGGAAGGCCGCGAGCGCCGCGATGTCGTCGTCGCCCGCCGAGTCGTTCGCGAGCACGGTCCACGGGGTCGCGCCGAGGATGACGAGCAGGAAGCCGATCACGGTGAGGCCCGACGCGAGGTGCGAGAGCGCGCCGGCTCCGGTCAGCTGCGCGTCGACGTCCGCGGATGGCGAGAGGGCGCCCTCGCGCGCGGCCCGGAGCGTCCGCCGCTCGAGGACCGCGGTGCGGACGAGGAACGGGACCGTCGAGAGCAGCAGGAGGGCGATCGGGATGAGGATCAGCACCCCGCCGACGCTCACCAGCGCATCGATGACGCCCTCGATCGGGCCGCCGCCGTAGTCGACGGGGTCGCAGTCGCGGCACGGCTGGCGCAGCAGGACGCCCGCGAAGAACACGTAGGCGCCGAGCTGCAGCGCGAAGCCCGCTGCGGCCCACCGCCCTTGGCGCCGCTTCGCGCCTGCGGGCCGCGGATGGGCCATCCGCGCGCCGCCGCCGGGCCCCGGCAGGCGCTTCACCCGCGCTTCCCAGCGCCGGCCGAGCCAGCCGCGCAGCGTGAAGAGCGCGACCGCGGCGAGCGTGATCCCCACTCCGGCGAGCAGGGCGATGCCGTCGTAGTCGAAGCCCGAGACGAGGTCGACGAGCGCCGTGACGGGGCCGAGGACGACGGCGAACCAGGCGAGCACCATGATGCCGCCGTACGGATCCTCGCGGAGGCGCCGCGCCTCGACGACCGGCACGCGCGGCGCGGCCGGCTGGGCGTGCCGGCGCTCGGCCGCGCGCAGCCGCATCCTCCGCTCGGCGATGCCGCGGAGCAGCTCGACGAGGAGCGCGGCGCCCGTGACGACGAGGACGCCGCCCATGAGCGCGCGGAGCATCGCGTCGAACACCGACGGGAGGGAGTACGCCTCCTCGCCGATGATGCCCGTGACGAGCACGACGACGAAGACGATCCCCGAGGCGACGAAGGCCCCACCCGTCGTCCGCGCGAGGCCAGCCGCGAACGCGAGCGCCGGCCCGACCGGGAGGGGCTCGATGTCGCGCGGTCCGCTCACCCCGCGCCCCCCTGCTCCTCGCTCCCCTGCTCCGCGCCGCGGGCCGTGAACGCGATGAGCGCGCCGCGCCGGTCGGCGACGAAGCCCGGGAGGTCGATCGGCCCCTGGCCCTGCCAGTCGGAGACGAGCCGCGCGACCTCGAGGGTCTGCGTGCGCGTGAGGCTCGCGCCGAACTCGCTCTGCGCGACGTGGCGGATGATCCGGTGCCGGAGCGCGGGCGGGTTGGCGGCGAGCGCGGGCACCGAGATCGCGATGCCCGCCTCGATGTGCTCGACGATGTCCTCGATCGTCTCGTCGATCATCTCGGCGAAGGCCTCGTTGTCCTCGCGCAGCTGCTCGGCCGTCCGGGCGAGCGCGAGCGCGACGCCGGGGCCCAGCTCGGCCTCGAGCATGGGGAGGACCGCGCGCCGCACCCGCACCCGCGAGAAGCGCGCGTCGGCGTTGTGGGGATCGTGCCACGGCTCGAGCCCCGAGGCCTCGCAGAAGCCGTGGGTCTGCTCGCGTCGGATGGCCAGGAGCGGGCGGATCCAGGCCAGTCCGCGCTCGGCGCGGCGCGGGGCCATGCCCGCGAGGCTCCCCGCGCCCGCGCCGCGCGCGAGCCCGAGGAGGACGGTCTCGGCCTGGTCGTCGAGGGTGTGGCCGAGGAGCACGGCGACGGCGCCGGTCTCCGCCGCGGCCTCGCGCAGGGCCGCATAGCGCGCCGTCCGGGCGGCGGCCTCGGGGCCGCCCTCCGCGCCCACCTCGACGCGCACGATCCGGGCATCCGTCACCCCGGCCATCCGCGCCTGCTCGGCGGCTCGCGCGGCGACCTCCGCCGCCCCCTCCTGCAGCCCGTGGTCGACCGTGACGCTCACGACGCGGAGGCCGAGCCGCGGGGCCTCGAAGGCGGCGGCCGCTGCGAGCGCGAGCGAGTCGGCGCCGCCGGACAGGGCGACGAGGACGGTCGCGGCCGATCCCTCCAGCGGAGCGAGCGCGGTGCGCACGGCGAGGCGGACGGCGGCGATGGCGGGATCGAGCACGCGTCAACGGTAGTCCGCCCGCGGCGGATCGCCCTCCCCGCGGACCCCGCTTCGTCGCGGCTCGCGGGCGCGGCTACGCTTGCTGACGTCAGATTTCCTTACGAGAGGACACCACTCGCATGGGCGCGTACGACGCAGTCATCGAGATCCCGCGCGGCAGCCGCGTGAAGTACGAGGTCGACCACGGCACGGGGCGCGTGTACCTCGACCGCGTGCTCTACACGACCTTCGGCTACCCGACCGACTACGGGTTCTTCGACAACACCCTCGGCGAGGACGGCGACCCGCTCGACGTGCTCGTGCTGCTCGACCACGCGATCTACCCGGGCGTGAGCGCCAAGGTCCGCCCCGTGGCCGTGCTCAAGATGAGCGACGAGGCCGGTGGCGACGACAAGGTCGTGGCCGTGCTCGCGAAGGACCCGCGCTGGGACCACATCCAGGACGTCGACGACCTCCCGGAGTACACCCGCAAGGAGATCGAGCACTTCTTCGAGCACTACAAGGACCTCGAGCCCAACAAGTGGGTCAAGGTCGACGAGTGGGCGAACGCCGCCGAGGCCGAGCGCCTCGTCAAGGAGGCGTTCGAGCGCTTCGAGGAGCACGAGGGCCAGACGCGCACGCAGGGCGAGGGCGAGCTGCCCGACTCCCGCTCCTGATCCCGCGCTGCGGATACGCGAAGGGCGCCTGCCGGCCGGCAGGCGCCCTTCGCGTGTCCGGCGGTCAGACCCAGATGCCGCGCGCCGCCATGAAGTCGATCGGGTTCACCGTCGCGCCGTTGACGTAGACCTCGAAGTGGAGGTGGCAGCCGAACGAGTTGCCCGTGTTGCCCTCGAGGGCGATGAGCTGGCCGGCCTCGACCCACTGTCCGTAGCCGACGAGGACGCCGCCGTCGACGATGTGCGCGTAGCCCGTGCCCGTGCCGTCGCCGTTGTCGATGTGGATGTAGTTGCCGTAGCCGCCGTTGTAGCCGGCGTAGACGACCGTGCCCGAGTGTGCCGCGTAGATGCCCGCGCCGCAGCCGGCGGCGAGGTCGACCCCCGCGTGGAAGGACGACGAGCAGTAGCTCGAGCCGCAGATCTGGTAGCGCGGGCCGTAGCCCGACGTGCGCGTGCCGTTGTTGGGGCGCACCCATCCGCCCGTTCCGGGCTGGGTCGTGCCGCCCCCGCCGCCGTTGTCGGCGGGTGCCTGCTGGCCGCCGCCTCCACCACCGCCGCCGCCACCGCCGCTGTTCTGCTGCTGTTGCTGCTGCTCGAGCTGGCGCTGCTGCTCGAGCTGCTGCTGGCGGAGGAGCTCGCGCTGCCGCTCGGCCTCCTTGCGGGCGCGCTCCTCGGCCTCGCGGCGGAGCTGCTCCTCGTACTTCCGCTTGGCCTCGACGCCCTCCTGGTACTCCTGGACGGTCTTGCTCGTCGTGTCCTTGAGGGCCGCGAGCTGTGCCTCGAGGGTGATGAGGTTCTCCTCCTGGTCGGCGAGTGCGGCCTCGGCGGCCTGCTGCGCCTCCTGGGCGGCGACCATCTTCTCCTCGGCGATCTTCTGCAGGCGGTCGCGCTCGGCGCGGGCCACCTCGGCCTGATCGCTCAGGGACTGCGCGGAGTCGCGGGCTGACGCGGCCTCCGCGTAGACGGACTCGTTGCGCTCGATGAGCTTGTCCATCTGGCCGAGCTGCGTGAGGAGCTGGTCGGCGTTCTCGGCCGAGCCGGCGAAGAGGAGCTCGAGCGAGGTGTCGTCTCCGCCCGAGCGCGAGAGCTGCGCGGCGAGGCGGGCCGCGGTCAGCGCGGCGGCATCAGCCTTCTCGGCCTGCTCGTCAGCCTGCTTCTGGAGCTCGTCGGCGCGGTAGGCCGCCTCGTAGAAGGCCTGCTGTGCGGCGTAGTAGGCGTCGGCCGCGGCCTTCGCGGCCGCCTGGGTCTCGGCGACGCGCTGCTTGAGACCGGCGATGAGGCCCTCGATGCGCTGCACCTCGGCCGCCTTGGCGGCCTCGTTGTTGCGGGCTGCCTCGACGTCCTCCCAGGAGGGATAGTCGTCGGGGTTGTACGACGCGGCGAACGCGCCGGAGACACCGGGGCCGAAGGGGCTCGTGGCGGTCGCCGCGCCGATGGCGGCGACGCCGAGCGCGCCCATCACGAGGGCGTTGCGCCGCGAGATGGGGTTCCAGAGAATGCGTCGCTCAGCGGCGGTGGGCGCACAGCCGCACTCTTCCGCGAGATTCTTCTCGGCTTCCATCACACCCTTCTCCGGCCAATCACATCCGCAACAGTAGCAACATCATTCACTTCTGGCACTATGAAAGATCCGCTTCGGGGCGCGGAACAGAGCCATCCTCACCCGGATCGGCGGCGCGGCACGCCCGGCGCGCGGGCGCGGTTTGGATTTTCGGAGAGCGTCTGCGTATGCTTGATCGTCGGCAAGCGTGAGCCCCGGGTTCACACCGCGGCCCCATCGTTTAGCGGCCTAGGACGCCGCCCTTTCACGGCGGTAGCACGGGTTCGAATCCCGTTGGGGTCACTCAAGCTGATACAATTGAAAATCGTGTGCGAAAGCACATTCATGGCCCTGTAGCGCAGTTGGTTAGCGTGCCGCCCTGTCACGGCGGAGGTCGCGGGTTCAAGTCCCGTCAGGGTCGCTCCAAGCGACGGGCCTTCTTTCGAGAAGGCCTTTCGTCTAGGAAGCGGCAGTTTTCTGCAGCTCGGCTCTGTAGCTCAGTTGGTAGAGCGCACGACTGAAAATCGTGAGGTCACGGGATCGACGCCCGTCGGAGCCACAAGGAACCCCGGCTTAGCCCGGGGTTTTCCTGTATCAACCTACCGCGAACCCCGCTCGGTGTATCCGCCCGTGTATCCGAATCGTAATCTAACGCGATTCCGCGGGGGCTAGGCCGCGCGTATCTGTGCCCGCACCCGTCCGCAGGTGAGGGCGTTGTGCCGGATGCCTTCCGCGCTCATCGCTGCCCGGTGTAGGAGGACGTAGTAGCGGGCCGGCGTGGTGCCGAGCTCATCCCGGATCTTCTCTTCTTTGATCCAGTCGTGTCCGGGGTGCTGGGTTTCGAAGTCGATGAGTGTGGGCATGGTCGGCATGAGGGTGATCCTCTCGCGGACCACGGACATACGATCATCACCATGTTGACGCCGTCTGAGGTTCGCGACCTGCTGGCCGTGGCGGGTGCTGAGGACGTGGACGATCTGATCCGGATGCTGCTCGAGTACCTGGGTTAGCGGCGCCCGTTGGGTGGTCCGGCATACTTCGCGTCCTGGATCTTCACATGCCTCGCGTGTGCGCCTTCGCATGCGTCTTTGAACGTGGTTGTCCACCCTGCGACTTCCCCGTGGACGGTGACCTTGTAGCGGACGCCGATCTTGACGCGGCGGAGTTCGATCTCGGCGTAGGTGCCGGAGACGCTGTCGCCCATGATCCAGTGTCCGGGGTTGATTTCTTGGGTGCGGAGCATGGGGTGGTAGTCGTGCATGGGGTGGAGTGTAGACGCATGTTCGGACACCTGCCCGATATGCGTAAGTGTTCTGCTTCACTGGGTGGGAAGTTAAGCGGAACACGAAATCGCCCCGCCCCAGCAGGGTCGCTGAGACGGGGCGGATTCGTTGAAGTCAGGCGGTGGGCGTGTTCGGGTTGTCGATGCCGAGCCCGACGCCGGAGCGGAGCACGATCAGGCCTGCCGTGATGGGGGCGGTGAAGGCGACGATGTCGAACGCCTCCGAGGCGAGGTCGACGGCAACGGTCGTAGCGAGCGCCAGACCGAGAACGTCGAGGACGGTGCGGATGACCCGACGCGTCTTCGGGTTCTCGATGACAACGTTCGGGGTCTGGTTACTGGGGATGCTCATGGCGTCTCCTTGTTTCGGGGTTCGATTCGCTGGGGCGTGTTCCGCCACCGTCGCCACAGGACGACGAGCAGCCGGATGACCGTCGCGAGGATCGCGAGGAACACGGCCAGGCGCACATACGGGCGCCCGGGGAACTCGCCCCCGACGAGGCGAGTGAACGTACTCAAACCGGCCCACAGGACCAGGGCGAGCACGAAGTACATGAGAGACTTGCCGGCCTGCGTCTTCCGCCAGTTGAAGAACACGGCATAGGAGACAGCGAACGCGGCCGTCCCGAGCATGGTGACCGTCATAACGATGTCACCGACGTCCATGATGAGCGTGTCTGTCATCCGTGCAGCCTCCTGGGTGTCCACGAGACCGTCAGCTCCTCGCCGAAACGGTTCATCTTCCGGCGCTCGATGAGCTTGTCCGCGAGGACAGCGACGGTCGACGACTGCGCTTTCAGCACACGCATCTCATCCGTCGCTTCCTGCCGCAGCTCTCGGGCTTCTCCGACGTCGGACTGCTCGAGGCGCTGCTCGACCTGCTCGACGGTCGGCACTGGGGTGCGCACGCGGCGCTTACGGGGCCACACGAGGCACCTCCCCGTCGACCTGCGGTGTCACCGCCGAGAAGAAGTGTGCCGAGGTGCGGGTGGCTTCGAGGAGCAGTGTGTTCTGCTTGCGGATCTCCTGGTTCACCGCCCGCTGGTCGATGGCGGTCTCCTTCCACTCGTCGCCGCGTTTCTTCTCCGCCGCGACGACGATCGCGTTCGTCGCTTCGATCCGTTCGAGCGTGGAGCGCGGGACGAGTCGCCCGGACGCGAGCAGCCAGTAGAGGATCACGATCACTCCGACGAGCCCGCCGATGGGTGTGAGGTTCCAGATGCCCATTGGGAGTTCGATCATGCGTTACCTCCGTATGTGCGTGAGACGATCCACGCGCACCCTGCGATACCGAGCGCCCACATGGTGAGGGCCGTGACCGCGACGAGGGTTGCTCGCCGGGCCACGACCTGCCGGGCCACCACAGGTCAGCCTCGGGGCGGGTAGAGGGCTCGGAGCAGGTTCCAGCCCGCCTGGTCGAGGTTGAAGAACGTCTCCGGCTTCTTGAATTCCGGGGCGGGCAGGAAGTAGTCCGGGTTCAGCTTGTGGTTGAGCCGCTGGATGTCGATGAGCTTCCGGGCATCCGCCTCGTTGAGGTCGACGCTCTTGCCGCCGGCGACGACGAACACGCGTCCGTCCTTCTGGTGGCGGTAGAAGCGGTGATCGGTGGTTGCCATGTCGTCCCCCTCGGGAGTCGTGACGGCCGTGCCGTCGTCGTCTGCGGGCGCCGCTGCGCCCTGGTCTGTTCCGGCCGGGGCACCGCCCTGCCAGGGGTCGAGGTTCCCGTCGAGCTCGATGTGCCACGGCTCCCCGAACCCGTAGCCCGCGGGGTCGAACCCGAATCGGTGCGCGTTCGCGCGGATCCAGTTCGACCGAGCGTTCCCTGCCCGGGTCACTCCGGCGTCGTTCCCGGAGTCGCGGATGTCGAGCGCGCGTCCGTTGCCGTGGTTCGACGTGCCCGGGACAGCGACCGTCCCCTCACCGGAGACACGACCCCACCGCGTCCCGTTCCACCACCGGTAGTCCCCGAACGGCGAGTACGCACCGGCCCGGTAGCGGGATCGGAAGATGGCCTCCTGCTCCGCATAGGAGCGGTACCCGGAGTAGACGTGCAACGTCACCCCGGGAAAAGCCGCGTCGAAAGCTGCCTTGAGACGACCGAACCCCGACGCGGTGCCGACTGCGACGGGCCAGCCATCGGTCCTCACGATGTTGTCGGCCATGCGGCCTCCTCTCTGTTGGGTGGTGGAACGCACCCGGCTTCTAGCGCGGGGAGGTTGGGAAGTCGTTCGGTGTCCGGGTAGGCTCGGGCACCATGTCTCGCGTGAAATGGGTCGACACCGCCCGCGGCATCGCGATCATCGCGGTCGTCGTGTTTCACGCGACGCTGGTGCTCGCACCCCTGGGCGCAGGTTCGGCGTGGGCGAGGTACATCAACCTGCTCGACACGTTCCGCATGCCGCTGTTCTTCTTCGCCTCGGGCCTGGT
>NZ_JBSQBP010000027.1:0-45417 GCF_053851835.1 Microbacterium sp. KNMS
CGGTTTCCGTCGGTATCGGCGTCTGTGGGGACGGAAGTTGCGACCTGGGTGGGGTGGTGTGTGGTTCGGGTCGCGGTTTCCGTCGGTATCGGCGTCTGTGGGGACGGAAGTTGCGACCTGGGTGGGGTGGTGTGTGGTTCGGGTCGCGGTCGGCGTCCGCTACGCCAGGAGCGCGTGGCAGCGGGTGATGCGGGCGCGCCACCACTGCTCGCGCTCGGCGGATGCCCCGTGCGCGTCGAGCAGGGAGGGATCCGGCTCCGGCCGGGTGACGGGGATCGCGCCGCCTGAGGGGACGAGGCGCGGATCGACGACGTCGGCCGCGAGCAGTGCGGCCGTGCCGAGGCCGCAGTCGTATGCGAGGTCGGGGAGAGCTGCGGCGAGGGCCGCGCCCTGCGCGAGGCCGATCGAGGTGTCGAGGGCGCTCGAGACGACCGCGGGGAGCCCTGCCGCCTGCACGATGTCGAGGGCGCGCCTCGTGCCACCCAGGGGCTGCGCCTTCACGACGAGGATGTCGGCCGCTCCCGCGCGGGCGACCCGCAGCGGGTCGGCCGCCTTCCGCACGCTCTCGTCCGCTGCGACCGGGATGTCCCAGTCATGCAGACGACGTCGGATCTCGGCGAGCTCGTCGACGCTCGCGCACGGCTGCTCCGCGTACTCGAGATCGAATTCGGAGAGGGCGTGGAGGGCGCGCTCGGCCTCGTCGACGTTCCAGCCGCCGTTCGCGTCGACGCGGATGCGCGCCTCGACACCCAGAGCCTCGCGCACCGCCCTCACGCGGGCGACGTCGTCGTCGAGAGTCTGCCCGCGCTCGGCGACCTTGACCTTCGCGGTGCGGCATCCGTCATAGCGGGCGAGGATGGCCGCGACGTCTGCGGCGGCGACGGCGGGCACCGTCGCGTTGACGGGGATCGAGGAGCGATGCGCCGCGGGCTGCGGGTTCCAGGCGAAGTCGATCGCCGCCGCGAGCCAGGTGCTCGCCTCCTCGTCGTCGTACTCGAGGAAGGGGGAGAACTCGGCCCACCCCTCCGGCCCCTCGAACAGCGCGGCCTCGCGGTGGTCGACACCCCGGAACCGGGTCGCGAGCGGGAGCGAGACGATGCGCGTGCCCGCGAGGATCTCGGCGAGCGGGGGCAGCGGAGCGGTCATGGGACCATCCTGCCCCTCGCCGCGGGACGCAGCGTGTGCGACCCGGGTCAGTAGTGCCCATTGCAATAGTGTGTGTCGCACAGTAATGTGAATCGCATGAGTGAGAACGAGGCCTTCGAGACGCACCTGCAGGAGCTCCGGCGCGGCACGATCGTGCTCGCGTGCCTGCAGCTCCTGCGGGACGCGGGCTACGGGTACGGGCTGCTCGAAGGCCTCGAACGCCACGGCTTCGCGACCGACGCCAACACCCTGTACCCGCTGCTGCGTCGCCTCGAGAAGCAGGGACACCTCACGAGCGAGTGGAACACCGACGAGGCGCGGCCGCGCAAGTTCTACCGCACATCGGCGGCGGGCATCCGCCTCGCCGAGACCCTCACCGGCGAGTGGCGCGCGCTCACCGCCTCCATCACCTCCCTCACCGACCCCTCGGAGGACTGACATGACCAGCTACACCGAGCGGTACATCGCCGCCGCCATCCGCACGCTTCCGCCCACCGCCCAGGGCGACGTCCGCGATGAGCTCCAGGCGTCGATCGCCGACGCGATCGACGCGCGCGTCGACGCGGGACAGCCGTTCGTCGACGCCGAGCGCGCCGTGCTCACCGAGCTCGGCGACCCCGACGTGCTGGCGGCGCGCTACGCCGACCGGCCCCTGCAGCTCATCGGCCCGCGCTACTACCTCGTGTGGTGGCGGCTCCTCAAGCTCCTGCTGTGGATCGTCATCCCGTGCGCCATGGTCGGCCATGCGATCGCCCTCGTGCTCACGAGGCGCGCGGCCGGCCTGGACGCGAGCGCGAACCTCATCGGGGAGGTGATCGGCGGGTCGATCGCGCTCGGCCTCTCCGTGGGGGTCCATGTCGCGTTCTGGACGACGCTCGTGTTCGCGATCCTCGAGCGCACGGGCACCGACACCGGCGTGCGGTGGAGCGTCGATCAGCTGCCCGAGCCGGGCGGCGACGGCACGGGGCGCAGCGACCTCATCGCGTCGCTCGTCCTGCTCGGCGCGCTCGCGGGGGCCATCCTCTGGGACAGCGCGGTCGGGTTCGCGCGGACGCCCGAGCGATGGATGCCTGTGCTCGACCAGCGACTGTGGCCCTGGGGGATCGCGTGGCTGTTCGCGACCCTCGTGCTGTCGGCGCTCGTCGCGATCGCGGTGTACGCGAAGGGGCGGTGGACGAGCGCGCTCGCCGCGCTCAACGCGGTCGCCGCTCTCGCCTTCGCGGTGCCGGCCCTCGTGCTGCTCGTGCAGGACGGTCTGCTGAGCCCCGCGTTCACCGCGACGTTCCTGCCGGGCGCGGCGCTCCCGGTCACGAAGGCGGTCCTCGGGGTCGTGATCATCGCCGTCGCGGGGTGGTCGATCGTCGACGGCTTCGCGAAGGCCCGTCGCGCGACGCGCTGACTGAGAAGGGGCGCCTCGCCGGCGGGCGGGGCGCCCCTCCGGTGCACGGGGGCCGGTACGATGCCCGCATGGCGCTGACTGCCGATGCCCTCGTCGCCGAGCTCGAGGCGGCGGCGGATCCTCTCGCGCACCCGAACCGCCACTACCGCGGCGACGCCCGGGTCATGGGCGTGCGGATGGGCACGGTCTTCGACATCGCGAAGGCCTTCGTCGCGCTGCCGCTCGATGAGATCGGCCGGCTGCTCGACGAGGATCCCTACGAGGCGCGCCTGGCGGCCTTCTGCGTCCTGGACTTCGCCGTCCGATCTCCGCGCATGGCCGACGCCGACCGGGCGTCATGCTTCCGTCTCTACCTCGACCGGCATGATCGCATCGACTCGTGGGACATGGTCGACCGCGCGGCGCCGCGCGTCGTCGGAGGATTCCTGCGGGAGCGCCCGCGAGACATCCTCTTCGACCTCGCGGTGTCGCCGGACCCGCTCCGGCGGCGCACGGCCATGACCGCGCCGCTCGCGTACACGCGACCGCCGCACCCTGCGGGCATCGACGACCTCCTCCGCCTCGCCGAGCTGTTCGCGGACGACCCCGATCCGCTCGTCTCGAAGCCGGTCGGCATCGCCCTCAAGCACGCCGGGGCCGCCGCGCCCGACGCGGTGCAAGCCTTCCTGGAGCGGGTGGGGGAGCGCCTCCCGGCTTCCGTCCGGAGAGAGGCGCGCGCCAAGCTCCCGTGAGCGGCCTGCCGTCCGAGCCCGCACCATCCGCGCGCCCATAGGCTGGCCACATGCCTCTTCTCGACACCCCGGTCCGACTCGGCGTCCAGATCGCGCCGCAGCACTCCTCCTACGCCACGATCCGCGACGCGGTCTCCCGCCTCGAGGACATGGGCGTCGACATCCTCTTCAACTGGGACCACTTCTTCCCGCTCTCGGGCGATCCCGAAGGCACGCACTTCGAAGCCTGGACGATGCTCGCCGCGTGGGCCGAGCAGACCGAGCGCGTCGAGTTCGGCTGCCTCGTGAACTGCAACTCGTACCGCAACGCGGATCTCCAGGCCGACATGGCCCGGACCGTCGACCACATCTCCGCGAAGGGCGGCGAGACCGGGCGCTTCATCTTCGGCACGGGAGCCGGATGGTTCGAGCGCGACTACGACGAGTACGGCTACGAGTTCGGCACCCCGGGCACGCGCCTGAAGGACCTCGCCGCGGGGATGGAGCGGATCGAGCGCCGCTGGGACGCGCTCAACCCGGAACCGACGCGGCGGATCCCCGTGCTCATCGGCGGCAAGGGCGAGCAGAAGACGCTGCGCCTCGTCGCGAGGCACGCGGACATCTGGCACAGCTTCACGGAGGGCGAGGAGCTCGCGCGCAAGCTCGATGTGCTCGCGAGCTGGGGTGAGAAGGAGGAGCGCGACCTGTCGCAGCTCGTCGTCTCGAACGAGCTCAAGGGGCGCGACGAGGCGAAGGCCGATGAGCTCTTCGCGGCCGGCGTGCGCCTGTTCACGCTCGGGATCAGCGGCCCCGAGCTCGACTTCGACCTCGTGCGGCGCTGGCTCGCCTGGCGCGACGCGAAGAACGGCTGAGGCGCGACGGGTTCGCCGCGAAACGCGGCGAACCCGAGCCCGTTCGCCGCGAAACGCGGCGAACCGCCTCCCCGGGCCCCGGAATAGGCTGGACCACGTGAGCGACGCCTTCGTATCCGACCTGTTCGACCCCGCCGAGTGGGACGCCGCGCCCGGCTCCGAGGACTACCGAGACATCACGGCGCACGTGTCGAAGGACGGCCGCATCGCGCGGATCGCGATTGACCGGCCGGAGGTGCGCAACGCGTTCCGTCCGGCGACGGTTGACGAGCTCTACCGCGCTCTCGACCTCGCGCGCACCGACCCGCGCATCGGCGTCGTGCTCCTCACGGGCAACGGCCCGAGCCCGAAGGACGGCGGATGGGCGTTCTGCTCGGGCGGGGATCAGCGCATCCGCGGCCGCGACGGGTACAAGTACTCCGAGGACGAGACGTCGGTCACGGACTCCGCGCGCGCGGGGCGGCTTCACATCCTCGAGGTGCAGCGGCTCATCCGCTTCATGCCGAAGGTCGTCATCGCCGTGGTCCCCGGCTGGGCCGCAGGAGGCGGGCACTCCCTCAACGTCGTGTGCGATCTCTCGATCGCGTCGGAGGACGCGAAGTTCAAGCAGACGGATGCCGACGTCGGCTCGTTCGATGCGGGATACGGCTCGGCGTACTTCGCGCGGCAGATCGGCCAGAAGTTCGCGCGCGAGATCTTCTTCCTCGCCGAGACCTACTCGGCGCAGCGGGCGTACGAGATGGGCGCAGTCAACCGCGTCGTCCCGCACGCGGAGCTCGAGCGCGAGGCGATCGCGATGGCCCGGACCATCCTCGGGAAGTCGCCCACGGCCATCCGCATGCTGAAGTACGCCTTCAACGCGGTCGACGACGGCCTCGTCGGGCAGCAGCTCTTCGCGGGCGAGGCGACGCGTCTCGCCTACGGCACCGACGAGGCGGTCGAGGGCCGCGACGCGTTCCTCGAGAAGCGGGATCCCGACTGGGCGCCGTTCCCGTGGCACTTCTGATCCGGATGGCGCGGTGAAGCTCGAGCGCTTCGCGGGCGACGACCCGCGCGACCTCCTGCGGGCTCTGCGCAGCGCGCTCGGGGCGGGCCCCGCGATCGCCGTGGGGGCGGCGGATGGCCTGCCCGCGGATGTCCCGGCGGGCACCGCGGTCGTCCTCACGACCTCGGGCTCGACAGGGGTGCCCAAGAGCGTCGTCCTGTCGCGGCACGCGCTCACCGCGAGCGCCCTCGCGACGCGCGAGCGGATCGGCGCGGGGCAGTGGCTCCTGCCCCTCGCGCCGACGTACATCGCCGGCGTCCAGGTGCTCGTGCGCGGACTCGTTGAGGGCACCGAGCCTGCGGTGCTGTCCGGGCGGTTCTCCGCGCAGGCCTTCGCGCATGTCGTCTCGGGCATGCGATCGTCGCGCGGCGGCGAGCGCGTGCCGACCTACACATCCCTCGTGCCCGCGCAGCTGCAGACCCTCGTCGATGCCGCGGCCGAGAGCGCCGAGGTGCAGCGCGCGCTCGCGTCGTTCGAGGCCATCCTCGTCGGCGGGCAGGCCCTGCCGGTCGCCCTGCGCGAGCGCGCGGCCGAGCTCGGTGCGCGGATCGTCCGCACCTACGGCTCGACCGAGACGAGCGGCGGCTGCGTGTACGACGGCGTGCCGCTCGACGGCGTCCGCGTCGCCGAGGTCGGCGGCGAGCTGCGGATCGCGGGCCCCGTGCTCGCGGACGGCTACCTCGACGCCGAGCTCACGGCGCGCACCTTCGCGACGGATGGCGACGGCATCCGCTGGTACCGGACGGGCGACGCGGGAGCGGTCGCGGATGGCGCGGTGTCGGTCACGGGCCGGATCGACAACGTCATCGTCTCCGGCGGAGTGAACGTCTCGCTCGACCGTGTCGAGCGCGCCGTCCGCGAGCTGCCCGGTCTCGCCGACGCGGTCGTCGTCGGCGCGCCCGACGAGCGCTGGGGAGAGACGCCCGTCGTCGTCGCGACGCGCAGAGCGGGGGACGCGCCGTCCCTCGACGTCGTGCGCGCGGCCGTCGCAGCGGCCGTCGGGAAGCCGGCCAGGCCCTCGCACCTCGTCCTCGTCGACGCGCTGCCGCGGCTCGCCTCCGGCAAGCCCGACCGTCAGGCCATCCGGAGCCTCGTGCGCGGGCAGGGCGAGCCTGCGTCGTAGGATCGGAAGCCGTGGCACAGGCGAAGAACCGCAGGAAGAACGTCAGCGGCAACCCGGCGAAGCGCGGCAGCGTCGTCGCCCCTCCGCCGAAGCCCGTCACGCTCGGAGACTGGATCGGCGCGGCGCGACTGCGCACGCTGCCGCTCGCGATCACCCCGGTTGTCATCGGAACCGGCGCCGCCGTTCTCGTCGGCGACCTCTTCCACTGGGTCATCGCGCTCGCGTGCCTCGTCGTCGCGGTCGCGCTGCAGATCGGCGTGAACTTCGCCAACGACTACTCCGACGGCGTCCGCGGCACGGATGACCACCGCGTCGGCCCGGCACGGCTCACCGCGTCGCGACGCGTGTCCGCGAAGTCGGTGCTCGTCGTCGCCCTCGTCTTCTTCGGGATCGCCGCGGCGGCCGGGCTCGCCATCGTCATCCGCACGCAGCAGTGGTGGATGCTCGCGGTCGGCGCGGTCTGCATCGTCGCCGCCTGGTTCTACACGGGCGGCAAGCGCCCCTACGGCTACAACGCTCTCGGCGAGGTGTTCGTCTTCGTGTTCTTCGGGCTCGTCGCGACGCTCGGGACGACGTGGGTGCAGGCGCTCGCCCTCCCGCAGGAGGCGTGTTTCGGCGCCGTGGCGGCGGGCTTCCTCGCGTGCGCCGTGCTTCTCGCGAACAACCTCCGCGACATCGACCAGGACCGCGCGGCCGGCAAGCGGACGCTCACGGTGCTCATCGGCAAGCGCGCGACGCAGGCGCTCTTCACGGCGCTCGTCGCGCTCGCGTTCGCGATCGCCGTGTACCTCGCGTTCTTCTATCCGATCGCGTGGCTCGCGCTGCTCGCGCTCCTGGCGGTCGGACCGGCCATCCTCATCGTGTGGACGTATCAGACCGCGCGCGAGCTCATCCTCGCCCTCGCCCTCACGTCGCTCGGGTCGCTCGCGTACGGCGCCTTCCTCGCCTGGGCCTTCGTCGGCTGAGCCCACCACGCATGTCTCACTCGCCGCGACTTAGACCGGGCCTTTCACGCAGAGTGTGAGACATGCACCGCAGGGCGTGAGACTCCCACTCTGCATGTCTCACTGCCCGCGGCTTAGACCGGGCCTTTCCCGCAGGCAGTGAGACATGCACCGCCTGGCGTGAGACTCCCACTCTGCATGTCTCACGCGCCGCGGCTTAGACCGGGCCTTTCCGGCAGGGAGTGAGACATGCACGGCCTGCGTGAGACATGCACCGCCTGGCGTGAGACATGCACCCCCGGGACGCCGCGGGGCGCGTCACGCGCCGGTGGCGGAGTCCTCGGCCTGGGCGTCGAGCTCGGCGGCGGAGCGGCGGCGCGACTGCTTCTCCTGGCGCGACGTGTACAGGCCGGTCGACACGTCGTCGAGCGGGCGGCGCAGGAGGAGGATCGACAGGCTCAGCCCGATGAGCGCTGCGAAGATCGCCGCGAGCCACCACAGCTGCTGGAAGACGGGGAAGATCATCAGCACGCCGAACGGCACGAGGAACGCGAGCAGACGCAGCACCGAGTAGACGACGACAGACCGGATCTTCACGCTGACATCCTACGGAGCGTCGTCTGAGGGAATCCGGGACACCCGGGCCGCTCCCGGTTCCCCCGCCTAGGATGTGAGGATGGCCCGCGCTCTCATCGTCCTGGCGGTCGCCGCTGCTGTGTTCTGGGTGTTCAGCATCGTCGACTGCTCGGTGCAGCCGCCGTCGCGTCACCGCGGCGTCTCGAAGCGCGCATGGATCGCCATCGTCGTCCTCATCCCCGTCATCGGCGGCATCCTCTGGTTCGTCATCGGGCGCACACGCCCCGACGCGCAGCGCCAGCGCCCGATCGCGCCGGACGACGACCCGACCTTCCTCGGCACCGTGCGGCCGATCCCCGACCAGGACGAGCGCATCCGCCAGCTCGAGGAGGAACTCGCCCGGCTTGACGCCGAAGACGACCCGACCCGCGACGACAAGCGCGACGATCCCGACGGCGACGGACGCCTCCGCTGACATGCCGGACGCCATCGCCTCCCCGGCCTCCGCGGCCGCGTGGCGGCTGCTCGACGAGCTCGTCCGCGGCGGGGTCTCGCACGTCGTCCTGAGCCCGGGCTCGCGGTCGCAGGCGCTCGCGCTCGCCGCGGCGCGTCTCGAGCGCGAGGGGCGCATCCGCCTGCACGTCCGCATCGACGAGCGCGTCGCGGGGTTCACGGCGCTCGGCATCGGCCGCGAGCTCGGCGTGCCCGCTGCGGTCGTCTGCACGTCGGGCACGGCGGTCGCGAACCTCCTCCCGGCAGCCCTCGAGGCGCACCACTCGGGCGTGCCCCTGCTCCTCCTCACCGCGGATCGGCCGCCCGAGCTGCGCGGCGTCGGCGCGAACCAGACCACGCGGCAGCCGGGCCTCTTCGACGCGCTCGCGCGGTTCGCGACGGATGCCGAGACGCCGACGGGCGCGGATGGCGAGGGCGAGCGGATGGCGCGGCTCGCGGCGCTCGCGCTCGCGCACGCGACGGGGCGGGCGGGGGACGCCGTGCCGGGCCCTGTTCACCTGAACCTGCCGTACCGCGAGCCGCTCGCGGGCGCCATCCCGGAGCCGGACGGGGAGCCGGGGCCGTCGGCAGACGTCCCCCCGAGCGCACGCGCGCGCACGACGACGGTCCTGCCGCGCGGCCCGCGGACGATCGTCGTCGCGGGCGAGGGTGCGGGCGCCGACGCCGAGCAGCTCGCCCACGAGGCGGGCTGGCCGCTCGTCGCGGAGATCGTGAGCGGCGCGCGGTTCGGCCGGCGGATCATCCACGGCTACCGCGCTGCGCTACGGGATCCTGAGCTGGGCGGCCGCGTCGAGCGGGCCGTCGTGCTCGGCCATCCGACCCTGAGCCGCGAAGTCGCCGCGCTCCTGTCCGACCCCGCGGTCGACGTCGTGGCCGTCCGCCGTGGGGGCGAGGAGCTGAATCTCAACGGCCGCACGCACCCCGCCGACGCCGTCGCGGTCGAGGACGGACCCGTCGACGACGTGTGGCTGGGCGCGTGGATGCGCTTCTCGCACGCGCACGCCGCCGACCTCGACGCGCCCGCGCCCGACCTGCCCGGGCTGCGCTCGGCGGATCCGCACGAGCGCCTCGACGCCGTGCGCGCGGAGCTCGACGCCGTGCGGCGGCCCCTCGACCGTGCGCAGCTCGTGTCGGCGGTCTGGGCGGCGACCTGGCCGCACGACCGGCTCGTCTTCGGGTCGTCGCGGCTCGTGCGCGTGGCCGACGCGCTGCTGCCCGGCAAGAAGGTGCCCGTGCACGCGAATCGCGGGCTCGCCGGCATCGACGGCACGGTCGCGACGGCGATGGGCGTCGCGCTCGCGAGCCAGGGCCCGGACCGGCCGGGCGTCACCCGCGTCCTGCTCGGCGACCTCGCCTTCCTCCACGACGCCGGCGCGCTCCTCCTGCCCGATTTCGAGGACGAGCCGCGTGTGCAGGTGATCGTCGGCAACGACCGCGGCGGAACGATCTTCGACGGGCTCGAGGTCGCGGCGACGGCCTCCGACGAGGACATGACGCGCGTGCTCTACACGCCGCAGTCCGCCCGCATCGAGCAGCTCGCCGCGGCGTACGGGTGGGAGCACCACCGCGTCACGACACGCGGCGCGCTCGACCAGGCGCTCACCTCGACCGTCGGCCGCCGCCGGATCATCGAGGTCCCGCTCGCGCGCTGACCCGCCCTGGCGCCGCGGCGACCGCGCGCGGCAGGATGGGGACCATGATCGCGAAGAGCCAGGTGAAGTGGACCGAGGACGCGCTGACCGCGCTCCGAGCCCCGGCGGGGTTCCGCCTGGCCGATCTCGATCCGGACGCGACCCCGGGCTACGCGGGCGACAAGAAGGACGGCGCTGTCGACCTCGCCTCCGGTCTGACGCAGCTGGCCGAGTACCAGGAGCGCCTCTACGCCGAGAGCCACGGCGGCGACGGCCGCGACAGCGTGCTGCTCGTCCTGCAGGCGATGGACTCGGCGGGCAAGGGCGGCATCGTGCGCCACGTCGTCGGCGGCGTGGATCCGCAGGGGATCGAGCTCGTCGCCTTCAAGGCGCCGTCACCCGAGGAGCTCGAGCACGACTTCCTCTGGCGCATCGAGCAGCGCGTGCCGCGCCCGGGCTTCATCGGGGTCTTCGACCGCTCGCACTACGAGGACGTGCTCATCGGGAGGGTCCGCGCCCTCGCGCCGGCGGACGAGATCGAGCGACGCTACGACGCGATCAACGCGTTCGAGAAGCGCCTCGTCGAGCAGGGCACGCGCATCGTGAAGGTCATGCTGCACATCTCCTACGACGAGCAGGGCGAGCGGCTCATGGAGCGCCTCGAGCGCCCGGACAAGCACTGGAAGTACAACCCCGGCGACGTGGACGAGCGCGCGCAGTGGCCCGCCTACCAGGAGGCGTATCAGACGGTCTTCGACCGCACCTCGACCCCCGAGGCCCCGTGGTACGTCGTCCCGGCGAACCGCAAGTGGTACGCGCGGCTCGCCGTGCAGGAGCTCCTCCTCGAGACGCTCGAGCAGATCGACCCGCAGTGGCCGACCGCCGACTTCGACGTCGAGGCCGAGAAGGCGCGGCTGCGCGCGACCATGCGCTGACCGCGCGACGGCGGATGGCCGCGGTCCGTGCGCGCTCCGCGGATGCGGGAGGATGGGGGCATGGCTCGCATCGTCATCGCACCGGACAGCTTCAAGGGCACGATCGCGGCGGCCGATGTCGCCGCGGCGCTCGCCGAGGGATGGACAGCGGTGCGCCCCGACGACGAGATCGTCGCGCGGCCGATGGCCGACGGCGGCGAGGGCACCCTCGCCGCGTTCGCGGAGGCCGTCCCTGGGGCCGTGCGCGTGCCCGTCCGCGTGACCGGCCCGTCGGGGTTCGCCGTCGACGCGTCGTGGCTGCGCCTTCCCGCGACCGACGCCGCCCCGGGCGGCATCGGCGTCGTCGAGCTCGCATCGACCTCGGGCATCGAGCTGCTGGGCGACGCGCGTCGTCCGTGGGAGGCGTCGACGCTCGGCTTCGGGCAGGCGATCGCGGCCGCCCTGGACGCCGGCGTCTCGCAGCTCGTCCTCGGCATCGGCTCGAGCGCCTCGACCGACGGCGGAACGGGCCTGCTCACCGCACTCGGCGCGCGCTTCACGGACGCGTTCGACACGTCGATCGCGCCCGGGGCATCGGGCCTCGACGACGTCGCGAAGGTCGACCTCTCGCGGCTGCGCCCGCTGCCGGAGGGCGGGGTCCAGGTGCTCTGCGACGTCACGAACCCGCTGCTCGGCGGACGGGGCGCGGCGGCCGTGTTCGGCCCGCAGAAGGGCCTCGACGAGGAGGGCGTCGCGCGCGCTGACGCGGGCCTCGCGCGCCTCGTCGATGTGCTGCGCGGCGTGAGCGGCGACACCGTCGCCGGCTCGCTCGCGCGCGTCGCCGACCCCGAGGAGGCCGGCGCGGGTGCCGCGGGCGGCGCAGGCTACGGGCTGCTCGTGTGGGGCGCCGAGATCGTCCCGGGGGCGGAGCGCGTGGCGGAGCTCACCGGCCTCGGCGACGCGATCGCCGGCGCCGATCTCGTCGTGACGGGCGAGGGCTCGTACGACGGCCAGTCCGCCTCGGGCAAGGCGCCCGCGCACGTCTCGGCTCTGGCCGAGGCCGCGGGCGCACGCGTCGCGATCGTGGCCGGGCGCATCGCCGCCGACACGTCGGCGCTCTGGCGCGCCCTCTCGCTCACCGAGCTCGCGGGGTCATCCGAGGCGGCGATCGCCGACCCCGCGACGCACCTGCGCGCGGCCGGATCCGCGCTCGCGGAGGCGCTGTGAGCGGCGCGGGGGAGGAGGGGCGCCATGGCCGCCACGCTGCGTGATGTCGCGGAGCTCGCCGGCGTCTCGATCAAGACGGTCTCCAACGTCGTGCGCGGCTACAAGCACGTCAAGGAGTCGACGCGGACGGCCGTGCTCGCGGCGATCGAGCAGACCGGCTACCAGCCGAACATCTCCGCGCGCAGCCTGCGGATCGGGCGCAGCGGCGTCATCGGCCTCGCGCTGCCGGAGCTCGCCCTGCCGTACTTCGCCGAGCTCGCGGGAGCCGTGATCTCGGAGGCGAAGGAGCACGGGGTCACGGTGCTCATCGAGCAGACCGGCGCCGAGCTCGACGCCGAGTACGACGTGCTGCGCAGCCCGAGCCTCCAGCTGACCGACGGGCTCATCTTCAGCCCGCTGGCGATGAGCCAGGACGACGTCGCGCGCCTCGAGGTCGACTACCCGCTCGTCATCCTCGGCGAGCGCATCTTCGATCCGCCCTGCGACCACGTCGTCATGGACAACGTGGTCGCCGCGCGCGCGGCCACCGAGCACCTCATCGCGGCCGGATGCCGGCGGATCGCCGCCATCGGCGCGCACCTCGGCGAGGACCAGGGCTCCGCGGCCCTGCGCCTGCGCGGATACCGCGAGGCGCTCGAGGCGGCCGGCCTGCCCTACGACGAGAGCCTCGTCGGCTACGTCGGCCTCTGGCACCGCCTGGACGGCGCGCAGGCCATGCACGAGGTCCTCGCGCGCGGCGTCGCCGTCGACGGCGTCTTCGGCATGAACGACACGCTCGCGTTCGGCGCGCTCCGCGCCCTGCAGGACGAGGGGCGCCGCGTGCCCGACGAGGTCAAGATCATCGGCTTCGACGACCTCGACGAGACCCGGTACACGGCGCCCTCCCTCTCGACCGTCGACCCCGGGCGCCTCCAGATCGCCCAGCAGGCGGTGCGGGTGCTGCTGTCGCGCATCGAGGAGCGCCGCTCGGGCGGCGCTGCAGCGGCTCCGCGCCGCTACACGACGCCGTTCCGGATCGTCGAGCGCGAGTCGACCCGGCGCGCCGACGCCCCCGCTGCCTGACGGCGCCGCGTCGTCTTGACGTCGTGGGGTCGGCGGTCTATCTTTACAACGTTGGCTTTACAACGTTGGAAACCAGGCTCGGAGAAGAGCGTTTCGAGCGGCGCTGTCGCCGCCTGAGAAGAAGGAGGTCGCGATGGCGAGGAAGATCGCGATCGCGGGGATGACCGCCGTGCTGGCGATCGCCGCGCCGGTGCTCGGCGGCTGCGCCGCTGCGCAGGACGAGGACACCCTGACGTTCATGTTCCGCGGCGGACCCGCCGAGGAGGAGGCGTACACCGCCGCCATCGAGCAGTACGAGGCCGACACCGGCATCGACGTCGAGATCATCATGACGACGGCCGACGAGTACGCGACGAAGCTGCGTGCGGCGATCGTCGGCGGCCAGGTGCCCGACGTGTTCTACATCGATCCGGGCAGCGTCGAGTCCTACGTGAACGCGGGAGTGATCCAGGACATCACGGAGTACGTCGAGGCGTCCGACGCGATCGACCTCGACAACATGTGGGACTACGGCATCGACTCGTACCGCTACGACGGCGAGAAGCTCGGGCAGGGGCCGCTCTACGCGCTCCCCAAGGACGTCGGCCCGTTCTCGTTCGGCTACAACGCGACGATGCTCGACGCCGCGGGCGTCGAGCGGCCCGACCCCGACGACCCGTACACGTGGGAGGAGTGGGTCGAGGTCCTCAAGGCGATCACGAAGGACACCGACGGCGACGGCGAGCTCGACCAGTGGGGCACGGGCCTCAACGTGGTCTGGAACCTGCAGTCGTTCGCGTGGTCGAACGGCGCCGACTGGATCGACGAGGACGCCGAGAGCGTCACGGTCGACACCCCCGAGTTCGCCGAGGCGCTGCAGTTCTTCGCGGACCTGCAGAACGTCCACGCCGTGACGCCCTCGGTCGCCGAGGCGCAGACGCTCGACACCTACCAGCGCTGGATGCAGGGCGAGATCGGGTTCTTCCCCGTCGGCCCGTGGGACGTCCCGATCTACAAGGACCTCCCCTTCGAGTGGGACCTCATCCCGTGGCCGGTCGGCGAGACGGGGGAGACCGCGTCCTGGATCGGCACCCTGGGCATCGCCGTGTCGGCCTCGACCGCGAACACCGAGGCCGCCGTCGACCTGGCCGCGTACCTGTCGGCGGACCGCGAGACGCAGCAGGCGCTCGTCGACGCGGGCGTGCAGATCCCCAACCTCATCGACATGGCCGAGGAGTACGCGGCCGACGACTCCACCATGCCGGCCAACAAGGAGGAGTTCCTCCAGGTCCTGCAGGACTACGGCCGCGCGCTGCCCGCCACCTACACGTACAACGCGCAGTGGTACGACGAGCTCTTCACGAACATCCAGCCGGTCATCGACGGCAAGGTCACGGCCGAGGAGTACCTCGCGCAGGCGCAGCCGAGGATGCAGGAGTTCCTCGACATGGCCAACGACCAGTCCGAGATGGCGAGGACCGGCGGATGATCGCGGCGCCGCTGCCCCTGCCCTCCCTCTCCCTGTCGAACGAAGGAGCTCGACGATGACCACCACCTCCGCCGTCGCCCCACCCAGGGCGACCCGCCGGCGCAGCGCGCTGCATCGGCGCGAGCACCGGGCCGCCGCGCTCTTCGTGGCGATCCCCGTGATCGGGTTCCTCGCGTTCGTCGCGTACCCGCTCGTGTTCGCCGCGGCGACGTCGTTCACGAACTGGAACGGCATCACGGCCCCCGCGCCCAACGGGATCGCCAACTACGTGCGCATGCTCGGCGACGAGTACTTCTGGAAGTCGCTCGGCAACACCGTCTTCCTCATGCTCGGCATCCCGCTCGGACTCATCCTGTCGCTCCTGCTCGCGCTCGCGATGAACCGCAAGATGCGCGGCACGACGTTCTTCCGGACGATCTACTACATCCCGGTCATCTCCTCGATCGCGGCCATCGCCATCCTGTGGCAGTGGGCGTACAACGGCGACTTCGGTCTCGTGAACCAGGCGCTCGCGTACGTCGGCATCGACGGGCCGAACTGGCTGCAGGATGCCGCGACCGCGAAGCCCGCGATCATCCTCATGACCGTGTGGAAGGGCCTCGGCTACTCGATGCTCCTGTACCTCGCGGCGCTGCAGTCCGTTCCCCGGCAGCTGTACGAAGCGGCGAGCCTCGACGGGGCGTCGGCGTTCCAGCAGTTCCGCGCGATCACCGTGCCGATGCTGCGGCCCGTGACCTTCTTCCTCGTCGTGACCAACATCATCGGCGGAGCGCAGATCTTCGTCGAGATCAACATCATGACCCCGACGGGAGGCCCGGAGTTCTCCACGGCCACGATCGTCTGGTACATCTGGCGCCAGGCGTTCGAGTACCTCAACATGGGCTACGCGACGGCGATGTCGATCGTCCTCGGCATCCTCGTGTTCGTCGTCACGGCCATCCAGTTCGCGCTCAACCGGCGCAGCACGTTCTCGATCGAGTGAGGCCGACGATGACCGCTCTCCAGACCCCCACCCCGACCACGACGCAGAGCCTGTCGACGCGCGCGCTCGTGCAGCCGCAGAAGGGCGGCCGCCGCCCCGAGGGCAGCCGCACGCGCCGCTCCCGCCCCGGCAACGTGATCGTCGCGATCATCCTGTCGCTCGGCGGCATCACGATGGTCGCTCCGCTCCTGTGGATGCTCACGACCTCGCTCAAGACCCGCGAGGCCGTGTTCTTCCTGCCGCCGCAGTGGATCCCCGACCCCGTGCAGTGGGACAACTACGTGCGCGTGTGGACGGCCGGGCCGCTCCTCACGGGCATCGCCAACAGCGCGATCGTCGCCGTGAGCGTGACGCTCATCGGCGGTGCCGCGTCGGCGCTCGCGGCCTACGCGTTCGCCAAGATGCGCCTGCCCGGCAAGGGAGCGCTGTTCCTGTCGCTGCTCGCGGCGATCATGATCCCGTTCCCGACGCTCATGATCCCGCAGTTCCAGATGTTCGCCCGCGCGGGCCTCGTCGACACCCTCTGGCCGCTCATCCTGCCCGGGATCTTCGGGAACATCGTCATGGTGTTCTTCCTGCGCCAGTACCTCGACACGGTGCCCGACTCGATCATCGAGGCGGCCGTGATCGACGGCGCGAGCCACTTCACGATCTTCTGGCGCCTGATCTTCCCGATCATCCGCCCGGCGATCGCGGCGCAGTTCATCCTGTGGTTCATGGCCGTGTGGAACGACTACCTCGCGCCGATCATCTACCTGAACTCGCCCGAGGTGCAGACCCTGCAGCTCGTGATCGCGCGCTTCAACGCGACGTACGCGAGCCAGACCGACTATCCGCTCATCATGGCGGCGTCGTGCATCGCGCTCGTGCCGGTCCTCGCGGTCTTCGTGATCTTCCAGAAGCAGATCATCGAGTCGATCGCCCTCACGGGATCGAAGGGCTGATCGTGGCGGCGACGGATGTCCGGGGCGCGGCAGGCGAGGAGGCGATCGGATGGTCGGGGCGCGTCATGGACGTGCTCGGCCACGTCTCGCGGCTGCTGCTCGTGCAGGGGCTGTGGCTGGGGGGCGCGCTCGCCGGCCTCGTCGTGCTCGGCGTCTTCCCGGCATCCGTCGCCGCCGTGCGCGCGCTCGAGGCGCCGTCCGCGCCGGTCCGCGCGTTCGTCGCCGCCTATCGCGAGGCGTTCGTGCGCGCGAACCTCGCCGGCGCCGGGTTCCAGGTCGCCTGGCTCGTCGTCGCGCTCGACGTCGCCGTCTCGTCGTCGCTGCCGGCGGGCATCGCGTCGGCAGCCCTCGCGGCCGTCACGATCGTCGGCGCCGTGTCCGCCGTGTCGGCGGCGTACGCCGTCGTCGCCCTGGCCCGCGCGCCGCGGGCGACGACCCGCACCGTCCTGCGGTTCGCGGTCGTGGCGCCCTGGCTGACCCCGGGCCGGGCCCTCGTCGTCCTCGCCGCGCTCGGCGCCGTCGCCGCGGCGCTCCTGACCGCACCGCCCATCGCGCTCCTCTTCGGAGCGAGCGCGCCGCTCCTCGTCCACGCGGCGCTCATCGGCCCCGCCGTCGACCGCGCGACCGCGTGACACCAAGGCCGGCACCGGCCACCCCCTGAGAGAGAAACCGAGAGGTACGCATGTCCACCGCGAGCATTCGCATCGACCCCGAGGCCGTCGTCGCACCGATCGACCGCCGCATCTTCGGCTCGTTCGTCGAGCACCTCGGTCGCTGCGTCTACGACGGCATCTACGAGCCCGGCCATCCGCAGGCCGATGAGAACGGCTTCCGGAAGGACGTCACCGCCCTCGTGAAGGAGCTCGGCGCGACGACCATCCGCTATCCGGGCGGCAACTTCGTGTCGGGCTACCGGTGGGAGGACGGCGTCGGGCCGCGGGAGAGCCGCCCCGTCCGCCGCGACCTCGCCTGGCACGCGCTCGAGACGAACCAGATCGGCCTGAACGAGTTCGCCTCGTGGCTCCAGGAGATCGGCAGCGAGCTCATGCTCGCGGTGAACCTCGGCACGCGCGGCATCCTCGAGGCGCTCGACCTGCTCGAGTACGCCAACCACCCGTCGGGCACCGCGCTCAGCGACCTGCGTGCCGCGCACGGCTACCCCGAGCCGTGGGACATCCGGATGTGGTGCCTCGGCAACGAGATGGACGGCCCCTGGCAGACCGGCTACATGACGGCCGACGACTACGGCAAGCTCGCTGCGCGCACCGCGCAGGCGATGAAGGCCGCGCAGAAGGACCTCGAGCTCGTCGTGTGCGGGTCGTCGGGATCGTCGATGCCGACCTTCGGGGAGTGGGAGCGCACCGTCCTCGAGCACGCGTACGACTACGTCGACTTCGTCTCGTGCCACGCCTACTACCAGGAGTTCGACGGCGACCTCGACTCCTTCCTCGCGTCGGCCCTCGACATGCGCTACTTCATCGAGACGGTCGTGACGACGGCCGACGCGGTGGGGCATCGGCGCAAGACCGACAAGAAGATCATGCTGTCGTTCGACGAGTGGAACATCTGGTACCTCAAGGAGCACCAGGAGTCCGACGAGGTCAACGAGACCTGGCCGATCGCTCCGCGCCAGCTCGAGGACGTGTACTCGGTCGCGGACGCGGTCGTCTTCGGCAGCCTGCTGATGACCCTGCTCGAGCACCACGACCGCGTGCGCTCGGCCTCGCTCGCGCAGCTCGTCAACGTGATCGCGCCGATCATGACCGAGCCGGGCGGCGACGCGTGGCGCCAGACGACGTTCTTCCCGTTCTCGGTCACCTCGCGCCTCGCGCAGGGCCGCGTGCTCAAGCCGCGCGTCGAGGCAGGGACGGTCACCTCGAAGAAGTACGGAGAGGCATCGGCGGTCGACGCGGTCGCGACCGACGGCGACGAGGGCTCGGCGGTGTTCCTCGTGAACCGCTCGCGCGAGGCCGTCGACGTGACGATCGACGTCTCGGGTCTGGGGCGCGCCGCGGTGGCGGAGGCCGTCACCCTGTGGGACGACGACGTGTACGCGAAGAACACGATCGACGACCAGGAGCGCGTGGGGCTCAAGCCCCTCGACGCCCGGCTCGACGGCGGCACCCTGCGGGTGCGGCTCGAGCCCGTGTCGTGGTCGGCCATCGCGCTGCGCTGAGCCGCGCTACGGTCGGGAGGGCGGGGCGCGGATGCGCCCCGCCCTCAATAACGCTATAGTGGCAACAAATCAACGGCGATGAAGGAGACGAGGATGGCGCAGGCCAACTGGGCGGGGAACGTGCGCTTCGGCGCGCAGCGGGTCGAGACGCCGTCGAGCGTCGACGAGGTCCGTGCGGTGCTGGCCTCGGCCGGCCGTGTGCGCGCGCTGGGGTCGGGGCACTCGTTCAACCTCATCGCTGACACCGACGACACGCTCCTGTCGACGGCGCGGCTCACGGCCGCGCCGCGCATCGATGCAGGCGCCCGCACCGTCACGGTCGGCGCGGGCATGCGCTACGGCGAGCTCGCGCCCGCGCTCGAGGCCGAGGGATGGGCGCTCGCGAACCTCGCATCGCTGCCGCACATCTCGATCGCGGGCGCGATCGCGACCGGAACGCACGGATCGGGCGACACGGTCGGGACGCTCTCCTCCGCGGTCGCGGCCCTCGAGCTCGTCACGCCGACGGGCGAGGTCGTCACCCTGCGCCGTGGCGACCGCGACTTCGACGGGGCCGTGGTCTCCCTCGGCGCGCTCGGCATCGTCACCGAGGTGACGCTCGACATCGAGCCGACCTTCGCCATCCGCCAGCGCGTGTACGAGCGGCTGCCGCTCGAGGTCGCGCTCGCGGAGTTCGACGTGCTCATGGCCTCGGCGTACAGCGTCAGCCTCTTCCACCGCTGGGACGACCCCGACGTCATCGACCAGGTCTGGACGAAGGCGCGCGGCGACGAGGCACCGCGGCTGCCGGGCGACATCGCCGAGGCGACCGAGCAGGTGCACATGCTCGCCGGCGTCACCCCCGAGGCGACCACGCCTCAGCTCGGCGAGCGCGGCGCGTGGCTCGACCGGCTCGCGCACTTCAAGCTCAGCCACACGCCGTCGAACGGCGCCGAGCTGCAGTCGGAGCTCCTCGTGCCGCGCACGCACGCGGTGGGGGCGATCGAGGCCGTCCGCGCGCTCGCCGACGAGGTCGCGCCGCTCGTGCAGGTGATGGAGATCCGCTCGATGCGCGCCGACGACCTCTGGCTGAGCCCTGCCTCCGGCCACGACGCGATCGGCCTGCACTTCACGTGGCACCAGCGCCAGGCCGAGGTCGAGACCGTCGTGGCGAAGCTCGAGAAGGCCCTCGAGCCGTGGGGCGCGCGCCCGCACTGGGGCAAGCTCACGCGACTCGACGCCGACATGCTCCGGTCGGTCTGGCCGCGCCTGGGCGACTTCGCGGAGCTCGCGCGGCGTTTCGACCCCGAGGGGAAGCTGCGCAATCCGTTCCTGGACCGGGTGCTCGCCGCAGCGGGCTGAGCCGCCGGCTACGCGAGCGCGTCGACGATCGGACGGAACTTCACGCGCGTCTCGAGCAGCTCGGCCTCGGGCTGGCTGCCCGCGACGATGCCCCCGCCCGCGTGCGCGGTGACCGGGCGGTGCGCCCCCTCGGGTGCGCCGATCTGGGCGCAGCGCAGCGCGATCGCCCATTCGCCGTCGCCGTCGCCGTCCACCCAGCCGACGGGCCCGGCGTAGCGACCGCGGTCGAACGGCTCGATGCGCCGGATGGCGGCGATCGCGTCGGGCGTCGGGGTCCCGGCCACGGCGGCGGTCGGATGCAGCGCGCGCACCATGTCGAGAGCCGAGTCGCCGTTCGCGAGCGTGCCCTCGACATCCGTCGCGAGGTGCCACACATTCGGCAGCTTCAGGGTGAACGGCTGCTCGGCGGCGACGAGAGCCGACGTGTGGGGCTCGAGCGCCGTGAGCACGCTCTGGACGGCGTAGCGGTGCTCGTCGAGGTCCTTCGCGGTCGTCGCGAGCTCGGCGGTGATCGCCGTGTCCTCATCCGCGTTCGCGCCACGCGGGCGGGTGCCGGCGAGCACGCGCGCCGTGACGGTGCCGCCCGAGACCGTGACGAGCGTCTCGGGGCTCGCCCCGATGATGCCGTCGACGGCATAGGCCCAGGTGTCGGGGTACCCCTCCGCGAGAGCGCGCACGAGCCGCCGCAGGTCGGCGTCGGCGGGCAGCGTGCCCGCGATGTCCCGCGCGATGACGACCTTCTCGACCTCGCCGGCGGCGATCGCCTCGAGTGCGGCGGCAACCGCCGCGGTGTGCCCTGCGGGGTCGAGCTCGCCGGGACCGAGCGTCGCCGACCAGTGCGGGCCATACGCGAGCGGATCGGGGGCGGCCGGCTCCGGGCCATCCATCCGCGAGATGCGCGTCATCCACGCGCGGCCGCCGCGGCGCCCCACGACGATGCTCGGCACGATGAGCGTGCTCGGCGCGAGCGAGGTCTCGTCGAACGCGAACGCCCCGAACGCGACGAGTCCCGTTCCCGGCAGGCGGACGGCGTCGTCCACCTCGGCCGCGGCCGAGATCGCGCGCCACACGTCGGCGATCGCCTCGAGCCGGCCGTCCTCTCCGACGTCGATCCGCAGCACCTCGGCTCCGGATCCGATCATCCCCTCGCCGCGGCGCATCCAGACGAGCGGGTCCTCGGCGGAGGCGAGCAGCAGCGGATCCTCGGGGGCGTCGATGGGGCGCGTCACCGCGCGCAGGCGCGGCAGGGAGAGCGGGTCGGGCACGGCCTCCAGCCTAGGGACTCACGCTGAGCGCACGTCGTGCGCGTCTACACTCGGCAGGGTGAGCGCCGACCGACCCGCCGTGGGAACCCGACTGCTCTTCCGCTGGCGCAAGTGGGACAGCTCTCCGCACTGGGTGCACGAGTGCGTGTATCTCGGGTCGGACGACTGGGGCGACTGGTTCGGCCAGCTCCCGGGGTGGCGCAGCGCGCGCCCCGGTCGCGATGTCGTCCTCGACGCCGCGTGCATCACGCTCCTCCCCGCGGGCGAGGCCACGTGGACGCTCACGCGGAACGCGGCGCCGTCGCTCACGCGCGTCTACATCGATCTCGCGTGGGATGCGCGCTGGGATGGCCCTGAGCCGACGGCGATCGACATGGACCTCGACGTCGTGCACCGCCTCGACGACCGCGGCATCTACGTCGACGACCGTGACGAGTGGGACGAGCACCGTGCGCACTACGGCTATCCCGCCGACGTGCAGGAGGAGCTCGAGGCCCGCACGCTCGTCCTCGAGCGGGAGGTGCGCGCCGACGTCGCGCCGTTCGACGATGCCACCGCCGACCGCTGGTTCGGGGTGCTGCACGACCTAGACTCGACAGGGTGAGCGCCGCACCGAAGGAACCCAACCGCGCCGACCTCGGCAAGGACCCCGCGAGCGTCGCGGGGATGTTCGATCAGGTCGCTGCGCGCTACGACCTCACCAACGTCGCGATGACGTTCGGGAACGACGCGCTCTGGCGCGCGGCGACGACCCGCACGGTCGCGCCTCGGCCGGGGGAGCGCATCCTCGACCTGGCGGCGGGCACCGGCTCGTCGTCCGCGTCGCTCGCGCGCAGCGGCGCCGAGGTCGTCGCCGCCGACTTCTCGCCCGGCATGCTCGCCGAGGGGCGCCGGCGGCACGGCGACATCCGCAATCTCACCTTCGTGCAGGCGGACGCCACCGACCTGCCCTTCGATGACGACGAGTTCGACGCCGTGACGATGTCGTACGGGCTCCGCAACGTCGATCGCCCCAAGAAGGCGATCGCCGAGCTCTTCCGCGTGACGAAGCCGGGCGGACGGCTCGTCATCAACGAGTTCTCGACCCCGCCCGGGCGGCTGTTCGGAAAGCTCTACCGGTTCTACGGTGACAACGTGCTGCCGCGGGTCGCGCGCCTCGTCGGATCGAACGGCGAGGCCTACGACTACCTCAACGAGTCGATCCGGCACTGGCCGGACCAGGCGACGCTCGCGACGTGGATCCGCGAGGCGGGCTGGGTCGACGTGCGGTACCGCAACCTGAGCTTCGGCATCGTCGCCCTGCACCGCGGGGTCAAGCCGACGGGCGAGGCGGCATCGGGAGATGTCTCGGCCTGAAGGCACCGTGAGCGCCGGTGCGGGCCGGGCAGGTAGGCTGGGCAGGTGACTCCGAGCCCCTCCGCGCCGGGTTCGCAGCTGGCGAGCCGATTCGGTCTGAGCGACCGCGTGTTCGCCGGACCCGTCGCCCGGCGCCTCGCGGCGAAGATCGAGGAGGGCCTCGAGCAGGTCGAGAGCGAGCTCGCCGTCGAGCTCAAGGCCGCCGACCCGCTCGTCGACGCGATGAGCCGGTACCTCTACGAGGCCGGCGGCAAGCGCGTCCGCCCCATGCTCGTCCTGCTCACCGCCCAGCTCGGACAGGGGGCGACGCAGCCGGTCATCGAGGCCGCCAAGGCCCTCGAGCTCATGCACCTCGGGTCGCTCTATCACGACGACGTCATGGACGGCGCCGACCGGCGTCGCGGCGTCGCGGCCGCGCACCAGGTGTGGGGCAACAGCGTCGCCATCCTCACGGGAGACCTGCTCCTGTCCCGCGCGAGCGTGATCATGTCGCGCAACGGCGAGGAGGCCATGCGCATCCAGTCGCAGACGTTCGAGCGCCTCGTCCTCGGGCAGATGCACGAGACGCTCGGAGCGCAGCCGGGCGACGACCCGATCGAGTTCTACATCGGCGTGCTCGCCGACAAGACGGGCTCGCTCATCGCCGCGGCCGCCCAGGCCGGAGCGTACTTCTCGGGGGCCGACGAGAAGTACGGCGAGCCCCTGCGCGTGTACGGCGAGAAGGTGGGCGTCGCGTTCCAGCTCGCGGATGACGTGATCGATCTCTCGGCGAACCCCGACGACACGGGCAAGGTGCCGGGGACGGATCTGCGCGCCGGCGTGCCGACGATGCCCTACCTCCTCCTGTCGCGTCGCGATGACGACGCGTCGCGCGGCCTCCTCGCGCGCATCGACGAGGGCGTCGCGCGCATCGCCGACGGCGCCGACCCCGCGACCCTCGACGGGCCGCTCGCGGAGCTCCGCGACCACCCGGTGACCGAGGCCACCCGCGAGCTGTCGCTCGAATGGACCAGGGGCGCCATCGCGGCGCTCGACGCGCTCCCGCGCGGCGCCGTCCGCGAGGCGCTCACGCGCTTCGCGGAGAGTCTCGCCATCCGCTCCAGCTGACGCCCGCCTCCGCGGTGCCGAACGAAGGGACCGATATGACCCAGCTCCGTCTCGCCATCGTGGGCGCAGGCCCGGCCGGCATCTACGCAGCGGACATCCTGCTGAAGACCGAGCGCAGCTTCGACGTGTCGATCGACCTGTTCGAGCAGCTCCCCGCGCCCTACGGCCTCGTCCGCTACGGCGTCGCGCCCGATCATCCGCGCATCAAGGGCGTCGTCGGCGCCCTCCGCGAGGTGCTCGACCGCGGCGACATCCGCATCTTCGGCAACGTGCGCTTCGGCGAGGACCTCACGCTCGACGACCTCAAGCGCCACTACCACGCCGTGCTCTTCGCGACCGGCGCGGTGCGCGACGCCGACCTCGCGATCCCCGGCATCGACGCCGACGGCTCGTTCGGTGCCGCCGACTTCGTGAGCTGGTTCGACGGGCACCCGGATGTCCCGCGCACGTGGCCGCTCACGGCCTCGTCGGTGGGCGTGATCGGCAACGGCAACGTCGCCCTCGACATCTCGCGCATGCTCGCCAAGCACGCCGAGGACCTCCTGCCCACCGAGATCCCGGACAACGTCTACGAGGTGCTCGCGGCATCGCCCGTCACCGATGTGCACGTGTTCGGCCGCCGAGGCCCCGCGCAGGTGAAGTTCACGCCGCTCGAGCTGCGCGAGCTCGGCGAGCTGCGCGACGTGGACATGGTCGTGTACGACGAGGACTTCGACTACGACGAGGCGTCGAAGGCCGCCGTCGCGTCGAACAAGCAGGTCAAGGTCATCGACCGCGTCCTCCAGGAATGGCGCACCCGCCCGGGCGCGAACGGGGCCGGGGGAACCGCCTCGCGTCGTCTGCACCTGCACTTCTGGGCGCGCCCCGTCGAGGTGAAGACCGATGAGCAGGGCCGTGTCGCCGCCCTCGTGTACGAGCGGACGCGACCGGATGGCCACGGCGGCGTCATCGGGACAGGCGAGATGCGCGAGGTGCCGATGGGGCAGCTCTACCGCGCCGTGGGGTACTTCGGATCGCCCCTGCCCGGCGTGCCGTTCGACGAGAAGCACGGGGTCATCCCGAACCACGAGGGTCAGGTGCTGCACGAGGACTCGAACGAGCGCGTGCCCGGGCTGTACGCGACCGGCTGGATCAAGCGCGGCCCTGTCGGCCTCATCGGGCACACGAAGTCCGACGCGATGGAGACCGTGCAGCACATCGTGAACGATCAGGGCTCGTGGTGGCAGCCGGAGGACCCGTCGGCCGACGCCATCCCCGCGCTCCTCGCCGAGCGCGGCGTCATCTGGACCGACCTCGAGGGGTGGCATCGGCTCGACGCGCACGAGATCGCGCTGGGCCAGCCGCACGGCCGCGCGCGCATCAAGGTCGTCCCGCGCGACGAGATGGTGCGGATCTCGCGCGACTGACGGCCCGAGCGCCGGGTCGGCTCAGTCGCGCGGGCGCGACGTCGACGAGCGGACGACGAGCTCGAACGGCAGCGGGATGTCCGCGAGCGGCTCGGAGCCGTCGCGCGGCTCGAGCTGCTCGAGCAGGATGTCCACCGCGCGCGCTCCCTGCTTCCGCGGGAACTGCGCGACCGTCGTGAGCCCGAAGAACTCGGCCTGGTCGTGGTCGTCGATGCCCACGACCGAGACGTCGTGGGGCACGGCGAGCCCGAGGTCGCGGGCCGCGAGGATGGCGCCGATCGCCATCTCGTCGGAGGCCGCGAAGATCGCCGTCGGACGGCTGCGCGGGGGAGCGCCGAGGAGCTGCTTGGCCGCGTGGTACCCGCCCTGCACCGTGAAGTCGGCGTTCGCCACGAGGTCGGCGTCGAACGGGATGCCCGCCTCGTCGAGCGCCGCCTCGTACCCGTGCCGGCGCTGGACAGGCAGATGGAAGTCGGAGTCGAACTCCGGTCGGCCGCCGAGGTGGCCGATCCGCGTGTGCCCGAGCCCCGTGAGGTGCTCCGTCGCGAGCTTGGCGACCGCGACGTCGTCGATCGCGAGCGTGCGCACCCCCGGGATGGGCCCGCCGACGCCGACGATGGGCTTGCCGAGCGCGTGCAGGCGGGCGACCTCGTCCTCCGTGAGCTCGAGCGACACGGCGATCACGGCGTCGACGCGCTGGCGCAGGAGGAAGTGCTCGAAGACGCTCGCGCGCTCCTCTCCGCCGCCGGAGAGGTTGTAGAGCGTCACGTCGTAGCCCGCCCGGAGGAGCGCCTGCTGAGCGCCCTCGAGCACGGAGGCGAAGTACCACCGGTTGAGGAACGGCAGCACGACGCCGACGTTGCGCGTGCGCCCGCTCGCGAGGCTCGAGGCGTTCGATGAGACGACGTACCCGAGCGCGTGGGCCGCCGCGAGGACGGCCTCCTTCGCCGCCGCCGACACGTGGCCGCGGCCGGAGAGGGCGCGCGAGACCGTGGCGGTCGAGACGCCTGCGCGCTGGGCGACCTCGGCGATGCTCACGGAATGCACGCGTTCATCGTAGGAGACGCGGGGCATCCCGCGTCATCCTGCGATGAACCAGGCGGCCGTGTCGACGGGGACGACGCCCTCGCCGAGCGGCCCGCTCGCGCACAGGACCCGCATGCCCTCGGGTGCGGGGACATCCTCGGATCCCGTGTTCGCGATCACCGTCACACGCCCGTTGCGGAACGCGAGGACGTGCGTCGGCCATCCGTCGACCCACTCGAGGTCGCCGCTCGCGAGGGACTCCTCGCGGCGCAGCCGCAGGAGGTCGCGGTAGAGCGAGAGCGTCGACGCGGGATCGTCGCGCTGGACGTCGCGCGCGAGCGCCCGCCACTCGGCCGGCTGGGGGAGCCACGACGCCCCGGTCGCGCTGAAGCCGAACGCCGGCGCGCCGGCCTCCCACGGGATGGGAACGCGGCACCCGTCGCGGCCGTAGCGCTCGCCGTTCGTGCGGAACCAGGTCGGGTCCTGGCGGGCTTCATCGGGAAGCTCGATCGCCTCGGGGAGCCCGAGCTCCTCGCCCTGGTAGATGTAGGCGCTTCCCGGCAGCGCGAACATGACGGTCGTCGCCGCTCGGGCGCGGCGGAGGCCGACGACGGGGTCGGGCTTGCCCGGGGAGAGCGGGCCGATGCCGTGACCCTGCGGGCTGTCGGCGCCCAGCGCGAGTCGCGAGGCGTGCCGGATGACGTCGTGGTTCGACAGGACCCACGTCGCGGGCGCGCCGACGGCCGGGAAGGCCTCGAGCGAGTCGGCGATGACCGTGCGCAGGGCCGCGGCGTCCCACTCGGTCATCATGTACGGGAAGTTGAAGGCCTGGTGCATCTCATCGGGGCGCACCCACAGCGCGGTCTCGCGCGCGGTCGGACGCCACGCCTCGGCGCACAGCGCGCGGTCGCCGTCGTACTCCTCGAGCAGCGCGCGCCACTCGCGGTACACCTCGTGGACGCCGGGGCGCCCCCAGTAGGGCACGTCGTCCTCGGCCTCGCCGCCCATCGAGTCGGCGTCCTCGGGCTGGATGTAGTCGGGCAGCCCGTCCTCCTTGATGAGGCCGTGCGCGACGTCGACGCGGAAGCCGTCGACGCCCCGATCGAGCCAGAAGCGCAGGATGTCGAGGAACTCGTCGCGCACCTCGCGCTGCGTCCAGTCGAAGTCGGGCTGGCTCGAGTCGAAGAGGTGCAGGTACCACTGACCGGGAGAGCCGTCCGCCTCGGTGACGCGCGTCCAGGCGGGGCCGCCGAAGATCGACTGCCAGTTGTTCGGCGGCTCGTGGCCGCCCGGGCCGCGGCCGTCGCGGAACAGGTAGCGCGCGCGCTCGCGGCTGCCGGGCGCGGCGGTCAGCGCCTCCTGGAACCAGACGTGCTGGTCGGAGGAGTGGTTCGGCACGAGGTCGATGATGACCCGGATGCCCCGGGCGTGCGCGGCCTCGAGCATCGCGTCGAAGTCGGCGAGCGTCCCGAAGAGCGGGTCGACGTCGCGGTAGTCGGTCACGTCGTAGCCCGCGTCGCGCTGGGGCGAGGTCATGAACGGCGAGAGCCAGATCGCGTCGATGCCCAGCTCGGCGAGCGCGTCCATGCGCGACGTCACGCCCGCGAGGTCGCCGACGCCGTCGCCCGAGGCGTCGGCGAAGGAGCGCGGGTAGATCTGGTAGATCGCGGCGGTGCGCCACCATTCAGGGGTCATGGTCGCCAACTCTAGAGGATTTCCGCGTCGGTTGTAAGCGTTTGCAGTTCACGGGCGCGTGACTCGCCCCGCGATTCGTATCGAATCGGTCACGCCCGCAGATTCGCGGTTTTCAAATCGGTGCTCGACGGTGTATACCTGTAAACGCTTGCACAGTTGCGGGCTCATCAACCAGGAGGACACACCAATGAAGGTGAACAGCAGGGGACGCTTCGCGGCCGTCGTCGCGATGGCCGGCGTGACGGCACTCGGGCTCGCGGGTTGTGCGAGCGACAGCGCGAACGAAGGCGCTTCGGGCGGCGGAGACGCCGAGGCGCCCTCGTCGACGCTCACCGTGTGGGTCGACGCCGAGCGCGTCGACGCGCTGCAGGCGGTGGCGGACGCGTACACCGAGAAGAGCGGCGTCGAGGTCGAGCTCGTCGGCAAGGACAACGCGACGATCAAGGACGACTTCATCCAGCAGGTGCCGACCGGTGAGGGCCCCGACATCACGATGGGCGCGCACGACTGGCTCGGCGAGCTCGCGACGAACGGCGTCGTGGCGCCTCTCGAGCTGGGCGACGCCGCGGGCGACTTCCTCGACGTCGCCGTCGAGGCCTCGACGTACGACGGCACCGTCTACATGCTCCCGTACGCGGTCGAGAACATCGCGATGCTGCGCAACGCCGAGCTCGTCCCCGAGGCCGCGACGAGCTTCGACGACATGATCGCGAAGGGCCAGGCCGCCGGCCTCGAGACCCCGTTCGTCGTCGAGCAGGGCGCGGAGGGCAACCCGTACCACCTCTACGCGTTCCAGACCGCGTTCGGCGCTCCCGTCTTCGGCACGAACGAGAACGGCTACGACGCGACCGACCTGCAGCTGGGCAACGCCGGCGGCGAGGAGTTCGCGACGTGGCTCGGCGAGCAGGGCGGCAAGGGCGCGTTCAACACCGACATCGACGGCGACATCGCCAAGCAGGCGTTCCTCGACGGCACGGCGGCCTTCTGGCTGACCGGCCCGTGGAACGTCGGCGCAGCGGTCGACGCGGGCATCGACGTCGCGATCGACCCCGTCCCGAGCCCGACCGATCAGCCGGCATCGCCGTTCGCGGGCGTGAAGGGCTTCTTCGTGTCGGCCGAGTCGGACGACAAGGTCGCCGCGAACGACTTCCTCGTGAACTACCTCGGCAGCGAGGAGGCGCAGCTCGCGCTCTTCGAGGCCGGCAACATCCTCCCCGCGCTCTCGTCGGCCGCGGAGACCGCCTCGAGCGACCCGATCATCGGCGGCTTCGCGACCGTCGGCGCGGAGGCCGTGCCGATGCCCGCGATCCCCGAGATGGGCGCCGTGTGGCAGTACTGGGGCATCGCGGAGGCCGAGATCATCAACGGCGCCGACCCCGTCGCGACGTGGCAGAAGCTCGCCGCCGACGTGCAGGCCGCGATCGGCTGACGCACCCGCTCGGATCGCGGACGCGGGCGGGCCGCCCCCTCGACGGGGGCGTCCCCGCCCGCGGCCGCGGACCATCCGAGCGCACCGCAGCGGTCCGCCCGCCCTGGCGACCGGCCGCTGACCCCACGAGACAGCGATAGGAACCCATGACCGACACCCTCTCCGGCGCCGAGACGGCGACCGAAGACCCGAAGCCCACGGCGCGCCAGCGGCGCGCGCGGTCGATCGCCGACCAGGCCGGCGGCGGACTGGCCTCCGTGATCGTGAAGATCGCGGCCCTCGCGATCGTCGACGCGATCGCCGTCTACGCGGCTCTCGTGCTGTTCGGCCACGAGCAGTGGATCGTCCTCGCGGCGGTCGTGCTCGTGGCGGGAATCGTCAACTGGGTCTACTTCTCCCGCCGCGCGCTCGCGGCGAAGTACCTCGCGCCCGGCCTCATCTTCCTGTGCCTGTTCCAGGTCTTCGTGCTCGTGTACACGGGCTACGTCGCCTTCACGAACTACGGCACGGGCCACAACGGCTCGAAGGAGCAGGCCGTCGCCTCGCTCATGGCCTCGGCCCTCGAGCGCGTGCCCGACTCCGCGAGCTACCCGATCACGGTGGTCGAGGCCGGAGGCGAGATCGGCCTCCTCGTCACCACGCCCGACGGCGAGGCCCTCCTGGGGACCGCCGAGCAGCCCCTCGCGCCGGTCGACGCCGGCTTCGACGGCGACAAGGCCGTGTCGGCGCCCGGCTGGACGACGCTGCAGTTCGCCGACGTGCTCGAGCGCACCGACCAGATCACCGAGCTCGCCGTGCCGTTCTCGGACGACCCGAACGACGGCGCCCTCCGCACCCCCGACGGGACGAGCGCGTACCTCTACACCTCGACGCTCGAGTACGACGAGGCGGCCGGCACGCTCACCGACCTCCGCAGCGGCACCGTCTACTCCGATCTCGGCACCGGCGCGTTCACGGCGCCCGACGGCACCGAGATCCTTCCCGGGTGGCAGGTGACGGTCGGCTTCGACAACTTCATCCGCGCCGTCACGGACGCGCGCCTCGCGAGCCCGCTCGTCTACGTCACGATCTGGACGTTCGCGTTCGCGCTCATCTCGGTCGCGTCGACGTTCTTCCTCGGCCTCTTCCTCGCGATCGCGTTCAACAACGCGCGCATGCGGGGGCGCCGCACCTACCGCGTGCTCATGATCCTCCCGTATGCGGTGCCGTCGTTCCTGTCGGCGCTCGTGTGGGCGGGCATGATGAACCAGAGCTTCGGGTTCCTCAACGAGGTGATCTTCGGCGGCGCCGACATCCCGTGGCTGACCGACCCCGTGCTCGCGAAGGTGTCGGTGCTCATCGTGAACCTCTGGCTCGGCTTCCCTTACATGTTCCTCGTGTGCACGGGAGCGCTGCAGGCCATCCCCGAGGAGCTCCAGGAGGCCGCGACCGTCGACGGCGCGAAGCCGTGGGCCGTGTTCCGGCTCATCAAGCTGCCGCTCCTGCTCGTGAGCGTGGCGCCTCTGCTCATCGCGTCGTTCGCGTTCAACTTCAACAACTTCAACATCGTCTACATGCTCACGAACGGCGGTCCGCGCGACAGCGAGGCGCCGATCCCGGTCGGCCACACCGACCTGCTGATCTCGATGGTCTACAAGGTCGCCTTCACGGGGCAGACCCGCGACTACGGGCTCGCGAGCGCGTACTCGATCATCATCTTCATCATCGTGGCGGTCATCTCCGTGATCGCGTTCCGCCGCACCAAGTCCCTCGAGGAGCTGAACGGATGACCGCCTCACTCGACACCGTGGCCATCACCGGCGGCAGCCGCGGCGCGTACGCGCCCCGCCGGCGCGGCTTCGGGCGCTGGTTCGCCGACACCGGATGGCGCCACCTCGTCGGCGTCGTCATGGTCGCGTTCTCGCTCCTGCCGATCGTCTTCGTCATCTCGAGCTCGCTGAACCCGAACGGCACCCTCACCGGCTCGAACGCGCTCTTCTCGAAGATCGGCATCGACAGCTACGTGCGGATCGTGAGCGACCCGAAGGTGCCGTTCGTGGCCTGGTTCGGCAACACGCTCATCATCGCGGGCATCACCGCCGTCGCGACCGTGTTCCTGGGCGGGCTCGCGGCGTACGCGTTCTCGCGCATGCGGTTCGCGGGCCGCCGGTTCGGGCTCATCGCGATCGTCGTCGTGCAGATGTTCCCGCAGCTGCTCGCGGTCGTCGCGATCTTCCTCCTCATGAGCGCGATCAGCGACTGGTTCCCCGCGATCGGCCTGAACACCCGCATCGGGCTCATCCTCGTCTACCTCGGCGGCGCGCTCGGCGTGAACACGTACCTCATGTACGGGTTCTTCAACACGATCCCGCAGTCGATCGACGAGGCTGCCAAGATCGACGGCGCAGGGCATGCGCGCGTGTTCTTCACGATCATCCTGCCGCTCGTGGCGCCCATCCTCGCGGTCGTCGCGCTGCTGTCGTTCATCGCCTCCGTGAACGAGTACGTGGTCGCGTCGGTGCTGCTCATCGACACCGACGTGCAGACGCTCGCGGTCGGCCTCACGAAGCTCGTGTCGAACCCGCGCTACGCCGACTGGAGCGCGTTCTCGGCGGGCGCCGTGATCGCGGCGCTGCCCGTCGTGGCGCTGTTCCTCTTCCTCCAGAAGTACATCGTCGGAGGGCTGACGGCGGGCGCCGTGAAGTAGGCCGCACCGCTCGTCGAGGGGCTCGCGCTGGGGCGCGGGCCCCTCGACGTGTCTGCGGTCCGCGCCTAGGAGCGGCCCTGCGGGACATATTGCAGGAGTTCCTTCGGGGTGCGGATGGCTGCGCCCCGGATTCCTGCGGGTCGCGGTGCGCGCGGGGCCGGGATCTCCTGCGTTCTGTCCCGCATCGGGAGTGAACGACAGAGCCCCGGCCATCCGAGAGCGGATGGCCGGGGCTCTGTCGACGGGAATCAGCCCTGGGTCGACTGCGCGGGAGCCGAGACGCGGCGCGGCTGCCGACGGCGCGGCGGGCGCGACGGGGCGCTCTCGGCGCCTGCGGCGTGCGTGCGGGGAGCGGTGTCGCCCGACGAGGTCGAGTACATCGGCTGCGAGCCGCCCTGCGCGCGCCCGCGGCCGCCCTGACCGCGCGCCGCGCCGCCGTTGCGACCGCCGCCGCCGTTGCGACCAGCCGATGCACCGCCGCGGCCGCCCGCGCGCTCGGCCGGCTGCTGGCCGCCCTGACCCTCCCGGGCCGCGCGCTTGCGACGGGCGTTCGCCCCCTGCGACGTGCCGGGAGCCGACGGCGCGGGAGCGTTGCCCGAGCCCGGGCCGCCCGGGACCGGTGCGACGCGCGGCGCGACCTCGCCGACGAGGGCCGTGACGGCAGCGCTCTCGGGCGTGACGCGCTGCGGCTGCGCGGCGATGCCCGCCTTGCGCAGCAGCTGCTTGGTGTCCTGGCGCTGCGAGGGCAGCATGACCGTGACGACGTCGCCGGCCGAGCCCGCGCGCGCGGTGCGGCCCGAGCGGTGGACGTACGCCTTGTGCTCGGCGGGCGGGTCGACGTGGACCACGAGGTCGACGCCGTCGACGTGCACGCCGCGCGCGGCGACATCCGTCGCGACGAGCACGCGGACGCGGCCCGACGAGAAGTCCGCGAGGTTGCGGTCGCGGGCGTTCTGCGACAGGTTGCCGTGCAGGTCGACCGCGGGGATGCCGCGCGCCGTGAGCTGCTTGGCGAGCTTCTTCGCCTGGTGCTTGGTGCGGGTGAAGAGGATGCGGCGGGCGACGCCCGACGCGAGGGTGCGGACGAGCTCGGTCTTGTCCTCGTCGTCGACCTCGAAGACGTGGTGCGTCATCGCGGGGACCGGCGACTCGGCCGGGTCGATCGAGTGGCGCACCGGGTCCTTGAGGAAGCGCGTGACGAGCTTGTCCACACCGTTGTCGAGCGTCGCGGAGAAGAACATGCGCTGACCGCCGGCAGGCGTCTTCGCGAGGATGCGCGTGACGCCGGGCAGGAAGCCCAGGTCGGCCATGTGGTCGGCCTCGTCGAGCACGGTCACCGCGACGCGGTCGAGGTTGACGATGCCCTGGCTCATGAGGTCCTCCAGGCGGCCGGGGCAGGCGACGACGATGTCGACGCCGGCGCGGAACGCGGCCTCCTGCGGCTTCTGCGAGACCCCGCCGAACACGACGGCGACGGTGAGGCCGGAGGCCTTCGCGAGCGGCGTGACGACGCGCGCGATCTGGGTCGCGAGCTCGCGGGTCGGGGCGAGTACGAGGCCCGACGGGCGCCCGGCGATGCGCTTCGGCTTCGCGGCCGAGAGGCGCGCGACGAGCGGGATGGCGAACGCGAGCGTCTTGCCCGAGCCGGTCTTGCCGCGGCCGAGCACGTCGCGGCCGGCGAGGGTGGAGGGCAGCGTCTCGCGCTGGATGGGGAAGGGGGTCGGGCGGTCCTCGGCGACGAGCACCTCGATGAGGTGCGCGGGGACGCCGAGGTCGGCGAAGGTGGTCTCGGGCTGCGTGGTCGCAGTGGTCACAGATGACTGCTTTCGAGAAGGGGCCGTCGTGCAGGGGAACACGCTGATCGCGGGGCACGACGGCAGATGGCGAACTCGGCGGATGCCGGATCCGTTCGCCGCGGCAGGATGTTCGCGAGGCGCGGCGGGGGAGTCCCTCCGCGCGATCAAGACACGACGACGCGCGACACTCGGGTCGCGCAGATCCCGACTCTAGCATCCGGCGCTGAGCGCGGCCTGGGGCACCTCTCCCTGATGTGCGGGCGGCCGCCGCTCGATACTGTGCTTGCAGACAAGTCCGCGGATGAAGGGGGACGCGATGTACAACGACGACTACGGATGGATGGCCGGGCTCGGCGTGGGGATGATGATCCTGGGGCTCGTCATCTACCTCGGGATCCTGGCGCTCATGCTGTGGGTGGGGTACCTGATCATGCGGACGGCCGTGAAGAACGGCATCCTGCGCGCGGACGAGGAGCGCGCGGCGCGCGGGCTCGCGCCCCGACCCGGTGCGCCGTATCCGCCGCAGCAGGGATATGCGGGGCCGCAGCACCCCGGCTCGCCGGGATCGGGACCGTCCTACCCGGGCGGCACGGCGAACCCGCCGTCCACGCCGCCGCGGGACTGAGACGCGATCGGCCCGGCGCCTTCGAGGCGCCGGGCCGATCCGCATTCCTGCGCGTATCCCCCGAGCGGAGGCGGTGCTCCCCAGAAGCCCCGCCCCCGCAGGGACCCGACCTGCGTCGGAGCCCCCGTCGATGAGACCGCCGAGCGGCCCATCCATGACGCGGGCTCAGGAACCCCTCAGGTTCAGCGGTAGTTGATGAACTGGAGGTCGATGTCGAGGTCGGCGGCCTTCAGGAGACGGATGACCTCCTGCAGGTCGTCGCGGCTCTTCGACGACACGCGCAGCTCGTCGCCCTGGATCTGCGACTTCACGCCCTTGGGGCCCTCGTCGCGGATGATCTTGCCGATCTTCTTCGCGTTCTCCTGCGAGATCCCCTCCTTGAGCGTGGAGGTGATGCGGTACTCCTTGCCGCTCGCGACGGGGTCGCCCGACTCGAGGCTCTTGAGCGAGATGCCGCGCTTGATGAGCTTGGACTGGAAGACGTCGAGCACGGCCTTCGCACGGTCCTCGCTGTCCGCCTTGATGAGGATGGCCTCGCCGCTCCACTCGATGGAGGCGCCGGTGCCCTTGAAGTCGTAGCGCTGCTCGACCTCCTTGCGTGCCTGGTTGAGCGCGTTGTCCGCCTCCTGGCGGTCGATCTTGGAGACGATGTCGAATGAGCTGTCGGCCATGTCGAAAAGCCTACTCACCCGATCCCGGGCGGCGCGGGGCTTCGTAGAATGGCCCGCGAGAACACGGCGAGGAGGATGGCCATGCGCCCGCTGACAGAGAAGGATGTCCTCGAGTCGTTCGTGAACGCGGACGACCGTGAGCTCGAGCTCGTCGAGCTTCCCCACGACTTCCCACTCACCGAGTGGGATCACCTCGACTTCCTCGCCTGGCGCGATCCGCACACCCACAGCCGCGGGTACATCGTGGCCGAGATCGACGGCGAGCCGACCGGCGTCGTGCTGCGGGCGGCCTCGACGACCTCGGGCGCGCGGCACGGCATCTGCAACATCTGCCGCACGATGCAGCCCGGCAACCAGGTGACCATGTTCACGGCGCGCAAGGCGGGGCGTGCGGGGCAGAAGGGCGACAGCGTCGGCACGTACATCTGCGCCGACCTCTCGTGCCACGAGAACGTGCGTCTCGCCCTGCCGCTCGCCCCGAACGAGTACCGCGCGAGCGTCGACATGAAGATCGACGGCACGGCGCGGCGCTCGCGCGCGTTCGTCGAGCGGGTTCTGGAGGAAGCGGCCTGACGTCCGCTGGCGCGCCTAGACTCGCCGCATGAGCACGCCCGTCCGCACGATCGGCCGCCTCTTCCTCGGCTCGGCGCTCGCATTCGCGGGCGTCGCGCACCTCACCGTCGCGCGCGAGGAGTTCCGCGCGCAGGTGCCCGACTTCGTGCCGCTCGACCCCGACACGACGGTCGTGGCCTCGGGCGTCGTCGAGGTCGGTCTCGGAGCCGCGCTGCTCTTCGCGCGCCGTCGACGCCGCCGGGTCGGCACGCTCGCGGCACTCTTCTTCGCCGCCGTCTTCCCGGGCAACATCGCGCAGTGGCGGCATCGCCGGAGCGCTTTCGGACTCGACACCGACGGCAAGCGCTTCGCGCGCCTCTTCTTCCAGCCGCTCCTCGTCGCCCTCGCGCTGTGGTCGACGCGGACGCCGCGCGTGCGCTGAGCAGGAGACGCGCGAGCGAGGCCGACGATGAGCGAGCGGATGGCCAGGGCGCGCCAGGCGCGCAGGGGCCGGCTGCCGGCGCGCAGGGTCGTCGCCGGAGTGGCGATCGCCGTCACGGCCGTCGCGCTCGCCGCATGCGGGCCGTCGTCGCCTCCGACCGGGGACGGCCCGACGGCGTCGGCGAGCTCCGCGCCGACCGCGCCATCGCCGTCCGCGCCCTCGGGCTCCGGATCGCCCTCGCCATCCGCGCCCGCCGCTTCGCCCCCGACGCCCTCGCCGCAGCCATCCGCCCTCGTGCTCGATGAGCGCCGCGTGGTCGCCGAGGGGCTCGACGCGCCGTGGTCGGTCGCGTTCCTGGGCGCGACGGCGCTCGTGAGCGAGCGCGACAGCGGGCGCATCCTCGAGCTCGACGGCGAGGGCGGCGTGCGCGAGGTCGGCGTTATCCCCGGGGTCCGCGCGGGAGGCGAGGGCGGTCTCCTCGGCATCGCGGTGCACGACGGGCTGCTGTACGCCTACTTCACCGCGGCGGGGGAGAACCGCATCGAGCGCTTTCCGCTCGACGGTGACCCGCTCGCGTTTGGCCCGGGCCAGGAGGTGCTCGCGGGGATCCCCGCCGCAGGCAACCACAACGGCGGCCGCATCGCCTTCGGGCCCGACGGCATGCTCTATGCGACGGCGGGCGACGCGGGCGATCGGTCGAGCGCGCGCGACCCGGCAGCGCTGTCCGGCAAGATCCTCAGGATGACGCCCGACGGCGACGTGCCGGCCGACAACCCGTACCCGGGATCGCTCGTCTACAGCCTCGGGCATCGGAACCCGCAGGGCATCGCGTGGGCGCAGGACGGCACGATGTACGCGAGCGAGTTCGGCCAGGACACGTGGGACGAGCTCAACGTCATCGAGCCGGGCGGAGACTACGGATGGCCCGACGTCGAGGGCGCGGCCGGGCGCGCGGGCCTGATCGACCCCGTGCGGCAGTGGGCGCCGGCCGACGCGAGCCCGAGCGGCATCGCGATCGCGGGCGACACCCTCTATATCGCCAACCTGCGGGGCGAGCGCCTGCGCGAGGTTCCGCTGGCCGACCCTGCCTCCTCGATCGAGCACCTCGTCGTGGAGGAGGGGCGCCTGCGTGACGTCGTGGTGACGCCCGACGGAGAGCTGTGGGTGCTGACGAACAACACCGACGGTCGCGGCGAGCCGCGCCCGGAGGACGACCGGATCCTCGGGTTCGCCCTGCGCTGATTCAGTCCGCGAGCGCTCCGCGGATCGCCACTGCGATCGCCGGCCGCGGGTCGCTCGTATCGCCGCGGGCGATGCGGTGCAGGATCAGTCCCTCGCACACGCTCATCACGGCGGCCGCCGCCGCGTCGGGATCGCGTGCGCCCAGCCGGGCGACCGCGTCGGACACGACCGCGACATAGCGCTCGCGCGACGACGACAGCTTCGCGCTGAGCTCGGGGTCGTGCGACGCCTCGAGGAAGAGCGCGTGGCGGGCGATGGTGTGCGTTCGTCGGGGGCCTGTGATGAACTCGACCATTCCGGCGAGGGCATCGACGAAGGCGTCGGGGTCGGCGGGCAGGGGCTCGGCGGTGTCGAGCTCGGACGCGACGATGCCGTCGACGACCCCCGCGAGAAGCGCCTCCCGCGTGCGGAAGTAGTTCGACGTGCTGCCCTCGGGCAGGCCCGCCCGTCGATCCACCCTCCGATGCGTGAAGGAGCGCATCCCCTCCTCGCCGAGGAGGGCGATCGCCGCCTCGACGACGAGCTCTCGCGTGCGTGCCATCGCGCTCCAGAGTAGTCATGGCGTTGGTACTACGATCGTAGTAACATGCGGCCATGAGCGCTCTCGAACTGCGCATGCCGGACCTGGCCGACGTGACGCATCGCATGGTCCAGGTGCACGAGCACGGCGACGCGCTCGCGCTTCACGTCGCGGAGGCGGGTGCCGGCGTGCCGGTGCTCCTCCTGCACGGCTCGCCCCAGCACTGGTGGGAGTACCGCCGCGTGATCCCCGAGCTGGCCGCCGACCTCCGGGTGATCGCGGCCGATCTGAGGGGAGCGGGATGGTCGGACGCTCCCGATCACGGGTACGACGAGGCCCAGCAGACGGCGGACGTCCTCGCTCTGCTCGACGCGCTCGGCATCGAGCGTGTGCACCTCGTCGTGCACGACTACTCCGCGTTCCTCGGCTGGCGGCTCGCCTTCGACCATCCGGATCGGCTCGCGAGCCTCACCGCGCTCGGGAGCCCGCATCCGTGGAGCGGGATCACGCCGAGGATGGCGCTCCAGCTGTGGCGGGCCTGGTTCCAGCAGGCGATCATCTCGCCGTTCGGGCCCCGGCTGATCGCGGGCGGTCGGCAGCGGCTCGTGCGCTACATGATCGAGGGGTATGCGCCCGGCCTCGGCGGGTGCGACGTCGACGACCTCGAGTGCTTCCTCGCGCCGTTGCGCGACCCCGCCCGTGCGCGGGCGCTCGCGCGCACGTATCGCAGCCTCGTGCTCCCGGGGATGATGACGATGGCGGCGCTGGGAAGAGGGCGCCGTCTGACGGTGCCGACGCGCATCCTCCTCGGCGCTCGCGACCCGATCATGCGCGCCGCCCGCACTGATGATGTCGGAGATCGCGCCGACGACCTCGTGGCCATCTGGGTCAAGGACGCCGCGCACTATATCGCGAGCGAGCGCCCCGATGCCGTGGTCGCGGCAGTGCGCGAGCTCACGCGCTGACGACCATCCCATCCGCAGAAGGCGCCCGTCCCGGTGTCGCGGCCGCGACCATCCGGAACGGGCGCCTTCCGCCCTGACCTACAGCGTCGAGCTGTCGATGACGAAGCGGTACCGCACCTCACTCGAGAGCACGCGCTCGTACGCCTCGTTGATCTGCTCGGCCGGGATCAGCTCGATCTCGGGCGCGATGCCGTGCTCGGCGCAGAAGTCGAGCATCTCCTGGGTCTCCGCGATCGAGCCGATGCTCGATCCCGCGAACGAGCGGCGGTTGCCGAACAGCGTGAAGACGTGCAGAGCGAGGGGCTCGGGCGGTGCGCCGACGTTGACCATCGTGCCGTCGAGACGGAGCAGCGAGAGGTAGCGGTCGAGGTCGAGCGGCGCGCTGACGGTGTTGACGATGAGATCGAACCGGTTGCGCAGCTCGGTGAAGGTCGCGGGGTCGGCGGTCGCGAAGTGATCCGTCGCTCCGTAGCGCAGGGCGTCATCCTTCTTGTCGAGGGTGCGCGAGAGCACCGTCACCTCGGCGCCCATCGCGGCGGCGATCTTGACGGCCATGTGGCCGAGACCGCCCATGCCGACGACCGCGACGCGCTTGCCGGGGCCCGCATTCCAGTGGGCGAGCGGCGAGTAGGTCGTGATGCCCGCGCACAGCAGCGGCGCTGCCGCCTCGTACGGGATGGCCTCGGGCACCTTCAGGACGAAGTCCTCGTCGACGACGACGTGCGTCGAGTACCCGCCCTGCGTGATCGTGCCGTCGCGGTCGACCGACGCGTACGTCTGGGTGTTGCCGGCGAGGCAGTAGTTCTCCATGCCCGCCTGGCAGTTCTCGCACTCGCGGCACGAGTCGACCATGCAGCCGACCCCGACGCGGTCGCCGACGGCGTGCTTGACGACGTCGGGGCCGACCTCCACGACCTCGCCGACGATCTCGTGGCCGACGACCTGCGGGTAGGTGATCGGTCCCCAGTCACCGCGGACCGTGTGGATGTCGGAATGGCAGATGCCGGCGTAGCGGATGGCGATGAGGACGTCCTTCGGGCCGACATCCCGTCGTTCGATGGTGGTCGGGACGAGCGGCTCGGTCGCGGATGGCGCCGCGTAGGCGTTGACAGTGAGCATGCGATCTCCTGTGATGCGGTCTGTCGACGCCCGACGGGCGTCGATGGATTCCATCCTCGCGCGGGATCGGGCGCAGAGGGCGCGATGCGGGGGTCCCGGTCCGCACCTTCCTCGCGGAAGCGCGCGTGTCGCATAGAGCGCGCTCCCGGCCGAGGCGGAGGTGCCGTGCATAGCCTGAGGGCGACACGCGGTCGGCGCGTGGGGGAGGAGGACGACATGCCCTCGGTCGTCGACGTGCTGATCGTCGTGCTGCTCCTCGGCGCGCTCCTGTCGGGACTGCGCGCGGGCTTCTTCGCCGCGCTCGGCGCCCTGTGCGGACTCGTCGCGGCGGGCGTCGCGGCTCCGTGGGTCCTGCCCCTCGTCGCCGCCGCCGTGCCGGATGAGGGATGGCGCGGGCTGGCCGTGATCGGAAGCGCGATCCTCCTGCTCGCGCTCGGCGCGAGCCTCGGGGCCGCGATCGGCGGGGTCATCCGGCGCGGTGCTGACAGGCTGCGCCTTCGCGCGCTCGAGCGGCTGCTCGGCGGCGCGCTCGGGCTCGTCGCCGGCACGCTCGCGGTGTCGCTCACCGGAGCGGGGATCGCGTCCGCCGGCATCCCCGTCGTGTCGTCGTCGGTCGCGTCCTCGTCGCTCCTGCGGACCATCGACGCGCTCACTCCGGCTCCGCTGTCCGAGGCCATGGCGCGCCTCCACTCGGCCGTGCTCGGCGAGACGGTGCTCCCGACGATCGACGGGCTGCTCGGCGGTCTGCCCGACGCCGCCGACCCCGGCACGGCCGACCTCGACGACCCCGCGCTCGCCGCGGCCGCTGGGTCGGTGGCGAGGGTGTCGGGGGTGGCCGCGGCGTGCAGCACGAGGCCCAGCGGCACCGGATTCGTCGTCGCGGAGGACCGCATCGTCACGAACGCGCACGTCGTCGCAGGCGTCGAGACGCCCATGGTCGAGCTGCTCGGCGAGCCGGCCCGTGACGGCCGGATCGTGTACTTCGATCCGATCGACCACCTCGCGGTGATCGCCGTCGACATCGAGGCCGCGCCGCTCGCGCTCGACGACAGCGTGCAGGCGGGTGACGCCGGGGCCGTGCAGGGATACCCGTACGGCGGCCCGTTCCGCACCGTCTCGGCCGGCATCGCGGCGAGCGGCCCCGCGCTCATCGAGGACATCTACGGCGAGAGCGCGACCGAGCGGGCGATCTACGCGCTCGAGGCGGAGGTCGCTCCCGGCAACTCCGGCGGCCCGCTGCTCAGCGAGGACGGAACCGTCGCCGGGGTCGTCTTCGCCCGCGACGAGGCGCGTCCGGAGATCGGCTACGCGATGTCGAACGCCGAGCTGCAGCCCGTGCTCGACGCGCTTCCCGGAGCGACCGACACGGTGCCCACCGGGCGTTGCCTGGGCTGACTGGGAAACGGAGAAGGCCCCCGCTCTCGCGGGGGCCTTCTCTGTGGGTGGCAAGTGAGGGATTCGAACCCCCGAAGCATGACGCGGCTGATTTACAGTCAGCTCCCTTTGGCCGCTCGGGCAACTTGCCAGTGCGCGCCCGCCCGACTTTCACCAGACGACCGGATGCGCGAGTAACGATATTACCCCGTGAGACGGGCAAGGTGAAATCGCCGGATGGTGAGCGCCTCTCGGGCGCGTTGCTCACGGTTCGGCGACGGTCGGGGAGGGCGCCCGCCCGCCGTGGAATGATGACGACATCGGAGCGCCGGCTCCGCCGAAGGGGGACCAGATGTCTGCACCGTACCCGCCTCACGATCAGCCGCAGCAGGCTGTCGCGCCGGGCGATCGTCCGATGTCGAAGCTCATCAAGGGCGCCATCTGGATCGCGATCGGCGCGCTCATCGCGGCCGCCCTCATCTGCGTGGTGTGGGTGCTCGTGGGCGACCAGAACGGCATCATCGGCAAGGCGTTCCTCACGGTGCTCCTCCTGGCGGGCTTCGCCGGGGTCGTGCTGCTCGACGCGAACCTCGCGCCGCGGCGTCCGGATTGGTTCGCACTCGCAAGCATGATCTCGTGGGTCGTCGTCCTGCTCGTGGGCGCCGTGAAGATCTGGCTCGACGTGGTGCCCCGCGGGTGGGAGTCCGACGACTACTTCGAGTACGGATACGGTGCGGAGGGGATCGAGCGCTTCTTCCACCTCGTCCTCGTGATCGGCGTGCTCCAGCTCGCGCTGCTGCACCAGCGCCTCTTCTGGCGAGCCCACGAGCGCCACGTGACGACGTTCACGCGGATCATCGCGATCGCGACGACGGTCTTCCTCGTCGTGCTCGTCGGGATGCTCGTCTTCTTCTTCACGTTCCCCGACAGCTTCGACTTCGGCGAGCTGTACTGGCGGATCGTCGTGTCCCTCGCCATCCTCGCGGCCGTCGGCACGACGCTCCTGCCGCTGCTGAACGCCCTCTTCGTGCCGCGGAAGCCGCACCCGATGGGTCCGGCCTCCGCGCAGGGGTACGCGCAGGTCCAGCCGCAGCCGTACGCGCAGCCGCAGGGCCATCCGCAGGCACAGGCGCCGGGCTACGCGCCTCCGGCGTGGCCGACGTACTACGACGGCGTGACGCCGCTTCCCGTGCTGCCCGACGGATCCCCCGACTGGAACGCGTACTACACCGGGTACCCGACCTATCCGCAGACTCCCGCCGCATCCGGCGAAGCCGAGGTGCCGCCGCGTCCGCCGCTCCCGCCCGTCCCGCCCGTGTCCTGACGGCTCCCCGCTGAAGGCGGGAGCCGCCCGTTCACGGCGCCGTCGCCATCCGGCCAGCGCGCGCGGATACCGTGGAGGGATGACTCTCGAACTCGACCTGCGCGACCTCGCCATCGACATCGCCCGCGAGGCGGGTGAGCTCGCGAAGCGCCGCCGCGACGAGGGCGTGGCCATCGCCGCGAGCAAGTCGACCCTCGCCGACATCGTCACCGAGGCCGACCGCGAGGTCGAGGCGCTCATCCGCTCCCGCCTCGCCGAGGCGCGTCCGGATGACGGGTTCCTGGGGGAGGAGTCGGGCGGTGGCGCCGGCGCCTCCGAGGTGACGTGGGTCGTCGACCCGATCGACGGGACCGTCAACTACGCGTTCGGGCAGCCGGCCTATGGAGTGAGCATCGCCGCGGTTACCGGGCCCGCCGACCCGCTCGGATGGCAGGTCATCGCGGGCGCGGTCGCGGCGCCCGCGATGGGTGAGATGTTCTCCGCCGCGCGCGGACACGGCGCGTTCGTGGGAGACCGGCGGCTCTCCGTGACGGCGGAGGCGCCCGCCGGAGCGCTCGTCGCGACGGGCTTCGGATACGACCCCGAGACGCATGCGAGCGCTCTCGACGAGCTGCGGCGCGTCATGCCCATCGCGCGCGACATCCGCCGTGCGGGGGCCGCCTCTCTGGACCTCGCGTACGTGGCGGCTGGGCGCCTGGACGCCTACTACGAGCGCGGCCTGAAGCCGTGGGACATGGCGGCGGGATCGCTCCTCGTGACCGAGGCTGGCGGGCGACTCGGATGGTTCGAGACGGACGCCTGGGGGCGCCGGATGATGGTCGCCGCGAGTGCGGCCGTGTACGACCGGCTCGTCGAGGTGCTCGCCACCTGAGGGCGGGACGGGCGTTCTCGTCGATTCGTGCACAGGGTGCCCGGTCGGTTAGATTCGTCCCCAACCTCCCGCCGTGGATGGCGCTCCCAGAGAACATCCGCTACGTTGGTTACCGGATCGTTACTTTCGCAGCCCGATCTTGCGGAGTGACCGATCGCCCCGATCACGTTTCTCGCTGTTCCCCCGCAGCGACCTACGGAAAGCACTCCTCCTTGCCGCTCGACACACCCATGGCTGAAGCTGCGCCCCAGCGCCGCTCGCGTCGCGACCTCCGCGCGACGTCCATGCCAGACCCGCAGGGTGCGACGACGCGTGCTGACGATGTGGAGACGACTCTTCCCGAGCCGCCGCTGACGCGTCGCCGGTTGCGTGAACTCGCCTCGGCCACCCCCGCCCCCGAGATCATCCACGACGGCGACGCCGACTTCGGCGAGCCGCTCAAGGTCGCCGAGCAGGTGGCGAGCTCCGCTCCCGCCACCGGCGCCATCCCCACGGCTGAGGACGATGAGTTCCTCGCCGCCGCGCGTGCCCTCCACTTCACGGGCGAGACGCCCGTCTCCGTCGCTCCCGCCGCGGAGGCTCCCGAGCCCGCGCCGGAGGCTCCCGCGCAGGAGGCGCACGTCGCTCCGCGTCGTGGGCTCGCCTTCCGTCGCGTTGCGACGGCTGCGGCGTCGATCGGCGCGATGGGCGTCATCGGCCTCCTCGCCGTCGGCATGACCACGCCGCTCGGCGCCCTCGCGCAGGGCGGCGCCGCGAACGCGGCGGCCACCGTCTCGATCGCCGCAGGCAGCGACGCGCAGGACCTCGAGGATGAGGAGATCCAGGCCTTCGTCGCCTCCTCCGAGGTGCAGAACGCCGATGTCACGCGTGCCCAGGGGTACTCGGCGGAGACCCTCCCGACCCTCGCGTCGGCGGATGGCATCAGCACGGCCGGCGCGTTCTTCACGAACGACGCCTCGGCCGACATCCAGTGGCCGTTCGCGGTCGGCACGAGCATGAGCTCGGGCTACGGGCCGCGCTGGGGCCGCATGCACGAGGGTGTCGACTTCACGCCGGGTGACGGCGCTCCCGTCCAGGCGATCGCCGACGGTGTCGTGCGCATCGCGACCGAGTCGGGCGGCGCGTACGGCGTGACCGTCTACATCGACCACGTCATCGACGGCCAGGTCGTCACGAGCCACTATGCGCACATGCAGTACGGCTCGCTGAAGGTGACGCAGGGCCAGCGCGTGGAGACCGGCGACGTCGTCGGCCTCACGGGCAACACCGGCCGCTCGTACGGCGCGCACATGCACTTCGAGATCATCATCAACGGGAAGACCACCGACCCGCTGCCGTGGCTCCAGGAGCATGCGAACACGCGCTACTCGAAGGAAGAGGAGGCCGCTGCGGAGGCCGCTCTCACGGATCTCCTCGGCTCGGAGATCACGGCGGAGTGACCGACGCGCGCGGCGGTCGTTGGTTCGAAGTCGCCGCGCGGAGATGGTATTCTCTTCTGGTTGCCTGCTGAAGGCAGCACGCCCCGATAGCTCAGTGGCAGAGCACTTCCATGGTAAGGAAGGGGTCGTCAGTTCAATCCTGACTCGGGGCTCGCAGCATCCACGGATGCATCGCGGCAGGGTAGCTCAGTTGGTGAGAGCGCACGACTCATAATCGTGAGGTCGCGGGTTCAAGCCCCGCTCCTGCTACTTAGTTCCACCTTGATACATGCGGAATTCCGCGGAAATCGAGGACGTGTATGTGGAACACAGATGGGCCCCGACAAGGGGCCCGATCCGTTTTTGGTCCGTTTATCGCGGGTTATCGGCCAGAAAGAGTGGATGGGTCGGGTGTGTCATCCTCGTCCTGCCCACCCAGAGCGGGCCCAGAGGCC
>NZ_JBSQBP010000028.1:0-43456 GCF_053851835.1 Microbacterium sp. KNMS
ACCTTGTCGATCGCCAAGTGCGTGCTTCCTTTCGTAAGGAGAACCAGCACCCCTTACACACACCATTTGACACGCTCTGCCGATCACCCTGCACTGGCTGCTGCGACAGGTGCTCGGGCAGACCCGGTACCGCAAGCGCATCGTGAAGCCGCGCCCCGCGGGGACGCTCGCGCTCCCCGGCGACGCCGCCGCGCTACGCCAATACGAGGATCCGGAAACAAACGCGGTGATGGTGCACGACCCGCACGGGCAGACCCTCACCGTGCTGCTGGAGGTGACGCATCCCTCGTTCGTGCTGCTCGACCCGGGCGAGCAGGAACGCCGCGTCCACGCCTGGGGGCGCGTGCTCTCCACCGCGTCCCGATCGACGCGGATCGCCCGCCTGCAGGTGCTCGAGCGCACCGTCCCCGATTCCGGCACCGGGCTCGCCCAGTGGTGGGCGGAGCAGGGCCACGACGACGACTCCTGGGTGGCCCGCACCTACCGGGAGCTCATCGACCGGGCAGGCCCGGCCGGGGAACGCCACATCTCCACCATCTCCCTCGCCCTCGACATGCGCGCTGCCGCCCGCCCGATCCGCACCGCGGGCGGCGGCCTCCGAGGTGCCGCCGCCGTGCTGCGGCAGGAGATGGCCACCCTCACCACCGCGCTGCGCACCGCCGACCTCCACCCCTCCGACTGGTACACCACCGGCCAGCTCGCCATCATGCTCCGCAGCGCTTACGATCCCGCGATCGCCGCGACCCTGGAACGGGCAGGCGATATCGGGCAGGAACTCGCCGCCGCCGGCCCGGTCGCGGTCGAGGAGACCTGGGATCGGCTCCGCTCCGACAGCGCCCACCACGTGGTGTTGTGGATCAGCGAGTGGCCGCGCTCCCTCGTCTACCCGGGATTCCTCGCCCCGGTGCTGCTGTCCAGCGGGATCCGGCGCGCGTTCACGCTGCTGTGCGACCCGGTGCGCTCCGACCAGGCCGCCCGCGACATCCGGAAGAAGAAGACCGAGTACATCAGCGACGCCGCCCAACGGCAGAAAGTCGGGCAGATCGAAGACGCCCAACAGACCGCCGAATACCAGGACGTGCTCCAGCAGGAATCCGACCTCACCAGCGGGCACGGCGTACTCAGATACACCGGCCTCATCGCCGTGTCCGCGACCACCGCCGACGAGCTCGAAGCCGCCGTCTCCGCGATCGAGCAAGCCGCAATCCAAGCCTCCTGCGAAACCCGCCGCCTCGTCGGCCAACAAGCCCAAGCGTTCGTTGCCGCCGCACTGCCGCTGTGCCGCGGGATCTGATCAGGCGAGGCGGCCGCTCTCACGGAGCAGCGTGATCATCAGGCCGCCCATGCGCGAGTACAGATAGTCGTAGGCCTCTGTCGGTACCTGATGCTTATCCGTCTCGTGATGGCGGAGGTTGAAGCCGTTGCCGATGTTAGTCAGGGCGCGCATTTCGGCTTCGAGGAGCTCGCGGAACGGCTCATCGTTGATGTGCGCCAGGAGCTGCTGGGCGCTGGCCTTCTTGTTACCGGGAAATTCGATCGTCTTGAGGCGCTCGAAAGCGTCCCAGAGCTTCTCAAGGCCGAGCTTGCGGTCGCCTTCCCGGTAGGACATGAACAGGGCACGCGAATCGACGATGAGCTTGTCGAGTGCCGCGTCGCGGGTATTCGGGTTCAGGTCGGCGAGCACTCCGCGCACCTCCGGGGTGCCAAAGCGCTGGATCTGCAGCGCGTCGTCCATCTCGAAGGTCGCTCGGCCGCGCGAGAGCATCTGGTTGACTTCCTCCCGGAAGCTGCGACGCCCTCTCTTCTGATCGAACTTCAGCTCGTAATGCCGATAGAACGAATGCCAACCGTCCTGCTCGGGAAGACTGAGCCGCTGAGCCGCATACTCAAGCAGATCGAAAATGGCCTCGTCCGCTGAGCCATTGCTGGTGAGCAACGGGTAGCCAAGCTCGGGGATCAGGGCCTGCAGATCGACCGTGAGCGCCTCGACGTTGGTGCCGCAGACACCGTTCCCGTCCAGACACGGCTCCGGGAAGCGCTGCGCGAACCAGTCCGCATCGATCTTGCTCTGTACGAGGTTGAGCAGCCCCCGCCGGGTCGCGTCGGGAAGCTCGTCCTGATCTCGCGGCGGAGCTGAACCGTTGCGATCGCTGTAGAAGTCGAGAGAAGCCACGACCCTATTCTCCCAGCGCGGTGGACGGCATCCCGGTGGTTCCGTACCTGTTCGTCGATGACCTTTGACGAAAGCAGGCGCTCATGACTCCGAAGCCTCCCGGTTCGAAGAAGCTGTACTCCACCGTGCTCGTCGAAGACGGTGCCGGGCGTAGACAGCGCAAGGCTCGTGAACGCGCGGCCCGGCAGGTCGTCGCCCGCGACCACGCCGAGCAGCGCCGGGCCGTGAAAGAGAAGCTCGCGGCGGAGCGGGCCGAGGCCCGCTCGACGAACTACCTCCCCAAGGGCGGTGAGGCGGGGGCTGCGGCGTTGCGGTCGTATCGCGGGTTCCGGGTGCCTGCGCATCAGGACACGTCAGCGGCGCTGCGGGGCGCGTACCCGTTTCTCGCGGAGGGCGGGCTCGGCTCGCGCGGCGTGTTCATCGGGCAGGACATGTACTCGGGCGGCTCGTTCGTGTACGACCCGTGGGTGCTCTACCAGCGGGGCATCATCACCGCCCCGAACCTAGTGCTGGCGGGAATCGTCGGCAGCGGCAAATCATCGCTCGCGAAATCGCTCTACACGAGGCCGATCCCGTTCGGGCGGCGCGTCTACGTCCCGGGTGATCCGAAAGGCGAACACACCGCGGTCGCCGAAGCCGTCGGTGGGAAAGCGATCGTCCTCGGTCACGGCCTCCGCAACCGGCTCAACCCCTTGGATGAGGGGTACCGGCCGGGCGGGGTGACCGATAGCGAGTGGGCGGCGATGGTCGCCTCCCGCAGGCGGGATCTGATCGGGGCGCTCGCCGAGACCGTGCTCGAACGGTCGCTGTCGCCGTTGGAGCACACGGTGATCGATATCGCGTTGCAGGCGGTCGTGTCTCACGCGTCGGTGCCGATCCTCCCGATGGTCGTCGACCACATCCTCACCCCTGACCCGGGAGGGGATGACCGGCTGGCGGAGGACGGGCGGATGGTCGGGCACGCACTCCGGCGCCTCGTCTCCGGGGATCTGGCCGGCCTGTTCGATGGGCCGTCGACGGTGACGTTCGATCCGACGCTGCCGATGATCACCCTGGATCTCTCGCGGGTGGTAGAGAACTCGACACTGATCTCGGTGCTGATGACCTGCTCCAGTGCGTGGATGGAATCCGCGCTGCTGGATCCGAACGGCGGGCAGCGGTGGACGGTGTATGACGAAGCGTGGCGGCTGATGTCGCACCCGGCGTTGCTGAAGCGGATGGATGCGCACTGGCGGCTCGCGAGGCACTACGGGATCGCGAACCTGCTGATCTTCCACAAGCTCACCGATCTCGACAATGTCGGCGATCAGGGGTCGGCGATGCGGTCGCTGGCGAACTCGCTGCTGGCGAATGCGGAGTCCAGGATCATCTACCGGCAGGAGTCCGACCAGATCGGGGTGACCGCGAAAACGCTGGGCCTCACCGGCACCGAGCAGAAGCTGCTCCCGTCGCTGGGCACCGGGCAGGGGCTGTGGCGGATCAAGGAATCCAGCTATGTAGTGCAACACCAGCTCCACCCCGACGAGCTGGCACTCTTCGACACCCGCGCCCGGATGCTCTAGAAAACCTAGATGTTCCGGTGAATATTGACGGTTTTGGCGGGAACTTCCGCCCGTGCCGTTGTATTGGTGTGGGTGCGGGTGGATGTTCGAGGAACTGCTTCCTCTGCGACTGTACCGCGCCCGCCGGTGCGGGTGTCGTGAGGGCTCCGCGGGGGCGGGAGTGCCGCTGCTGGGTCGCGGGTGCATGGTTCGCCATCATCGACAATAGTTCAGTGCTTGCTGTATAGTTCAGTGCATGCTGACTATTGCTTCGCGTCTCGACGTCATGAACCGGCTGGGCCGGGCCATGGCGGACCCGACGCGCTCCCGGATCCTGATGACCCTGCTGGACGGCCCGAGCTACCCGGCCGTGCTCTCGCGCGAGTTGGAGCTGACGCGCTCCAACGTGTCGAACCATCTGACCTGTCTTCGCGACTGCGGGATCGTAGTCGCCGAGCCCGAGGGTCGGCAGACGCGCTACGAGATCGCCGACCCGCACCTCGCGGCGGCGCTCACGGCGCTGGTGGACGTGACGCTGGCCGTGGACGAGCACGCGCCGTGCATGGACGCCGAGTGCACGGTGCCGGGTTGCTGCGGGACGGGAGCGGGCGCGTGAGCGCGGCGTGCGGCTGCGACAAGCCGGAGACCCGGGTCGGCGAGGAGGCCGAGGAAGAGCGGGAGCGTCCGTGGTGGCGTGACCGCGGGATCATGGTCCCGGTGCTCTCCGGCGTCGCCTTCGGCACGGGCCTGGTCCTGGAATGGACGGGTGCGGAGATCCCGGCGCTGGTGGCGTTCTGGATCGGCCTGCTGCTGGGCGCGTCGACGTTCACGCCCGGCGCGATCCGCAAGCTGTTCAAGGGCAAGCTCGGCATCGGGCTGCTGATGACGATCAGCGCAGTGGGCGCGGTCATCCTCGGCTACGTCGAGGAGGCCGCGGCGCTGGCGTTCTTGTACTCGATCGCCGAAGCGCTGGAGGACAAGGCCATGGACCGCGCCCGCGGCGGGCTGCGGGCGCTGCTCAAGCTGGTCCCGGAGACCGCGACCATCCGGCGGGATGGCGCGTCCGTGGAGGTCGCCGCGAAGGATCTGGCCGTTGGTCAGCTGATGCTCGTGCGTCCCGGTGAGCGGATCGCGACCGACGGGATCGTCCGCACGGGCCGGTCGAGCCTGGACACCTCGGCGATCACCGGGGAGTCGATCCCGGTGGAGGTCGAGCCCGGCGACGCGGTGTCGGCCGGGGCGATCAACACCGCCGGTGCCCTGGAGGTCGAGACGACCGCGGCGGGCACCGACAACTCGCTGACCACGATCGTGGAGCTGGTCGAGCAGGCGCAGGCTGAGAAGGGGGACCGTGCCCGCCTGGCCGACCGCATCGCCCGGCCGCTCGTGCCCGGCGTGCTGATCCTCGCCGCTCTCGTCGCGATCATCGGCTCGCTGCTGGGCGACCCGGAGCTGTGGATCACCCGCGCCCTCGTGGTGCTCGTCGCCGCGTCGCCGTGCGCGCTGGCGATCTCCGTCCCGCTGACCGTCGTCGCCGCGATCGGCTCGGCGAGCAAGTTCGGCGTGATCATCAAATCCGGTGCCGTGTTCGAACGGTTCGGCGTGATCCGCCACGTCGCCGTCGACAAGACCGGCACCCTCACCCGCAACGAGCCCGCCGTCACCGCCGTCCTCACCACGGACAGCGTGACCGAGGCGCAAGCCCTGGCCTGGGCGGCATCCCTGGAGCAGCACAGCACCCACCCGCTGGCCGCCGCGATCACCGCCGCCTCGCCCGGAGCCCCCGCCGCCCTGGACGTGACCGAGCAGGCCGGGCACGGCATCGAGGGCACCCTCGACGGGGCCCGGGTCACCGTCGGCAGCCCCCGATGGCTGGACGCCGGGACGCTCAAGGACCAGGTCGCGGGCCTGGAGGAGCAGGGCATGACCGTCGTGATCGTGCACCGCGACGACGTCCCGGTCGCGGCGATCGGCGTCCGCGACGAGCTGCGACCCGAGGTCCCCGAGGTGGTCCGCACCCTCGCCGCCCAGGGCGTCGGGATGACCATGCTCACCGGCGACAACGCCCGCACCGCCCGGGCTCTGGCAATGCAGGCCGGGATCGAGGACGTCCGCGCCGAGCTGCGTCCCGAGGACAAGGCCTCAGCGATCGCCAAGCTCGGCGAGAAGCAGGGGTCGGTCGCGATGATCGGCGACGGCATCAACGACGCCCCCGCCCTCGCCGCGGCGGACATCGGCATCGCGATGGGCGCGACCGGCTCCGACGCCGCGATCGAGTCCGCCGACGTCGCCTTCACCGGCCACGACCTGCGCCTGCTCCCGCGCGCGTTCGACCACGCCCGCCGGGGACGGCACATCATCAACCAGAACATCATTCTGTCGCTGCTGATCATCACCGTCCTGCTGCCGCTGGCCCTGTTCGGCGTCCTAGGCCTCGCGGCCGTGGTGCTCGTGCACGAGATCGCCGAGGTGATCGTGATCCTCAACGGGCTGCGCGCCGCGCGCACCAGGAAGTCGATCGCGTGACCGCGCAGGGCACCGTCGTCGCCGAGGGGACGAGTCCGCCCTCCCCGAAAGGTCGGAGGGCACTCGGCGTCGCCCTCGCGGTCGCCGTGCTCGCCGTGGCCCTCGATCAGGGGTCGAAGGCCCTCGCTGTGGCGCAGTTGACTTCTGGCGAGCGGGTTCCGCTGGTCGGCGACCTGTTCGGCCTGTCCCTGGTCTACAACCCCGGAGCCGCGTTCTCGCTCGGCTCCGGGTCCACCTGGATCTTCACCCTCGTCGGCCTCCTCGCCGCCATCGCGGTAGTTGTGTTCGCTGTGCGGCTGCGTGGCGCGCGGTGGGGTGCCGCGTTGGGCCTGGTCCTCGGCGGCGCGGTCGGCAACCTCGTCGACCGGCTCCTGAACCCGCCCTCCTTCGGACAGGGGCAGGTCACGGACTTCCTCGCCTACGGCGACCTGTTCGTCGGGAACGTCGCCGATGTCTTCGTCGTCGCCGGTGTCGGCCTGGTCTGCCTGAACCTTCTCCCGCCAGGCCCGGACCGGGCGTCGAACGACGCGCGATTCGAGGATGCCGCATGAAGGTCGAGCTGCTGCACATTGTCGGTTGCCCGAACACGGACGTGGCCGAAGCCAACGCGCGCGCAGCACTGGACGCTCTTGGATTCAGGGCCGTGCCTGTCGAGCTGGTCACGATCCGGACCGAGGCCGAGGCGGTAAGCACCCGGTTCGGAGGCTCGCCCACGATCCTCGTCGACGGCGTCGACCTGTTCCCGACAGCACCGGTCCGCTCGCTCGCGTGCCGCGTCTACTCGACGGAAAGCGGATTCGCCGGAGCGCCTACGCAGGAGCAGATCGAAGCAGCGCTGCGAGGCGCGTCCCGGTAGAGCAAGAACGGGCTGTAGCGCGATCGATGGCGCACGCCTCACGGCACATCGGTGTTCGCCGCAGGGACCAGGAAACCCGGAAACACAGCGGAGAGGCAGGGCCATTGGCCGCTGCCCCTCCCGTGCTCGCAGTCCCTCGCAGTCCCTCAGACGAGCAGTTCCGCCAGCAGCGTTTCGACGCGACCTTTGATCTCGTCGCGGATCGGGCGCACCGCCTCGATGCCCTGTCCGGCGGGGTCGTCGAGCTTCCAGTCCTCGTACCGCTTGCCCGGGAAGAACGGGCAGGCGTCGCCGCAGCCCATCGTGATCACCACGTCGGAGGCCTGCACCGCCTCGGTGGTGAGCACCTTCGGCTGCTCGGCGGTGATGTCAATCCCTTCCTCGCGCATGGCTTCGACGGCCACGGGGTTGATCTGCTCGGCGGGCATGGACCCGGCCGAGCGGACCTCGATGCGGCCTGCGGCGAGGTGGCGGAGATAGCCGGCGGCCATCTGGGAGCGGCCGGCGTTGTGGACGCAGACGAACAGGACAGAGGGCTGCTGAACGGTCATGAACTTTGGCTTCTTTCAGTCGGTGAGGGTCGCGAGGAGGGCGCGGACGCGGGACTCGATGTCGTGTCGGATCGCGTCGACCCCTTGCGGGGAGGCGAGGGCGGGGTCGCCGACGGCCCAATCCTCGTAGCGGACACCCGGGATGATCGGGCACACGTCGCCGCAGCCCATCGTCACCACAACGTCCGCGGCGCGGACGGCGTCGTCGGTCAGCGGCTTCGGGAACGCATCCCGAGCCTCCTGCTCGCCTTCGATCTCGACGAGCAGGGAGCGCACGTGCGGGTGCAGGTCCGACGCCGGGGTCGAGCCTGCGGAACGGGCGATCACTCGGCCGTCGGCGAGCTGGTTGACGATGGCGGCGGCGAGCTGGGAACGGCCCGCGTTCTGCACGCACACGAACAGCACCTGCGGCACCCCCGAAGACCGATCCCGGGTGAGGTCGGCGAGGCGCTGGCGGGCGAAGCGCTCGGTCAGCGGGATCATGTGCTGCGTCAGCTTCGCCGACCGCACCAGGCCCGCGTAGGACTCGCGCACGATCGCGATCACGACATCACGATGCAGCCCGGTCAGCTCGTCGGCCAGTTCCTCGGCGAGCCGGGTCACGCGGGCGTCCATCTGCCGCAACGCTTCAACTCGCGCCTGAGCGTCCTCCGGCTCGTCGGCGACTGCCGCTGGTGCGAACGCGTCGAGGAGGGCCGCGACGGCGCGCTGCTTGCCCGGCGCGATCCGGTACCAGACCCACGTACTGCGCCGCTCGGACCGCAGCATCCCGGTCTCCTTCAACACCTTCAGATGGTGGGAGACGGTCGGCTGGGACACGTCGGCGAGCTCCGCGAGATCGCACACGCAGGACTCGCCGCGCGGGTCGGTCGCGATCGCGGACAGCATCCGCAGCCGCAGCGGATCCGCCAGCGCCTTGAGCGCCCCGGCCACAGTCGCAGCTGCGTCGGCGCCGATCGCGTGCATCGCGGAGGGCGCGCACGCCTCGGCGTCGGGAAGGACAGCAGCGTCGGTCATGACGTCCTCGATTCGATCATGGATTCGGTGGTGTAGGGGTCGGTGCGGAACCAGGCTTTCGCCGCCCAGAGCGAGACGTAGACCAGCCCCACCAACACGGGCACCTCGATGAGCGGGCCGACGACCCCCGCCAAGGCCTGCCCGGAGGCCGCGCCGAAGGTGCCGATGGCGACCGCGATGGCCAGTTCGAAGTTGTTCCCGGCCGCGGTGAACGCGAGCGTCGTCGATCGCGCGTAGCTCAGGCCGATCCTCTTGCCGAGCAGCAGCCCCGCGAACCACATCAGCCCGAAGTACACCAGCAAGGGAAGTGCGATCCGGGCGACGTCCATCGGCCGGGAGGTGACCTGTTCGCCCTGGAGGGCGAACAGCAGCACGATCGTGAACAGCAGCCCGTACAGCGCCCACGGCCCGACCCTCGGAAGGAACGTCTCCTCGTACCAGTCGCGCCCCTTCCGCTTCTCGCCGATCCACCGCGACGCGAACCCCGCGGCGAGGGGGACGCCGAGGAAGACGATCACATTCAGCGCGATCTGCCAGACCGAGATCTCCAGCCCTTGCGTGTCCAACCCCAGCCAGCCCGGCAGGACGGTGAGATAGAACCAGCCCAGCAGGGAGAACGCGACGACCTGGAACACCGAGTTGATCGCCACCAGCACCGCGGTCGCTTCCCGGTCACCGCAGGCCAGATCGTTCCAGATCACGACCATCGCGATGCAGCGGGCGAGCCCGACGATGATCAGCCCGGTGCGGTACTCGGGCAGATCCGGCAGGAAGATCCAGGCCAGGGCGAACATCACCGCCGGCCCCACGAGCCAGTTCATCACGAGCGAAGAGACCAGGAGCTTCTTGTCGCCGGTGACGGCGGCGACCTTGTCGTAGCGGACCTTCGCGAGCACCGGATACATCATCACCAGCAGGCCCAGCCCGATCGGGACCGAGATCCCACCGACCTCCATCGCGGACAGCACGTCGGAGAGCACAGGCACGAACCGGCCGAGGAGGAGACCGGCGACCATGGCGAGGCCGATCCACAGCGGCAGCCACTTGTCGAGGGTGGAGAGCCGTTTCGGTGCGGTGCGGGTCACGGTGTCGGTCATGCGAGCAGCTCCTCGATCTTCGTCGCGTAGACGGGCTTCGGCTGCGCGCCGATCAACACGTCCGCCCGTTCCCCGTTCCGGTAGAACCCGAGGGTCGGGATCGAGGTCACGCCGGCCGCGGTCACGGTCTCGGGGTTCTGATCGGCATCGACCTTCACGATCTTCACCCGGCCCGCGTACTCACCGGCGAGCTGGTCCAGGATCGGGGCGACCGCCTTACACGGCCCGCACCAGGCCGCCCAGATGTCGACCACGACGGGCAGCTCGGACTCGAGCACTTCAGCCCGGAACGTGGCGTCGGTGACGGGGGTGACGGTGCTCATGCGGAAACCTCCAGAACAGGTGCGGAAACGGTGGCGGGAGCAAGGTTCGACAGGTAGTGCTGGGCGTCCTGCGCGGCCGCGCAGCCGGTGCCCGCGGCGGTGATCGCCTGCCGGTACGTGTGATCGACGAGATCCCCGGCCGCGAACACCCCGGCCAGGTTCGTCCGCGTCGACGGGTGCGCGACCCGCACGTACCCGTCCGCGTCGGTGTCGACCTGGCCGGTCACGAGCTCGGAGCGCGGGTCGTGCCCGACCGCGACGAACACCCCCGTCGCGTCGAGTCTCCGCTCGGCCCCGGTGACGGTATCGCGCAGCGTGAGCCGGGTGACCTGCTCGTCGCCGAGGATCGCGGCGACCTCGCTGTTCCAGGCGACCTCGATCTTCGGGTCGTCCAGCACGCGCCGTGCCATGATCTTCGACGCCCGGAACTCGTCCCGGCGGTGCACGACGGTCACTTTCGACGCGAACCGGGTGAGAAACAGCGCCTCCTCCATCGCGGAATCCCCGCCACCGATCACGGCGATCTCCTTGTCGCGGAAGAAGAACCCGTCGCACGTCGCGCACCAGGACACTCCGTGCCCCGACAGGCGCTCTTCCTCGGGGAGGCCGAGCTTGCGGTACGCGGAACCCATCGCCAGGACCACCGCCCGCGCCCGATACGTCATCCCGGCACCCGTCTCGATGATCTTCACGTCGCCCTCGAGGTCGAGGCGAATCGCGTCGTCGTAGACGATCCGAGCGCCGAACCGCTCAGCCTGCGCCCGCATCGACTCCATCAACTCCGGACCCTGCACACCATCGACGAAGCCGGGGAAGTTCTCCACCTCGGTCGTCGTCATCAACGCCCCGCCCGCGGTCACCGAGCCGGCGATCACGACCGGGGCAAGCCCCGCACGAGCGGCGTAGACCGCTGCGGTGTACCCGGCGGGACCGGACCCGACGATGACCAACTCGACCTCTTGATTCGACATACATCTATATTGACTGATATCGAAGCAGGCGGCAAGTCGGCGAGACGCATCTCGGCGGGTGTTTGCCGAAGGTTCATCTTCTGGGGGTCACGCACTGTCGGCCGTGGTGTCAGGCGGGTCTGTGACGGTGCGGGCGTAGTGGAGGGCGGCCTCGATGCCGATGCCGAAGAGGTCGCAGATGCGCCTGACGTCTCCGCCGGTCTGCTCGACTTCGTAGAGAATCCGGTCGGTGCGCAGGGCCTGGGCTGTCACTCCGGCCTTCTTCCAGGGGAAGTTCCGGCCGGGCGGTGAGAGACGGGGCGCGGTCTGGACGGTGTCGAGCAGGTAGGGGTTCTTCGTTTCCGGCCAGCGCTGGGCACGGTGGTCGAGCCACGCGCTCAGGCGGACGCGGACAGGTTTCGCGAGCGGGATGAAGCGGCCGTCGGGCATTCACAGACGTCCGTCGATGATGTCGGTGAGTTGGATGTGCTGGACCTGCTGCGTGGTCAGGGCGTGGAAGGCGACGAGCGAGACGGCCAACGCGATCGCGGGGTCGGGATTGGTGAGCGCGTCGCGGATCGCGGTGGGTTCCATCGGCAGCGGGAGGTTGCGTCTGGGGCCGCGCAGCGGGATCGCATTTGTCGGGTCGATGAAGACCTGCTTGCGGCCGCGCAGGATCGTGAACAGGCTGCGGAAGCCGAGCATCATGGTGTGACGGCGCGAGGGGTCGTCAGGGAGGGCGGCGACGATGTCTTCGGTGCTGATCCCTGCGAGGCTGGTGCGCTCGTCTTCGACCCAGCGAGTGATCGCGGGAAGAATGCCATACATCTGGCCTTTGACGGTCATCGTGTCGCGGGGCTGACGGCGCGGCGGGGTCTTGGAACCGTCGACCATGATGTCGCGCCAGAGCTCGAGCTGGGATCGCATCGGCTCAGGAAGGGCGTGAGTCTTGCGTTCGAAGAGCGTGGTGAACGAGGGCCCCCGATCGTCGATGAGCAGCCCCGCGTCTTCGAGGACTTCGATGGTGGAGCGCATGTTGCTTCCGCCGTCGTAGCTGCGCATCGCGAGGATGTCAGAGGCGCGAAAGCGCAGATTCGCGCCGGGGAACACCAACTGCAGGACCTTCAGGGTGCGCCTGACCTGGTTGGTCTGTCGCTTGCTCCATGCGTACTCGCGGGCGCGGGCGTAGAGGAAGTGGTCGGTGCGGCTGGTGATGTCGCGCAGCCTGATCTCATTGGAGCGCTGACGGAGGCGTTCGGGGTCGGGGTCGATAGGAAACAGCACCGGCTGGTAGCTGGCGGGAACCGGCGGCGGCGTGTTGATGACTTTGAGCGCTTCGCGGATGCTCATCGCCATCGGCAGGCGGAGTTCTGCGGGCCGGCGGGAGTCGTTCATCGAGGCGAGGAAGAGCTGCTGGCCGTACTTGCGGGCCGCGTCGAGGTCGAGCGGTTCGCCGGGCGTCTGGTGGTAGCGGGCGGTTTCCAGGCAGAGGCGGCAGTAGCCCTGCTCACCGATGGTGACCTCGCGGTGGCAGGAGACACACTCGCCCTGCGGGTAGTGCGTGAACCACCAGCGGCACTTCCAGCACCGCCAGTTGCGTTGCCGGTAGACGCCCCAGGCGAGGCAGTCGCGGCAGGAGCCGATGAAGCCGGGGCTGCCGGGGTGACAGTGGGCGCAGAGCCCTTGGCTGTAATACTCGGCCGATCCGCACTTGCTGCACGCCGGCGGTGTGAACGGGCCGCCGGGGATGCAGTCGTAGCAGAAGTCGATTCGGGGCGTGAGCCACGCGGCCGGCTTCACCCCGCACGCAGTCCAGGGCAGCGGCGGACTCAAGGGTCCGTTCGGGCCGCGTGCCGGACTCATAGCGGTGGCGCCGGCCGATCGTTCTTCGGGCCGAACCGGGGCGCGACCATATTCGTGCTCCCACTCGCTTCTACCCGCCGACGGGCGCCGGGCTTGCGGGCTCGGACCTTCTCGGGCTCGGGCACGAGAAGATCAGTCGGCTCGCAACCGAGGACATGGCAGATGACGTCGAGATCGTCCAGCCGGATCGTGGTCGGGGTGCCCGTCCACAGCCCGTCAGGATTCTCGACAAGCGGTAAGTCCGTTACAGCGGGCGGGCGGAGCGCACCTGAGAGACATGAACCTCGGTCAAGAAGATGCGGCTATAGAGACAGCCAAAGATCCGCGGAAACACGCCAATCCCAGCGAGGCGGGAGGGGCGTCATGAGTCTCTCTCGGGAGGAGCTGGTGCGGAACATGATGGCTCTCGATGACGGGCTGCGGGAGATTGGCCGCAGGTTCGGGAAGCACGTGTTCTTGGCGGATGCGGATCCGGTCACGTTCGGGGCCGGGCACTACGTGTTCACCCCGATGGCCGGCTCCTCGCCCCGGCTGGCGATCACCGAGCAGTACACCGGCACCGACTGGTCTGATGATGAGCGCGTCCCCACCTCCTGGACGTGGGAGTCCGAAGCCTGCCTTGCCGAGCCTCGCGGCCGGTATCCGTGGGTGACGTTCGCCGAGGGCGAGATCGCGTCGGCCGGCTACGAGCGCCTGATCGTGATCGCGGAAGGCTGGGCCGGCGCGATCTCCGAGCTCGCCGAACGCGAAGCGACCCTCATCGTCGAAGTGACCGAGCGGCCAGAGCCGGGACGGCCGGGCGCGGGTCGCACCTTCATGGCATGAGCCTTCCACGTCGCCGCCGTACGCAGCCCCAGCCGACCACCCCAGCCGACACGCCACGGACAGTGGTGGTGCCTGCGGTGTTGCCGCAGATTCTGCTCGAGGCGGTGAGCGCGGACACGCTGATCGTGACGGTCAACGGCGACAAGCTCGCCGCGACCCCGATCCGCCGGGACGCGATCGCGCAGACCGTCACCGAGCTCGTCGCCAGGCTCGCGTCCCCGACGCGGGTGGAGGTGCGAGAGCTCGATGGCAGCATCCAGGCCGATGTCCTCACCCCGCCCGCACCGCCTTCCCCGTTCGCCCCACCCGAGAGTCCGTCGCAGGGGATGCCACTGTCGAGCTTGGTGGAGTTCACTGCGGACGGGTTCATCGCCGGGGAGGATGTCGCGGTCGCGGTGATCCTGCGGCACGCCTCCGCCGACCACACCGGAGGTGTGCGGGCGCTCCTGGATCGGGGCGAGGCGCCGAAGCCTGCCGGGGAGGTGCTGCTGTTCGGCCGGATCTCCGGCACCGCCTCCGTGCAACGCATCGACTAACCCAGCAACCCGCTTCGACCAGACCCCGCTGTCTGCCGCCGCACCTGCCTCCTGACCCCACCCACCGTTCAACCCCTGGGGTCGGGAGGCAGGTGCCGTATGTCTGGGCCGGTGCAGGCGAGGCCTGCCAACGACGTCTTCATCAATCTCGCACTCGGCGCCCTCGTCGCTGCCGCCGCGTTCACCGGGCTGCTCCGCCTCGCAGGCACCGTGGCCGCGTTCCTCACCGGCCTCCCCGAGCCGTCGGGCGGGTTCACCTCCGGACTCGGCGTGCTCGCCACCCCGCTCGACCCGGGTGCGGCGCTCGGCGCGGACGGGCTGAACCCGATCCTGTACTGGGCGGTCGTCGCCGCCTTCCTCCTCACCCTGGCCGGGGCGATCCTGCTCGTGGTGCGGGCGATCCTCCGCGCAAGGTCGACGGTAGATCCGCACCGGCTCGCGGGAACGGCGACCGCGGCCGAGGTCGTGAAGGTCGCCTCCCGGAAAGCGCTGCTGCGGAAGGCGTCGACGCTGCGCCCGTCACTGAACGGGACGGTGACGCCGGAGCAGGTCGGGTATTTCCTCGGGCACGGCAAGGGCGGGCAGGTGTGGGCGACCGTGGAGGACTCGATCCTCCTCATCGGGCCGCCGCGTGCGGGTAAAGGGTTCTTCGTTGCCGTGAACGCGATCCTCGACGCCCCGGGCGCGGTGATCACGACGTCGACGCGGCCGGACAATCTCACCGCGACGATGCAGGCCCGTGCCCGGAAAGGGAAGGTCGCGGTGTTCGATCCGCAACAGCTCGCGCCGGGGCTTCCGGCGGGGATGCGGTGGTCGCCGGTGCGCGGCTGTCAGGATCCGCTCACGGCGATGATCCGCGCGAAAGGCCTCGCCACAGCGACCGGGTTCGGCGGCGTGCAGGACGCGGGCTTCTGGGAAGGGAAAACGACCGCCGCGATCCAGTGCCTCCTCCACGCCGCCGCCCTCGACGGCCGGGACGCGCGCACCCTGTACCAGTGGGCGCTGAACCCCACGCTCGCCGCCGACGCGGTCAGGATCCTCTCCTCCCACCCCGCAGCGGCCGACGGGTGGGCCGACTCGCTGGACGCGATGGTGCAAGCCGACCCCCGCACCCGCGACTCGATTTGGCAGGGCGTGTCCCTCGCGTTCGCCGCGCTCGCCGACCCGCGCGTACTGGACGCGGTCACCCCGGCGGGTGGGGAGGAGTTCGACCCCGAAGAGTTCCTCACCGGCAACGGCACCCTCTACTTGCTTGCGACCGGGGCGGGGGCGGGGGCGTCGGCGGCGCTCGTGGCCGCGTTCATCGAAGACCTCGTCGAGACTGCGAGGAAGATCGCGGCCCGCTCACCCGGGGCGCGCCTCGACCCGCCCCTGCTGCTCATGCTGGACGAGATCGGAAACTTGAGCCCCTTGCCGTCGCTGCCGACGCTGATGGCCGAAGGCGGGGGTACCGGGATCACTCCGGTGCCGGTGCTGCAGTCGCTCGCGCAGGCGCGGGAGAAGTGGGGTGAGAACCAGGCGTCGGCGATCTGGGATGCGGCGATCGTGAAGATCATCCTCGGCGGCGCCTCCAACTCCCGCGACCTGCAAGACCTCTCCACGTTGATCGGGGAACGGGACGAGACCACCGACGCGATCACGACCGACGCCTACGGCGCGCACTCCAACCAGCGATCCATCCGCAGGGTGCCGATCCTCCCGCCCGACATCCTGCGAACCCTGCCGTTCGGCACCGGGGTCGTGATGCTCCGCACCGCACGCCCGATCATCACCCGGCTGCGCCCCTGGACGGCCCGCCCCGGTGCGAAACAGCTCCGCACCGACCGCGCCGAGATCGAGCAGACCCTCCAGCACGGTTCCACCCCCAGCCCGGAGGCCACGGATGGTGCTGACGGTGACGAGGAGGCGTAAGTCTCTGGTGGGGGTCGTACCTGCCTGGTGACCCCGCACCACGGCTGCGGGGCGCGAGGCAAGGAGTGAAGCTGATGGCCGACGAACCGCAGGATCAAGCCGAGGAGCAGCAGCGGCAGAAGAAGCCGCTGTGGGGGTTCATCGCTTCCGACCCGGAGCTGACGTTCACGAGCAAAGGCGATGCGCGGTTCTATGCCCGGATCGGTGAGCCGCAGTCCCGACGCGAGGAGGACGGCTCGTTCACCGAGCTCGAGCCCGACTTCGGTGATCTGGTGATGTACCGCAAGTCCGCCGAACGCGCGTACGAGAAGTTCCGCAAGGGCGACAACTTCATCGCCGTGGCCGAGAAGCGCGAGTACACCAACAGTGAGGGCCAGGAGCGCGAGCAGTACGTCGCGTCCCGGATCGGGCACGACAACAACACCACGAACTACACCGTCGATCGTCGCCGCCCCGACCGCGACAGCCCGCAGCACGACACCCCCGCCCGGGAGATGCAGCAGGCGCTCGCCGAACGCGAAGCGCAGCTCGACCCCGACACGCCCCAGGCCGCCACGACCCCGGCCGTGCAGCGGGAAGCGGTCGCCCGCTGACCCGGGTGCGGCAGCCCGCCCCGCGACTCGGCCGGCTGCCGCACCCGCCCCTCATTGCAGCGCCACGCGCTGCCCTTCTTTCTCGTTCACGCGTTTGGAGTACCTCTGATGAATACCGACCCCACCCCGCCTGCCGGGGGCGACGCCCCGCCTGCTGGGGGCGACGCCCCGGCTGATGGTGCCGACGAGGGGCTGCCGCCGGATGTCGCGGCGACAGCCCGAGAGGTCGCGAGGCAGGCGTACGCGAACGACATCGCGAAGACTCTCGGCGCTGTCCCCAGGCCGATCAACTGGCGCACGCTGCCGCCCGGCGATGTCGAGCATGAGCTCCTCGAGCTGAACGCCTGGGTCGACTGGCTCCGCCACACCTACGGGCTGCCCGCCCAGGTCGTGCCGCCGATGTGGCACCGGCACCCCGAACTCCTGTGGGAGCTGTCGGCGCTCAGGCAGCACTGGCTGTTCTGCTTCGACCCGCAGGCCAAAGGCAACCAGGCCCTCGCCTGGCACCACGACTTCGCGATCGCGCGCGAGCGCCTCCGCGACTGGGTCACGATCTCCGGCACCCGCCTCGACCGCGACCGCGCCACCCGCATCACCGAGTGGCCCGGCGGTGAAGCCGAAGACTGGGAGGCTCCCGACACGACCGAGCGCACGGTCACGAACCGCACCGAGGACTTCCTCGCGTTCGTGGAAGAGCAAGTACTTGCACGTCGGGCGGAGCAGAACGCCACGATCCGAGAGATCACGAACCTCGAGTGGCGGGAGCAGCCATGAGCGACGAGCCAGCCCTGACCTCGCCGCTCCTCGATAGTCACGAGGTGGCCGTGCTCCTCAAGGTATCGGAGTCAACGCTGTCGCGGTGGCGGGCAGATGAGAAGGGGCCGCCGTTCCTCAAGTTGGGAGGCATCACCCGGTATCGGCTCGACGCAGTCGAAGCCTGGTTGGAGTCGCTGAGCCATGAGCGGCCCTGATAACGGCCTGCCGCCCATTCCACCGATCGGGGTGAAGGTCGCCACCGACCTGGAGTACCGACGATCAGGCATCCGCGCTCGGGCGAGATGGACAGACCCCGAGACGAAGAAGCGGATGGTTCGTGCACTCGTCGTTCCGGACGAAGAAGCGGCCGAGGAGTTCTTCCGAGGCTTGCAGGCCTCGGCAGAGACCGGAATCGACCGGCGTATCTCGCTGTCGGAGTACGTCACCTTTATCGGCGACCGTTGGATGCGGGGCTTGGATCCCACCTCCACCGTGGACGGATACAAAGTCGGCCTTCGCTTGCGCGTCCTGCCGTCCCTGGGCCATCTCCCGATCTCGCAGATTACGGCAGGCATGATCGATCGCACGATCGATGACTGGGAAACGCGCTGCTCCGCGTCGACGATCAAGAACACAATCGCACCGCTCGTGCGCGTGCTCGATGAAGCAGTCCGCGACGATGTCATCCAGAGCAACCCCGCCCGCCAGCGTTCGCGTCGCAGCCTAGGCAAGACCGCCCTCACCGTCGTCGAGAACGACACGTCACCGCGAGTACATGCCCTCAAAGATCTTGCGACGCTCACTACCTTGGCGAATGCCTGCGGCAAGGTTCACCAAAGCTACTCAGACTTCGTCATGCTCTGCGCTCTCCTTGCTTCCCGAGGATCCGAAGTTGCAGGGCTACAGGTCGGCGACGTGGACTGGGATCAGCGGATCGTGACGATCCGGCGCCAGACTTTCCCCGGCTCCGGTGGGCTGGTCACGAAGCAGACCAAAGGGCGCGAGATTCGACACGTCCCGATCCTGCAGCCCCTCGAGCCTGTCCTCCGACGTCTTACCGCTGGTCGCGCGCCGGATGAGCGACTCCTCACCGGGCCGCGCGGAGGCGTCCTCACGACCGCTACCGTTCGCGACGCCACGAAGTGGGATGCGGTGGTCACGGAACTCGGTTTGCCGAACCTCACTCGGCACGGCCTGCGGCACACCGGAGCAACCTGGCTCGCCGATGCGGGCATCCCTCTGCATGTGCTGCAGGGGATCCTCGGGCACAAGTCTTTGGAAACCACGCGAGGGTATCTGCACCCCGACACCCGGCACCTGGCGGACGCCGCCGCACAGGCCAACGCCTTCCTCAGCAGCCAAGGTTCCACGGGTGTTCAACATCCGGTGCGGGACTCCCGTGCGCCCTCGATCAGCTGAAGAAGGGGACGGGATCATGCCCTCTGGTCCCGGTTTGGTCCCGGCTCGTCGTAGACGGCGTTCTCGGGCCGGCCGCTGGACGACCGTCACGGAGCGAGCAGAGGTCTACATAAACCCCTCCAGCGAGACGACGAAGCCCTGGTGAGATTTACCATCTCACCAGGGCTTTTCTGTCGGGATGACAGGATTTGAACCTGCGACCCCCTGACCCCCAGTCAGGTGCGCTACCAAGCTGCGCCACATCCCGTTGTTCACTTTTCAGACCGAAACAGCCCACTAACCCACTTGACCCCCAGTCAGGTGCGCTACCAAGCTGCGCCACATCCCGTAGCCCGCGCGGACGCGGACAACTCGAACAGTCTACCGGGTCGAACGAGGTGCCGCGAACCCACACGACCGCCGCGTGTGTCGGCGGTCGGGGGTAGCGTCGGGGCATGGCTGAGATCACGACGGCGCCGGCCACCACAGCGCAGTGGCACGACGTGCAGAGCGCCCTCACGGGCGGCGGCGACGGCCGCAGCTGCCAGTGCATGTGGCCCGTGCTTCCGAACAAGGAGTGGCAGACCACGTCCGTTGACGAGCGCGAGCGCATGCTGCGCGACGAGATCGACGCCGGTCCACCCCCGGGCCTCGTCGCCTACGCAGATGGCCGGGCCGCCGGCTGGGTGCGCGTGGGCCCGCGACCGGCGCAGCGGCGCGTTCTGCGGTCGCGCATCGTGAAGTCGGGAACACAGGAGCCTCTGGAGGACGACGGCGTCTGGGCCATCACGTGCTTCTCCATCCGCCGCGAGCACCGCGGCCAGGGCATCACGCGCGCGCTGCTCGACGCGGCCGTCGACTATGCACGGCGGAACGGGGCGCGCGTGCTCGAGGCGTACCCCATCGACACGGACTCCGGGCGCGAGACGCGGTCCAACGACCTCTACGTCGGGGCCCTCTCGACGTTCGCGAATGCGGGGTTCAAGGTCATCGCGCACCCGACCCCGTCGCGAGCCGTGGTCGCTCTGCGCCTCTGACCGCCCTGCGGCGAGCGCGCCGTACGATGGACGGATCATGAGCGAGTCCGTTCGAATCGACGTCTGGCTGTGGGCGGTGCGCGTCTACAAGACCCGGTCCGCGGCGACCACGGCGATCCGCGGTGGACACGTGCGCGTCAACGGCGACCACGTCAAGGCGGCCTACGCCGTGAAGGTCGGCGACGAGGTGCGCGTGCGCATCAACGGCTTCGATCGGATTCTCGGGGTCCGCGGGATGCTCCAGAAGCGCGTGTCGGCGCCACTCGCAGCAGAGGCGTATGAGGACCGCACTCCCCCGCCACCGCCTCGTGAGTTCGTCGCGCCGATCGTCACACGTGACCGTGGCGCAGGCCGCCCGACGAAGCGCGAGCGACGAGAGATCGACAAGCTGCTCGGGCGCGGCTGAGCACCGAGATCAGTCCAGCTGCTCGAGGAGCCAGCGCGTCCCCTCGACCGCCGCGCCGACCTCGTCCAGCCGCCGACGCAGCTCCCGATCGCTCGTGACGACAGTGAGCCGCAGCCCCGACGCCACCATCGCCTGGGCACGACGGACGATCTCGTCATCGCCCGAGCCATCCGCGGAGAACACGCGCACACCATCCGCATCCTCGACGCCGCGCGCAGCGCCTTCGACCACCATCGCGAACAGCGGAAACCACCGCATGCCCTCGAGCCCCAGCGTCGGTGCCTCGAGACCGCGCTCGGCCAGGCGGGCGATGCGGTCGCGCAGGCGGGCGGCGGCGCCCTGGCGGTCGCGCCACCATCCGTCGGGCACCGCGCCGACGACGTTCGCCGCGTCGACGAGCACAGCCGGACGGATGTCCAGACGAGCACGCAGATCGGGCCACGCGGCAGCGAACCCCGGATGAAGCGGCAGCGCGTCGACGATCGCGGGCGGCACCCACGCGAGCTCGAGGCTCTCAGGGTCGCTGATCACGGGTTCGAACGGATCGGCGACATCGGCGACGACGGTCGTGTACCGCCAGATGCGGGCATCGAACACGTGCGTGAAGCGCGGGACGATCGCACCGTCCGGCACACCCGCCTCCTCCTGAGCCTCGCGGACCGCGCCTCGCAGCGGGCTCTCGCCCTGGTGCAGCGCGCCGCCCGGCAGGGCCCAGGTTCCGCCGAAGTGGCTCCACCCGACGCGGTGCTGCAGGAGAACACCGCGCGCGGGATCGACGGCGAGGAGCCCGGCAGCGCCGAAGCGGCCCCAGTAGCGCGTGCCGTCCTCTGCGACCACCCACGCGTCACCCGGGTCGCGCGGGCCGTCAGGCCGTCGCGGCTCACCGGGCGCGGGAGGTTCGATCGTCACCCTTCCAGCCTCGCATATGCCCGCGCGAGCCGGATCACGCGCAGGCGCCGCCATCCGCCGTTGACATCCGGCGTCTCGGTCAGCCGTGCCTGGAATCGGACCGCCGGTGCGCAAGTCGCCCCCTGAGCACGACACGCGCACACCAGCCCCACCGATCCGAATCCGGGCACGCGCACTGCCGGCGCCGCGGCCATCCGCCGTTCCTGAAATCGGACCGGCGGTGCACATGCCGCCCCCTGAGCACGACACGCACACACCAGCCCCACCGATCCGAATCCACACACGCACGCTGCCAGCGCCGCGGCCATCCGGCGCCCCGCCCCGCCCGGCCACCCCGCCCTGGCCGGCCACCCCGCCCCCGCGACCCACCCCGCCCCGGCGGGCCACCCCGCAGACGCACAAAGGGCGCCCCTCCGAAGAGGGGCGCCCTTGCGGCGGTCGCGGCCTATCGGCGCTGGCGCTTCTCGCGCACGCGCATGTTGATGACGATCGGCGTGCCCTCGAAGCCGTACAGCTCGCGCAGGCGTCGCTGCACGAAGCGGCGGTAGCCCGGGTCGAGGAAGCCGGTCGTGAAGAGCACGAAGGTCGGCGGACGCGTGCCCGCCTGCGTGCCGAACAGGATGCGCGGCTGCTTGCCGCCTCGGAGCGGGTGCGGGTGCTCCGCGACGAGCTCCGTGATGAACGCGTTGAACTTGCCGGTCGGGATGCGCTGGTCCCACGACTCGAGCGCCTGCTCGAGGGCGGGCACGAGCTTGTCCAAACGACGGCCGGTCTTCGCAGAGATGTTCACGCGCGGCGCCCACGCGACGTGCGCGAGATCCTGCTCGATCTCGCGCTCGAGGTAGCGGCGGCGATCCTGGTTGATCATCTCGGGGCTGTCGAGCATGTCCCACTTGTTGAACGCGAGCACGAGCGCGCGCCCCGACTCGAGCACGAGGTCGATGATGCGCACGTCCTGCTCGCTGATCGGCTGGGTCACGTCGAGCACGACGACCGCGACCTCCGCCTTCTCGAGCGCGGCCGAGGTGCGCAGCGAGGCGTAGAAGTCCGCGCCCTGCTGCATGTGCACCCGGCGGCGGATGCCCGCGGTGTCGACGAGACGCCACAGCTTGCCGCCGAGCTCCACGACCTCGTCCACGGGGTCGCGCGTCGTGCCTGCCAGGTCGTTGACGACCACGCGCTCCTCGCCGGCCGCCTTGTTGAGCAGGGACGACTTGCCGACGTTGGGGCGACCGAGGATGGCCACACGACGCGGCCCGCCGATTTCGTGCTTGGCGACGGCCGACACATCGGGCGTCTTCGCGAGCACGGCGTCGAGCAGGTCCGCGACGCCGCGGCCGTGGATGGCCGAGACCGGGTGCGGCTCGCCGAGGCCCAGGTTCCACAGGGCGGCGGCCTCGGGCTCGTGGCGCGCGTCGTCGACCTTGTTCGCGACGAGGAAGACGGGCTTCGACGTCTTGCGCAGCAGGCGGACGACGTGCTCGTCGGTCGAGGTCGCGCCCACCGTCGCGTCCACGACGAAGAGGATGACGTCGGCCAGCTCGATCGCGACCTCCGACTGCAGGGCGACCGACCGGTCGATGCCCTTCGCGTCGGGCTCCCATCCGCCCGTGTCGACGAGCGAGAACCGACGGCCGAGCCATTCGGCCTTGTAGGTCACGCGGTCGCGCGTGACGCCCGGCGTGTCCTCGACGACGGCCTCGCGGCGGCCGAGGATCCGGTTGACGAGCGCCGACTTGCCGACGTTCGGGCGGCCGACGATCGCGATGACCGGCAGCGCCGGAAGGTACTCGATCCCGTCGCCCTCGTCGTGCAGGCCGGCGAGCAGCGCCGCGTCCTCGTCGTCGAGCTCGTAGTCCTCGAGGCTCGCGCGCAGGGTCTCCGCGCGGCGCTCGACGAGCTCCTCGTCGAGCTCCGCGAGCTTCTCGGCGAGCCGGTCCGGCTCGCCCTCGTACTCGTTCTCAGCGGCCATCCCGGCCTCCCGTCTTCTCGTCGATCACCGCGAGCACGGCGGCGACGCTCTGGTCGAAATCCAAGTCGGTCGTGTCGACGACGTCCACCCCGGGCGCGGCGTGGAGGAAGTCGACGACCTTGCTGTCTGACGCGTCGCGCTTGCGCATCGCCTCCGCCACGGCAGCCGTGTCGGGGTCGCCGAGCTCGGCCGACCTCCGTGCCGCGCGCACGTCGGGGTGGGCCGTGAGCAGGATGCGCACGGGCGCGTCAGGCGCGACGACGGTCGTGATGTCGCGCCCCTCGACGACGACACCCGGGAGCCCCGACTCCGCCACGAGCGCGCGGAAGAGCGCGTTGACCTTCTCCCGCACCGGCAGCACGCGCGCGACGCCGCTCACGGCGGCCGAGGTCTCGGGCGTGCGGATGGCCTGGGTCACGTCGGTCTCGCCCACGCGGATGGTCCGCACATCGGGATCGAGGGAGACCACGGGCTCGAAGGTCTCGAACGCCGCGAGGACCGCGTCGGCGTCGTCGGTCGAGGCGCCGGCGGCGAGCACGTGCCATGCGAGGGCGCGGTACACCGACCCGGTGTCGAGGTAGCCGTAGCCGAGACGCCGGGCGCTCTCCTTGGAGACGCTCGACTTGCCCGCGCCCGCGGGGCCGTCGATGCCGATGAAGAAGGGTTCAGTCACTGGTGCTCGCAATCCGCCAGCCGCGGGACTCGAGGCCCTCCACGGCGGCGCTCAGGATGGCCGGGTCGACCGCGATCTCCGCGAGGCCGAGCTGGGCCCCCGGGGAGTGCTCGAGTCGGAAGTCCTCGACGTTCACGCCGAGTTCGCCGAGGTCGCCGAACAGCCGGCCGAGCTGGCCCGCCACGTCGTCGACCATGACGACGAGCGACTCGAAGCGTCGGCGCTGGCCGTGCTTGCCCGGCAGGCGCTCCACGCCGACATTTCCGCGGCGGATGGTCTCGGCGATCGCACGACGGGCGCCCGGGGCGTCAGGGGCGCGAAGGGCCTCCACGGCCGCCGCGAGATCCGCGGCGAGCGCGTCGAGCGCCTCGACGACGGGCTCGGCGTTCGCGCTGAGGATCTGCACCCACAGCTCGGGCGCCGAGTGCGCGATGCGCGTGGTGTCGCGCACGCCCTGCCCGGCGAGGCTCAGCGAGAGGTCGGGGGCGTCCGCGAAGCGCGCCGCGAGCAGGGACGCGACGACCTGGGGCACGTGCGACACGAGCGCCACCGAGCGGTCGTGCTCCTCGGGCGTCATCTCGACCGGCACGGCGCCGAGGTCGAGCGCGAGGGCCTCGATGCGCGCGAGGTCGGCCGCGGGCGTCTCGCCGTCGCGGCAGATCACCCACGGGCGCCCGGTGAAGATGTCGGCGCGCGCGGAGATCGCCCCGCCGCGCTCGCGACCGGCCATGGGATGCGAGCCGATGTAGTGCGTGAGGTCGACGCCGCGGGCGCGCAGGGACCGCAGCGGCTCGAGCTTGACCGATGCGACATCCGTGACGACCGCGCGCGGGAAGCGCGCGAGCTCCGACGCGACGACGTCGGCGACGACGTCCGGCGGAACGCACACGACGACGATCGCGGGGTCGTCGTCATCCGCAGCGGGGCGACCCGCCCCGTAGTCCACCGCGAGCCGCAGCTGCGACGGCGAGGTGTCGGCGAGCGCGACGTCGACGCCGTGCTGCGTGAGCGCGTGCCCGATGCTCGCGCCGAGGAGGCCGGATCCGACGACGCGGACGGTGCCCGTGACGCGCGCGGCCCGGCCGCTCACGGTCGTCGGAGCGGCGTCGGACACGACGCCGCTCGGCATGCCGCTCTCGCTCACGAGGTCTCCTGCTCCTCCGATGCCGGAGTCTCGACGCCATCGGCGGGCGGAGCATCCGTCTCACGGCGCGACAGGGTCAGCAGCGCGCCACGCTCCACTTTAGTCAGCTCGCGGGTCTGGCCCACTGGGAGGGTTCCCAGGTGCAGGGGCCCGAACTGGCGGCGCACGAGCTCGAGAACCGGATGGCCGACCGCCGCCATCATGCGGCGCACGATCCGGTTGCGCCCCGAGTGCAGGGTGAGCTCGACGAGGCTCGAGTCGCCCGAGGTGTCGAGCAGGCGGGCCTTGTCGGCGGCGATCGGGCCATCCTCGAGCTCGATGCCGCGCGTGAGCTTCGCGATCGTCTGCGGCGTCACCCGCCCCTCGACCTTCGCGATGTAGACCTTCGTGACGCCGAAGCTCGGGTGGGCGAGCACGTGGGCGAGCTCGCCGTCGTTGGTCAGGACGAGCAGGCCGCTCGTGTCGGCGTCGAGCCGGCCGACGTTGTAGAGGCGCTCCTCCCACTCGCGCGTGAAGCGGCGCAGGTCGGTGCGGCCGCGGTCGTCCTTCATGGTGCTCACGACGCCCGTGGGCTTGTTGAGCATGACGTACCGCTTCGTCGTGTCGAGCTGAACGGCCGTCCCGTCGACGTCGACGAGGTCCTTCTCGGGGTCGATGCGCGTGCCGAGCTCGGTGACGACGGTGCCGTTGACGCGCACGCGCCCTTCGACGATGAGCTGCTCCGAGACACGGCGGGATGCCACACCGGCGTTCGCGAGCACCTTCTGCAGGCGGATGCCCTCTGCCTCTGTCATGCGCTGTTCCTCTTCTTCCTCTTCGCATGTCTCACGCGCGGCGGAAATACCCCGGCCTTTCCCGCGACGCGTGAGACATCAGTGCGTCGTGCGCCGCCCCCTGTCTCGCTTCCCGCTGGAATCATGCCGCGTTTCCGGCGGGAAGTGAGACATGTGTCGTCTCCGGCCGGAGAAGAGACAGGCGACGGGGCGGGCCGTTCGTCCTCATGCGTTGAGCTCGTCGAACCCATCGGCGCCGTCATCGAGCAGCGGCGAGATCGGCGGGAGCTCGTCGAGCGAGTTGATCCCGAGCTGCTGCAGCAGCAGGTCGGTCGTGCCGTAGTTGACCGCGCCCGTCTCCGGGTCGGCATAGAGCTCGGTGATGAGCCCGCGCGCGAGCAGCGTCCGCACGACGGAGTCGACGTTCACCGCACGGATGGACGCCACCTGCGAGCGCGTCACGGGCTGCTTGTAGGCGATCACCGCGAGCGTCTCGAGCGCGGCCTGGGAGAGTCGCGCCGGCGCCTGGCCTCCGACGAAGTCCGCGACGAGGTCGTCGAACTGCTCGCGCACGTAGAACCGCCATCCGCCGCCGACCTCGCGCAGCTCGAATCCGCGCACAGGGCCGCCCGCTGCGCCGTCGTAGTCCGCGACGAGCGTCTCGATCGCCTGGCGCACGGCGGGCACAGGCGCCCCCACGGCCGTCGCGAGGCTCACGACGCTGAGCGGCTCGTCGGCGATCATGAGCACGGCCTCGAGACGCTGCGTCACGGTGCCGCCCGCCGGCGCGTCGACGCGCTCCGCCGTCTCCGTCTGCTCGTCGCTCATCCTCGCCCTCCTGCCTCGGCCATCCGCTTCCGTCCTGCTCCGCGCTCAGCGGTCATAGTCGGCCCCCAGACTCGCCAGCATCTCATCCGACCACTGCTCGGATGTCCAGGTGAGGGTGAGCTCGCCGAGCGGCTCGAGCTGCTCGAAGCTGATGGCCGCATGCCGGTAGAGCTCGAGGACCGCGAGGAACCGCGCCACGACGACGCCGATCTGATCGACCCCCGCGACGAGCTCCCGGAAGCTCATCTTCTCGCGGGAGCGCAGCTGCGTGACGACGATCGCGGCCTGCTCGCGGATGGACACGAGCGGCGCGTGCAGGTGGTCCAGCCCGACATGGGGAAGGGCCTTCGGGGCGAACGCGAGCATCGCGAGCGCCGCGAACTCCTCCTTCGTGAGCGTCCAGATGAGCTCCGGGGTCTTCGCGCGATGCTTCTCCTCGAGCGGCACGGCGCGTGCGTGGCGCCCGTCCTCGGCCTGCAGACGCGCCCGGAACCATCCGGACGCCTCCTTGAACGCGCGGTACTGCAGCAGACGGGCGAAGAGCAGATCGCGCGCCTCGAGCAGCGCGACCGACTCGGCGTCGACGAGCTCGCCCTGCGGAAGGAGCCCCGCGACCTTCATGTCGAGCAGCGTCGCGGCGACGACGAGGAACTCGCTGGCCTGGTCGAGGTCCTCCTCGGGCCCGAGATCGCGCAGATACGCGATGAACTCGTCGGTGACCCTGCTCAGCGCGATCTCGGTGATGTCGAGCTCGTGCTTCGAGATGAGGGTCAGCAGGAGGTCGAACGGCCCGTCGAAGTTCCCGAGCGAGACGCGGAAGCCGCCGCCTCCGTCCTGCTCCGCGGCCCCGGCCGGGTCTGCCTCCTCCGCGCGCAGGGCGAGCGGAGTCTCGTCGTGCGCCGCGTCAGGCGACGGCGCCACGGGCCACCAGCTCCCGCGCCAGCCGGAGGTAGGCCTGAGCCGCCGGGTGCTCGGGTGCGAACTCCGTGATGGGCACGCCCGACACCGACGCGTCGGGGAACTTCACGGTGCGGCCGATGACCGTCTCGAGCACCTTGTCGCCGAACGCCTCGACGATGCGGTCGAGCACCTCGCGCGAGTGCAGCGTGCGGGAGTCGTACATGGTCGCGAGAAGCCCGTCGAGCTCGATCGCCGGGTTCAGGCGGTCGCGCACCTTGTCGATCGTCTCGATGAGGAGCGCGACGCCGCGCAGGGCGAAGAACTCGCACTCGAGCGGGATGAGCACACCGTGCGCCGCCGTGAGCGCGTTCACGGTGAGGATGCCGAGCGAGGGCTGGCAGTCGACGAGGATGACGTCGTACTCGTTCGCGATGCCGCGGAGCACGCGCGCGAGGATCATCTCGCGGGCGACCTCGTTCACGAGGTGCACCTCGGCCGCGGACAGGTCGATGTTCGCGGGGATGATGTCGAGCCCCTCGACCGCGGTGTGGACGATCGCCTCGTGCGCGTCGCGCTTGGGCTCGAGAAGCAGGTCGTAGATGGTCGTCACGTCGTGCGTCTGCACGCCGAGGCCCGCCGACAGGGCGCCCTGCGGATCGAAGTCCACGGCGAGCACCTTGCGCCCGTACTCTGCGAGCGAGGCCGCGAGGTTGATCGTCGTGGTCGTCTTGCCGACGCCGCCCTTCTGGTTGCAGAGCGCGATGATCCGGGCAGGGCCGTGGCTGTCGAGCTTCGGCGGCGTCGGGAACCCCTGGTACGGACGACCGGTCGGGCCGATCGGTCTCTCGTCCTGCTGGGCCTTGCGCGCCACCGAATCCCCTGCTCTCACTGTCCTGGTTGGTCTCGATACGACCCGTCCGAGTCTAATCGCCCTCTCTCCCGACCCGGTGAGCCGACGCCGCGGGTCGGGGTCGCCGGTGCCCGGGCCCCTTCCCGCGGCGCGTGTCAGGCGCCGCGGAGCGCGTTGACCGGCTCGACCCGCGCGGCACGACGCGCCGGGTACCAGCCCGAGAGCCATCCGACGACCGCGCCGAGCACGACGCCGGCGCAGGCGACGAGCGGGTCGACCACAGCCGTCCACTGCTGTGTCGCGGCCACGACGACGACGGACAGGACCCCGAGCGCGGCCCCGATGAGCCCGCCGAGCAGGCCGATGACGATGGACTCGACCGTGAACTGCGCGGCGATCTGCCGGCGGGTGGCGCCGAGCGCGCGCCGCAGGCCGATCTCGCCGACCCGCTCCATGACCGACAGGAGCGTGACGTTCGCGATCCCGAGTCCGCCGGCGAGCAGCGACACCGCGCCGACGATCACGAACACGATGTTGACGTCGGACTGCACCGCATCGCCCAGATCCGATCCGGCGGATGGCGCGCGCACGTCGAGCGTGTCGGGAGCGTCGGGCGCGAGCGCGAGCGGCGCCTGATCGGCGATCTGGGGCCCCGCACCCACGGCGATCCGGACGACGGCCTCGGCGGGCGCGGGCAGCGAGAAGTCGGCGCGCGCGGCGCCGTCGGGGATGATCACGGCGTCTCGGAGCTCGCCGCGCGTCTGCGTCTCGCCCACGATGCCGATCACGGCGTACGCCAGGCCGTCGATGAAGATCGAGGGCTGTCGGTCGACGCGCGCGATGCTGAGACGCTCGGCGGCACGCGCGCCGAGCACGGCCACGCGGTCGCCGCGGACGTCATGCCCCTCGTCGAACATGCGCCCCGTGAGCATCTCGCCGCGGACGACGTCGAGCAGCCCGGCGGACGTCGCCATGAGCGGCGGCGGCGCGGTCGCCGGCGCCGACGGGTCGTTGAGCGGCACGGCCGTGATGGCGGCCTCCTCGAGCGGCACCTCCGAGATGAGAGCCGCCGCCTCGGCACCGGCGAGCAACTCGAGCCGATCGGGGGCATCCCACGGGATCGTGCCGAGCGCCCCCGTCCGGCCGTCGGGCCCGCTCGACGCCTCGGCAGGAGCGATGGAGACCTGCGTCGCGGCGACCGCGTCGAACTGGCTCGCGATCTGCGCGGCCGCCGTCTGCGCGAACCCCCAGGTGGCGACGAGGGACCCGATCCCGAGCACGGTGCCGAGGATGGTCATGATGAGTCGACCGGGGCGCGACCCGATGTCCGTGGTCGCCTCGAGGAACAGATCGCTCGCCGTGAACCGGTCGGCGCGCGCGACGGGGCGCACGAGGTCGACCGCGCGCGAGGGTGCGGGGCCGTCGGCAGAGGGCCGCCGCCGGCGCCAGGTCAGCCGACGGCGGCGGGACGGCGACTCCTCGGCCGGCGTCTCGGTCTCGACGGCGGTCATGCGACCTCGCTCAGCCGGCCGTCGGAGATCCGGATGCTCCGGCGCGCGCGCTCGGCCACGCCCTGGTCATGCGTGATCACGACGAGCGTGAGACCGTCGGCGTTGAGCTCCTCGAACAGCTCCATGACCTCGCGCGAGGTCTTCTGGTCGAGGCTGCCGGTCGGCTCGTCCGCGAGGAGCAGCCGGGGCCCGCTCACGACCGCGCGCGCGACGGCGACGCGCTGCCGCTCGCCGCCCGACAGCGTGCCGGGGAAGAACGACTTGCGGTGCCCCAGCCCGACGCGGTCGAGGGCCGCCTCTGCGCGCGCCTCGCGCTCGGCGCGCGGCACGCCGCTGTAGAGCATGGGCATGAGCACGTTGTCGAGCACGGTGCGGCGCGGCATGAGGTGGAACGCCTGGAAGACGAAGCCGATGAACTGCGCGCGCACGGCGGCGCGCTCGTCCTCGGTCAGATCGCCGGTGAGGGCGCCCGCGAGCCGGTACTCCCCCACGGTCGGACGATCGAGGAGACCGAGGATGTTCAGCATGGTCGACTTGCCCGAGCCGCTCGGCCCGACGATCGATGCGTACTCGCCCTGCTCGAGCCGGAGCGATGCGGCCTTGAGCGCCTGCACCTCCGGCGGCCCGGGGAACGAGCGGGTCACGTCGCGCAGCTCGACGATGGGGTCGGTCACGAGCCGACCACCACGAGGTCGCCCTCCTCGAGCTCGCCCTCGACCGGGGTCACCTCGACGTAGCCACCCGCGGCGAGGCCGGTCTCAACCGTCACGAGACGCGTCTCGGCGCTCTCGCCGTCACGCGGGTCGCCCGTGACGACCTCGACGCGCGAGTCGCCGCCGGGGCCCGCCGTGAGGGCCGCGTACGGCACCGAGAGCACCTCGCCCTCGGTCGCGCCGACCGGCACGTTGATGCGGACGTTCGTGCCCTGCACCTGCTCCATCTGCTCGGGAGTGAGCGGGTCGGGCTCGAAGGAGATCTTCGTCCGCCCGCCGTCCTCCGCGGGCTCGATCGCGGCGATGACCGCGCGGTGCTCGGCCCCGTCCGGCAGCTCGAAGGTCGCCTCGGCGCCGACCTCGAGCAGCTCGACGTCGGCGGCAGCGGCGGTGCCCGTGAGCTCGACCGACGCGCCGGACACCGTCATGGCGGCACCCTCGAGCGCGGCGCCGCGCTCGACGTTCACGGCGTCGACGCGGCGCGGCAGCTCCTGCAGGTAGAGCACCTCGCTCGCCGGGAGGAACGGCAGCGCCGACTCGCGCGCCTCGGCGAGCGAGGCGTTCGCCGTCTCGACACCGGCGATCGCGCTGTCGACCATCGCCTGCTCGGCGCTCGTGTCGCGGGGAGCGTCGAGGGCCTGTCGCTGCAGCTCCGCGACCGCGAGCTGATCGCGCAGGTCGCTCGCATCCTCACCCGCCCCCTCGGCCGCGGCGATCTGGCGGTGCAGGCTCGCGATCTGGTTGTCCGCCTCGCGGATCTCGATGTCCGACGGGCCCTGGCCCGCCGTCGCGAGGGCCTTGCGCGCGTCCGCGAGCGACTGCTCGGCCATCCGCACGCCCTCCTCTGCCGCGATCACCGCCTCCGCGACGCCCTCCTCGGGCTCGGGAGCCGGGTACCCGGCCTGGTTGTAGAGCTCGCCCACCGCGAGCGCCGTCGCCTCGTCGAAGACATCGGACGCGACGTCGCCGACACCGATCCCGACGGCCGTGAGGGCTTCCTTGAGCTGGATGACGTCGGGGCCGGAGACCCCCACGCGCAGCGTGCGGTAGGCCGGCAGCTCCCCCGGCAGCACGATGACCGGCCGCCCGGTCACCTCGAGCGCGATCGAGAGGCTGTCGAGTTCCGCGCCCGCCTCGGGCACCTGCCCGGTCACGATGGCGGCCCCCGTGAACGACGACGTGTCGATCTTGAGCTCGACGGCGTCGGTGTAGCCGACGTCGCCGCGCAGCGTGACGTCGTTGCTCAGCGCGCCGAACTCGACGGGCACCGTGACGAGGCCCGGCTCCGGCGCCCCCGCCCCTGCCGCCGCGTCGAGCGGCGAGATCACGAAGCGCCCGAGCGCGAGGCCCCCGGCGAGCGCGACGACTGCGACCGCCGCGGTGATCCACAGCCCCTTGTTGCCGCGGATGACGCGCCCCCACCCGGCGGCGCGTCCCTGCGTGCTCTCGGCCGGCGCCTCCTCGACGGCCGCCTGCTCGACGACCTCGTCGAACGTCGCGTCCGTCGAGGCGGCGTCGGATGTTGCGGGGACGAGCTCTGTCTCTCGGTTCTGCTCGTCCCCGCCGCCCTTCTCGCGCCCCTCCATGCGAAGATCCCGTGCGCGCACCGCTCAGCTCGCCTGCTCGGCAGCGGCCTTGTACGCCTCGAGCTCGGCCTTGTTGTCGGCGATGAACTGCTCCTCGAGCTCGAACTGGATGCGCAGGCTCGCGTCGCGGTAGTCGGTCTTCTCGCGGCAGTCGAGGTCGACGAGCGCGATCTCGATCTCCTTCTCGGCGAGCTCCTTCCACTCGGGCGTCTGCGTGGGGTCGCTCTGCTCCTCGAGAGCCGCGAGCTCCTCCTCGCTCGCGTTCTCGAAGTCGAAGTCCTCGTACGCGGCGTTCTGCTCCTCGTAGAAGGCGTTCTGCTTCTCCGAGAGCTCGTTCATCGGGTCCGCCTGCTTCGAGTAGCCCGCGTGGCCCGCGTCGGCCATGCACGACGCCCACTCCGCGTCGAGCTCGACCATCTCGGGCGACTCCTGGACGGTCGTGTAGAGCTCGTCCATCTTCGTCATGAGCGGCTCGAACTCCTCGTACAGCTTGTCCCAGAGGTTCGAGCCATACACCTCGTCCGACGCCTCCCCGTTGCAGCCGCGGTCGGCGGTCTCGTAGAACGCGTCCCAGTCGAACTCGGGGTCGCTCATCTCCTCCTCAGACGGCTGCTCGCCCCAGAGCGTCTCGTTGTAGGCCAGCTGCTCCGACTCCGACAGCGACTCGATGTACTCCTGGTTCGGGTCGACGTACTCCTCCGGCTCGGGCTGCGGCTGGTCCTGCCACGGGTCGTTGAACATGCCGTACCCGTACTGCGCGACCCACTCGCGCGACTCGGGGTCCCAGACCCCGTCGTCCTCGAAGACCACGCCGCCGTTCTGCAAGTTGGGCACGTACTCGAAGCCCTCGGCCTGCATGCACTCCGCGGTGCGCTCCTCGATCTCGCGCGTCTGCTCGTCCATCTGCTTCTGCTGCTCCTCGGGCGAGAGGTCGCTGCCGTACACGGCCGCCGTGTACTCGTTGAGGGGCGAGTCCTCCCACGAGAGCTCCGGCTCACCGCCGCCCTGCTGCGAGCATCCCGCGAGGGTTGCGGTGAGGATGGCCGCCGAGGCGACGAGCGTGAGAGGGCGTGTGGTTCGCATCATGGTCCCTGCGTCGAGGCGCGGCGAGCGCGCGGTGCTGTGTCCTGCCATCGTTCCAAGCGCGCGACCCGCGGGGCATCCGTCTGGAGGATGATCTGCGGAGGCGCTCTCACTGAGGATGTGTCGCCGCGGCGCCGATTCCTCCCATCGCGGAGGACTTCGTTACCGACCCGTGATATTCCGGTCAGAGCGCTCGCGGATGGCTCGTCGCGTACACATCGCGGAGCGTGTCGACCGTGACGTGGGTGTAGATCTGCGTGGTCGCGACCGACGAGTGGCCGAGGAGCTCCTGCACGACGCGGACGTCGGCACCGCCCTGCAGGAGGTGCGTCGCGAACGAGTGGCGGAGGGTGTGCGGGGACACGTGCGCCTCGAGGTGCGCGCGCTCCGCGGCCGCCTGGATCACGAGCCACGCGCTCTGCCGCGAGAGCGGGGCGCCGCGGGCGCCGAGGAAGAGCTTCGCGGTGGCCCTCCCCTTCGCCGCGAGCTCGGGGCGCACGCGCGTGAGGTACGCATCCACTGCGGCGCGCGCGAACGACCCCACCGGCACGATGCGCTCCTTCGAGCCCTTGCCGCGCAGACGCAGCACGTCGCCGGACGCGAGGTCGTCGACATCGAGGGAGATCGCCTCCGACACGCGGGCGCCGGTCGCGTAGAGCAGCTCCAGCAGGGCGCGATCGCGGATGCCCAGGGGCTCGTCGGGCGAGGGCGCGGCGAGCAGGCGCTCGACCTGCTCGATCGTCAGGGCCTTCGGGAGCCGCTGCGGCTGCTTCGGAGGACGCAGCCGTTGGGCGGGATCGTCGGCCGCGAGGCCCTCGCGCACGAGGAAGCGGTGCAGACCGCGCACGGATGACTGGAGGCGAGCGAGTGAGGAGGCGGCCGGCGGCGGGTTCTCCCCGGCCCGCGCCGCCGCGAACTCCGCGGCGATCGCGGGGGTCACGGCGTCGGCATCGTCGACTCCGTTCGCGCGCAGCCACGCGGCATAGCCCTCCAGATCGCGGCGGTACGCCGCGATCGTGTGCTCCGACAGGCCGCGCTCGATCGTGAGGTGCCGCAGATACGCGTCGACGGCGCGCTCGAGACGCACGCCGCGTCCTAGGCGCCGCGCAGCCGCGCCGCGGTCAGCAGCAGTCCCATGCCCGTGGTCGCGTTCCGGAACCGCCCCTCGACGACCGCACGCACGGCCTCCTCGAGGGGGAGCCACTCCACGCGCATGTCGGCCTCCTCGCCCTCGCGCTCGAACGCGCCTTCCGTCGGAGTGAGGTCGCGTGCGAGGAACAGGTGGATGAGCTCCGACGTGCCGCCCGGCGACAGATGCACGGCGCTCAGCTCCTGCCAGTCCGCGGCCTCGAGGTCGGCCTCCTCGGCGAGCTCCCGCTGCGCGGCCTCGAGCGGGCTCTCGCCCGCGACGTCGAGGAGCCCGGCGGGGAGCTCCCAGTCGCGCTCGCCGATCGGATGGCGGTACTGCTGGATGAGCAGGACGCGCTCGTCCGCGTCGAGTGCGACGACCGCCGCCGCCCCGGGATGGGCGAGGTACTGGCGCGTCAGCTGGTCGTCGCCGTAGACGAAGCGCTCCGAGACGATGTCCCACACGATGCCGCGGAACGCGACCTCGCTCTCGACGATCTCGACCTCGTGGGCCTCGTCTCGGAGCTCCTCGGTCATCAGGCGTTCTCGACGTCGAACAGCTCGCTCGCCCGGCTGCGCTCGACGGCCGCGCCGACGAGCCCGCGGAACAGCGGGTGCGGGTCGGTCGGGCGCGAGCGGAGCTCGGGGTGCGCCTGGGTCGCGATGTAGTACGGGTGCACGTCGCGCGGCAGCTCGACGAACTCGACGAGGTCGAGGTCGGGGTTCAGGCCGGAGAACACGAGCCCCGCCTCGGCGAGCTGCGCCCGGTAGGCGTTGTTGACCTCGTAGCGGTGGCGGTGGCGCTCCTGGACCTCGGGGGCGCCGTAGAGGTCGGCGGCGAGCGAGCCGTCCGCGAGGCGCGCGGGGTACAGACCGAGGCGCATCGTGCCGCCGAGGTCGCCGCGGTCGAGGATGTCGACCTGCTCAGCCATCGTCGCGATGACGGGAGCGGTCGTCTCGGGGTCGAACTCGGTCGACGACGCGTCGGCGATGCCGGCCACGTCGCGGGCGTACTCGATCACCATGCACTGCAGGCCGAGGCACAGGCCGAGCGTCGGGATGCCCTGCTCGCGTGCGAAGCGGAGCGCTCCGAGCTTGCCCTCGATGCCGCGGATGCCGAATCCGCCGGGCACGCAGATGCCGTCGAGCGACGACAGCTGCTCCTTGGCGCCCTCGGGCGTCTCGCAGGTGTCCGACGGGATCCAGCGGATGTTGACCTTGGTCTCCTGCGCGAATCCGCCGGCCTTGAGCGCCTCGGTCACCGAGAGGTAGGCGTCGGGCAGGTCGATGTACTTGCCGACGAGGCCGATCGTCACCTCGTGCTTCGGATTGTGGACCGCGTGCAGGACGCGGCCCCAGCGCGTCCAGTCGACATCGCCGGCCTTCTCGGCGAGGCCGAGGCGGCGCGCGATGTAGGCGTCGAGGCCCTGCTCGTTGAGCGTCGAGGGGATGTCGTAGATGCTCGGGAGGTCGACCGTGTTCACGACGCCCTCGATGTCGACGTCGCACATGAGGGCGATCTTGTTGCGGTTGCTCTCGCTCACAGGGCGATCGCTGCGGAGCACGAGCGCGTCGGGCTGGATGCCGACCTGGCGCAGCGCGGCCACCGAGTGCTGCGTGGGCTTCGTCTTCTGCTCGCCGGATGCGCCCATGAACGGCACGAGCGACACGTGCACGAAGAACACGTTGTCGCGACCGAGCTCGTGGCGCAGCTGCCGGGCCGCCTCGAGGAACGGCTGCGACTCGATGTCGCCGACCGTGCCGCCGACCTCCGTGATGATGACGTCGGGACGCGGCTCGTCCTCGGCCTGCAGGCGCATGCGTCGCTTGATCTCGTCGGTGATGTGCGGGATGACCTGCACCGTGTCGCCCAGGTACTCGCCGCGGCGCTCGCGCGCGATGACCTGCGAGTAGATCTGGCCCGTCGTGACGTTCGCGGCCTGCGACAGGTTGATGTCGAGGAAGCGCTCGTAGTGCCCGATGTCGAGGTCGGTCTCGGCGCCGTCGTCCGTGACGAAGACCTCGCCGTGCTGGAACGGGTTCATCGTGCCGGGGTCGACGTTGAGGTACGGGTCGAGCTTCTGCATGACCACGTGCAGCCCGCGTGCGGTGAGGAGGTTCCCGAGACTCGCGGCCGTGAGCCCCTTGCCGAGCGAGGAGACGACACCGCCCGTCACGAAGATCTGCTTGGTGGTGTCGTCGCGCCGTGCCTCAGGAGTCTGCATCACGGGCTTCGATCCTAACAGTCCGGGGTGGGAGGAGGGCGTGCCGCTCGCAGTGTGCTCCCAGCGGCGGATGCTTGTCGCGGCCGACGGGAGGCGCCGCGCCCGGCATCCTTCGGGCTATCGTGCCACGTTCCCGACGCGCGGGCGAGAGCGACCTCGCGGGCGGTGTCAGACGGCGGTGTGGGCGAGCGCGAGAAGCTCGCGCGCGTGGGTCAGCGCAGCGTCCGAGTCGGCCAGTCCCGAGAGCAGCCGTGCCATCTCGGCCTCCCGCTCTGCGCCCTCCAGACGCTGCACGCTCGAGCGGGTGACCGACCCGTCGTTGGCCTTGACCACGCTCAGGTGGTTGCTCGCGAACGCCGCCACCTGCGCGAGATGGGTCACCGCGATCACCTGCGACGACTGCGCGAGGCGCGCGAGGCGCTTGCCGACCTCGATCGCCGCGGCGCCGCCGATGCCGGCGTCGACCTCGTCGAACACGAACGTCGGCACGGGGTCGGTCTCGGCGATCACGACCTCGATCGCGAGCATCACGCGGCTCAGCTCGCCGCCCGACGCGCCGCGCGCGACCGAGCGCGGCTCGGCCCCGGGGTGCGGGGCGAGCAGGAAGGCGACGTCGTCGCGCCCGGTCGCCGATTCCTGGCCCGGCGAGACCTCCACGACGAGGCGCGCGTCGGGCATCGCGAGGGCGTGCAGCTCCTCCGTGACAGCGTCGCCGAGGCGCGTCGCCGCTTCCCGGCGCGCGGCGGTGAGCGCCGCGGCCGCGTCGTCGAGCGCGGCACGCGACTCCTCGCGCTGGGCGGACAGCCGCTCGATCCGGTCTCCGTCGTCGTCGAGCTCGGCGAGCCGCGCGGAGCCGGTCTCGAGGAGGGCGATCGCGGCGTCGAGCGATCCGTGCGCACGGACGAGAGAGCCGACCGCGGCCCGGCGCTCCTCGACCGCCGCCAGCTCCTGCGGCCCGGTCTCGTCGAGATCGGCGAGGAAGCCCGAGAGCTCGACGGCGAGGTCCGCCGCCCGGTAACCGAGGTCGGCGACCTGCTCCGCCAGGGTCGTGAGCGCCGGGTCGCCCGCGCGCTCGAGCGCGCGACGCGCCTCGCTCACGAGCCCCGAGACATCCGGAGCTCCCTCCTCGCTCGAGAGGGCCTCGCGGGCGAGCGCCGCCGCAGACCGCAGCTCCTCGGCGTTCGCGAGCCGCTCGGCGCGCTCGGCGAGCTGCACGTCCTCGCCCTCGACAGGGGCGATCTGCTCGATCTCCGCGAGGGTCGCGCGCAGGGACTCCGCCTCGGCTTCGCGCGCGGTGCGCTCGGTCGTGAGGGTCTCCAGCTCGCGCTCGAGCTCGCGGTGCGCATGCCATGCGCCCCGGTAGGCCTCGAGGGCCTCGCGCACGGGCGCTCCCGCGAAGCGGTCGAGCGCGTCGCGCTGAGCGGCCGCCGAGCGGAGACGCAGCTGATCGGTCTGGCCGTGCACGACGACGAGCGCATCAGCGAGGTCGGCGAGCACCCCGGCCGGGGCGGCGCGGCCGCCCACGCTCGCACGACTGCGCCCCTCGGCGGCGAGCGTGCGCGAGAGATACAGCTCGGCGCTGCCGTCGCCGATCGGCTCCAGGTCGCCGCCGGCGTCGCGCACGCGCTCGGCGACGGCGCCGGTCTCCGGCACGATCCACACGCCCTCGACGACAGCCTGCGCCGCCCCCGCGCGCACGGCGCCCGAGTCGGCGCGCTGGCCGAGCAGCAGCCCGAGGCCGGTCACCACCATGGTCTTGCCCGCACCGGTCTCGCCCGTGATCGCCGTGAACCCGGCGCCCATGGGCAGGGTCGCCTCGGCGATCACGCCGAGGTCGCGCAGTCGCATCTCCTCGATCACTCGTGGGCCTCCAGGCTCGGCAGCGTGAGGGTCTCGGTGGGCGTGTGCTCGCTCGGGCCGCGCCATCCCTCGGTCGGCAGCTTGAACTTCCGGACGAGCCGGTCGGTGAACGCGGCGGGGTGCAGGCGGGCGAGCAGCACAGGCTTCGGCGAGCGCCGCACGACGACGCGCGCGCCGGGCGGGAGCGGGTGCGACCGGCGCCCGTCGCACCAGAGGACGCCGGTGCCCGCCGAGTCGTCCTTGAGCTCGACCGCGACGGCGTGGTCGGGCCCGACAACGAGGGGCTTCGAGAACAGCGTGTGCGCCGAGAGCGGCACGACGGCGATCGCCTGCACGGTCGGCCAGATGACGGGCCCGCCCGCGGAGAAGTTGTACGCCGTGGATCCCGTCGGAGTCGCGACGACGACGCCGTCCGCACCGTACGCCGTGAGCGGCCGACGGTCGACCTCGATGATGACCTCGATCATCCGCTCGCGCTGGTCCTTCTCGATCGCTGCCTCGTTCAGGGCCCACGTCTCGTAGACCACGCGGTCGTCGTCGTCCTTCACGATGACGGCGAGGGCCAGGCGCTCCTCGACCGCGTAGTCGCCGATGATCGCGCGGTGGACGGCCTCGTCCATGTCGTCGCGCTCGATCTCGGCGAGGAAGCCGACGTGCCCCATGTTGACGCCGAGGACAGGCGCCGTGCCACCGCGCACCAGCTCGGCCGCGCGCAGGATGGTGCCGTCTCCGCCGAGCACGATCGCGATGTCGATCTCGGTCAGGGCCACGTCGATGCCGAGAGCGGGGACGTCGGCGAGCTCGGCGACGATCGCGGACAGCTCGGCACGGTCGTCGGGGGCGAGCACCGGGACGGCGCCCTCGGCACGCACGGCGTTCACGACCCGCACCGCGGCGCGCACCGTGTCCTCGCGATACGCGTGGGCGACGATCAGGATCCTGCGCTGCGTCATCGTCCTCCCGCCTCCGTCACGATCGTGTCCTCCCATTCTGTCGGATCCGCTCCGCGGCCCGGCGAGATGTGCACAAGCACCTCGACATTGCCGTGCGCGCCCTCGATCGGCGAACGGCGCACCGCGCGGGTGCCGAGACCGAGACTCCACGCAGCACGCAGGACGCCGCGCACGGCGTCGATGCGGAGGGCGGGGTCGATCACGACACCGCCGCGGATGCCGGTGCGCCCCACCTCGAACTGCGGCTTGACGAGCAGGACGACGTCGGCGCCGTCTGCCGCCACCGACGCGACGGATGGCAGGACGAGCGTGAGCGAGATGAACGACAGGTCGCCCGTGACGACGGAGGGCGGTGCCGCGATGCCGCTGGCCTCCGCGAGCCGCTCCGGAGTCATGAACCGCACGTTGAAGCCCTCGACCGCCCGCACCTCGGGATCGCTCGCGACCGCTGGTGCAAGCTGTCCGTGGCCCACGTCGACGGCGATGACCGGCGACGCTCCGCGCGCGCGGAGCACCTGGGTGAAGCCGCCGGTCGACGCTCCCATGTCGAGCGCGGCCCGGCCTGCGACCTCGATCGAGAACGCGTCGAGCGCGTGAATGAGCTTGTGGGCGCCGCGGCTGACCCACTGATCGGCGGCGTCCACCTCGATGCGCGTCGTGTCGTCGACCCTCGCCGACGCCTTCGTGACGATCTCGCCCTCGACCCGCACCGCGCCATCCGCGATGAGACCCGCCGCGTGCGTGCGCGAGCGCGCGAGGCCGCGCTCGGCGAGCGCCGCGTCGAGTCGCTGCGTCATCGGGGCGCGGTGCCGTCGCGAGGAGCGGACTCGAGCCGCGCGGCCAGCTCGTCGTGCAGGGCCGCGTACGCGCTCGCCCGCTCGGCGAGAGGCTGATCCTCGATCACCCTGAGCCGGCTGACGAGCTCTGCGCCGTGGTCCTGATCCGTCACCCGTTCAGACTAGCCGCGGCGGAAGCGGTCCTCGTAGAGGCGCTCGGGCACGCGGAAGCCGAAGATCTGGCGGCCGGTGTCCCAGATCGCCTTCGACGCCGCACGCAGCAGGTCGATGTCGCGCGTTCCCTCGCTCACGATGTGCACGTCGGGTCCGTCGATGCGCACGGCGGCGTCGCGGACCCAGACCGTGTCGCCCTTCACGCGGGCGACGGGATACGGCTCGAAGAGCTCGCGCAGGTCGCTGAGGATGTAGGTCGGGCGCGAGTGAGACGGCGCGGCGAGGATGTGCTTGGGCCGGTCGATCCCCGTCAGCACGATCGCCGACGCCATCCCGGCAGCCTGCGCGCCCATGATGTCGGTGTCGAGCCGGTCGCCCAGGAACAGCGGGTTCTGCGCCGAGAATCGTGCGACGGCCGCGTGGAAGATCGGGGCCTCGGGCTTGCCGGCGACCGTCGCGAGACGCCCGACGGCCGTGTGCACGGCCGACACGAGCGTGCCGTTTCCCGGCGCGACGCCCCGCGCCTGCGGGATCGTCCAGTCGGTGTTCGTCGCGATCCAGGGGATGCCACCCTCCTCCTCCGGAAGAGCGAGGGCGAACGCGGCCTCCGCGAGCTGGGTCCAGCCCACCTCGGGTGCGAAGCCCTGGACCACGGCCGCCGGCGCGTCCTCGGCACTGCGGGTGACGACATAGCCGGCCTTCTCGGCCTCGACGACGAGGCCCTCCCCGCCCACGACGAGGATGGTCGAGCCTGCCGGCACGCGCTCCGCGAGCAGGCGCATGGCGGCCTGAGGGCTCGTCACGACGTCGTCGGGCGCGGTTGGGATGCCAAGCTCGCTCAGGTGAGCGGCGACGGACGCGTCCGTCCGCGAGGCGTTGTTCGTGATGAACCCGAGCCGGCGGCCCTCGCTCGTCGCACGGTTCAGGCTCTCGACCGCGTGCGGCAGCGGCCCGGGGCCGGCGTAGACGACGCCGTCGAGGTCGGCGAGGAGGACGTCGACCCCCTCGATGGGTGCGGGGCCATCCGTCCGCTTAGAAAAGAGCGCCATCGGGGCGGTCATCCTCCGTCGTCGATTCCTCAGGTGCAGGCTGCTGCTCTCCGCGCGCCTCGGACTCGGCGTCCTCGGTGTCGACCGGTGTCGCGTCCGGCTCGGCGGCAGCGGCGTCGTCCGGCGTCGCGTCGGCGGCGCCCTCGATGTCGACCGGCGTCGCGTCGGCGGCGCCCTCGATGTCGACCGGCGTCGCGTCGGCGGCGCCCTCGATCCCGGCGGCGATCAGGATCTCGGACACCTCGTCCTCGATCGTGAAGTCCTGCTCGGGCTCGGGCTCGGGCTCGGGCTCGACTGCCGTCTCGCGCTCGGGCTCCTCTGCCGGCTCGGGAGCGGCGGCGGGCTCCTGCTCGCTTGCGGGCTCCTGCTCGGAGGCGACGTCGTCGGCCGCGTGCTCCTCCTCGGCCGGGAGCGCCTCGGTGTCGGTGTCGTCGACGAAGATGAAGTCGTCCTCGTCTGCGCCGCGGTGCGCGAGGAGCGCCTCCTCGGCGACCTCCGCCCGGCGGCGCCACGACGCCGCCTCATCGGTGCGGCCGAGGTCCTCAAGCACGTTCGCGCGCGCCGCGAAGAGACCCGGGCTCCACTCGAACGCCCGATCGGGATCGAGCTCCGGGATGTCGAGCTCGTGCAGGGCCAGCTCGGTCTGACCGAGATCCAGACGCGCACCCGACATCGCGATCGCGAGCTCGACGCGCGCCGCGACGTCAAGGGCCTCGCGGTCGGCGGCGCGGCCCTCCTCGAGCGCCTTCTCGGGGCGCCCGACGCCGCGTTCGCTGTCGACGATGAGCGCGACGTTGTCGTTGCGCCCCGTGATCCTCCGCTGCGTGCGCAGCTCGCGCAGGGCGAGCGCGAAGTCGCCGTTCGCGTACGCCGTGATCGCGAGCGTCTCCCGGGCGACGCCGATGCGGCCTGCGTGTCGCACCGCGGCGAGGGCGTGCTCGTGGGCGAGTTGCGGGTCCTCGTCGATCAGGCGCGACGCCATCGCGAGATGACGTGCGACGCGCTCCGCGTTCTCCTTGCTGAGGGTCTTCAGCTCGTTGCGGGCCGCCGGCGCGAGATCGCGCGCCGTGATGTCCTCGGGGAGGAACGGATCGGGCACGCGAGCGTGCTCGGGCGGACGCGACGCGCCGCCATCGTCGTGACGCGGACGCGCGGGTCGGCTGTCGCGGTCGTAGGGACGGCGCGGTCCGGCCTGACCGTCGCGGCTCTGCGGACGGCGCTGCGGGCGGTCGTCTCGCTGGTATGGGCGGCGGTCGCTGGAGCTGCGGTCGTCACGCTGGTACGGACGACGCTCCCCCGAGTTCCGGTCGTCCCGCTGGTAGGGACGACGCTCACCGGAGTTGCGGTCATCACGGGAGTACGGGCGACGCTCACCCGAGTTCCGGTCATCACGCTGGTACGGGCGACGCTCACCGGAGTTCCGGTCATCACGGGAGTACGGGCGACGCTCACCGGAGTTCCGGTCGTCCCGCTGGTACGGGCGACGGTCACCGGAGTTCCGGTCATCACGGGAGTACGGGCGGCGCTCCCCCGAGTTTCGGTCGTCCCGCTGGTACGGCCGACGCTCACCCGCGTTCCGGTCATCCCGCTGGTACGGACGACGGTCACCCGAGTTCCGGTCATCACGGGAGTACGGACGACGGTCACCCGAGTTCCGGTCATCACGCTGATACGGACGACGGTCACCGTTTCGCTGCGGGCGCCCATCACGGGGACGCCGGTCGCGGGATGAGCTGTCTGAGTATCGGGGACGCGCCCCGTCACGCCCACGAGCCCTGTCGTCGCCGCCGCGCGGTCGTGACCCGCCCTCGGGGCGGTCGTTGTCTCCGTCGTTCGGCATGTCTACTCCTCGGTGATGCCCGTGTAACGCACGAAAGGGTCATCCGTCGTCGGATGACCCTTTCGTCTACGTGAAGTCCGGCGGTGTCCTACTCTCCCACAAGGTCCCCCTTGCAGTACCATCGGCGCTGAGAGGCTTAGCTTCCGGGTT
>NZ_JBSQBP010000029.1:0-43273 GCF_053851835.1 Microbacterium sp. KNMS
GATCGATGAGGCTGGTGTGGCCCGGTGTCGTGCGACACGCGCACTTCTGCCCCACGGCTCCGAATCCGGTGACGCCGCTGCCGTCACCGGATTCGGATCGATGAGGCTGGTGTGGCCCGGTGTCGTGCGACACGCGCACTTCTGCCCCACGGCTCCGAATCCGGTGACGCCGATGAGCGCCCCCGGCCTCAGCGCCGGAAGAGCCGCAGCAGCTTCCGCATCCCATGCTGCTCCGGAGGGAGGTCGTGCAGCAGGAGCGCGTCGATGTCCGCCGCGGTCGCGGTGCGGGCGCGCTGGATCCGGCGGCGCTCCCGCAGCGCGTGCGGCAGCAGTCGGATGGCCCCGCCGATTCCGCGCAGGGCATGCGCTCCCGAGCCGGTCGCGAAGGTCTTGCCGAGCATCATCGCGAAGAGCAGAGCGAACCTCGGCCAGATGACGTGACGGAGGCCGCGGGGCACGTCCTTCACGAGGAGCACGGGGAGGTTCTTGAACGTCTGCCGGACGGTGAAGCCGGGGATGCGTCCGCTCGTCGCGCCGATCCGATGATGGGCGACAGCCGCCGGCTCGTACACGATCTCGTGGCCCGCGAGCCGTGCGCGGAACCCGATGTCGATGTCCTCGAAGTACGCGAAGAACGTCTCGTCGAACAGTCCGATCTCATCGAAGAGCGCCGTGCGATAGAGCGACGCACCGCCGCTCGCCGAGAACACGCGCCCCTTCTCGGGGGCGTCCGCGCGGCCATCCGATCGCCCGCGGGGGAACGGCATGCCCCAGACGCTCAAGCCGTCGCCGGCCGTGTCGATCGTGCCCGCGATCGCGGGGTCGTCGGAGCGCCGGACGAGCAGGCCGGTCGCGATCGCCGCGTCGGCGTCGGCCTCAAGCGCCGCGACGAGCGCGGCGAGCCAGCCGGGCTCGGGGAGCGCGTCGTTGTTCAGCAGCGCGACCGCGTCGTAGCCGTCGTGCTGAGAGAGGCGGATGCCGACGTTCACGCCGCCCGCGAACCCCAGGTTCTCGGGCTCCAGCCGGAGGCGGATGGCCCCGCTCGCGGCACGCGCGCGAAGACGCCGCACGTCGTCGGGGGAGGAGCCGTTGTCGACGACGAGCACGTCCGCCGGATGCGTCTGTGCCGCGAGGGCGTCGAGGCACTCCTCGGTGTCGTCGATGCCGTTCCAGTTCAGGACGATCACGAGAACCCGCATCACACCCTCGCCTTCCGCGCTGCGAGCACGTATCCGACCTGCACGAGGAGCACGACGACCTCGGCGGAGGCGAGGCCCGTCGCGCCGCCGACCGACCCCCACAGCGCCGACAGCGCGAGCGTCAGCGGCACGCCGACGACCGCACCGGCCACGACGCTCACGAAGATCGCGCGGGTGCGCCCGAGCGGCACGAGCACATGCCGTCCGAGGGATGTCGTGAGCGAGATGCAGAGGATCGCGACGCCGAAGAGGATGGCGGTGGCCGCGTCCATCTCCTTCCCGCGGAAGAGGATGCCGGTCAGCCACGGCCCGATGAGCGCGAAGGCCGCGCACCCGAGCACTCCGAGCACCGCGTGCAGGAGCAGTGCCTTGCGAGCGCGGGCGCCGAAGTGCGCGCGATCCTCCTCGACGACCCAGCCCTGCAGGGCATTGCCCTGCGCGCCCACGACCGTCTGGCCCATCCGGAACAGCTTGTCGCCGGAGACGTAGGCGGCGGCCTGCGCGGTCGTCGTCCCGGCCGTGACGAGCGACACGGCGAGCGTCGTGTACGCGCCGCTCACGGTCTCCGTCGCCGCCGCCGCGAGGTGTCGACGGGCGAAGGCGAGCGATCCCCGCCAGTCGCCGCGCACGAGGGCGGCGGGCTTCATCACGGTCGCGGCATATGCGGCGATGCCTCCCGCGATCGCGAGCAGCAGGAGCGCCGGGTACCAGAGCACAGGGCCGCCGACGAGGATGATCGCGCCGCCCAGTGCGGTGGCGGCGGCCCGCGGGAGCAGCTCGAACAGGATGAGCGGCAGCGGGCGCCCGAGCCCGATGAGGAACCACGCCGACGACAGCCCGCCGAGCGTGATCGCGACCGCCATGGTCGCCGCGATCGGGGCGTCCGCACCGGGCGCGAGCACCGCCGCGATGACCGCCGCGACGAGCGCTCCGGGGAGGGCGACCGCGAGGCGCGCGCGCGTCCCGGTCGCGAAGAGCTCGGGGCACTCAGCTTCGGGCGCGAGGCTCACGAGCGTGGGACCGACGACATTGAGGCCGAGGCTCACGGCGAGGGCGAAGAACCCGCCGACGGACTGGCCGACGGCGACCGCGACCCACGGGCCCGCTCCCGCGTTGTACGCGAGGACCGGCAGGACGAGGAACGGGATGAGCGCCGACGCCGCCGGGATCGTCGAGAAGCTCAGGAGCCGTCGTGCGAGGGCCATCAGGCGTCCCGGCGGCGAGGTCGGGTTGCGGCGTTTCGTCTCGTCGCTGGCGCTCCTCGCTCAACGTCCGGGGAGGTCGCTGGCGCTCCTCGCTCAACGTCCGGGGAGGTGGCTGGCGCTCCTCGCTCAACGTCCGGGGAGGTCGCTGGCGCTCCTCGCTCAACGTCCGGGGCGGCAGAGCCCGTCACAGCTTCTCCCAGAACGACGCCGAGCGCATCCGGAGCGACCGGGGCATGTCGATCGAGGCATCCGCCGCCGCGAGCGGGAACTGCGGCCGCACCTCGCGCGCCGCCGCGCGCCATCCGGCGATCCGCCCGGTGAGCGACTTCACGTCGCGGTACAGCACGATCCGGCGCAGGCACACGATCGCCTCGGTCGCGAGCGCGCGCGCCGCTCGACGCGTCCGGAGGATGCCCCACGCGCGCAGGAGGTACCCGCGCCCGAAGCCCGCGAGGTACCGCTGCTTGGGCGAGCCCTCGCCAGCCGACGCGCCGCCGATGTGCATGCCGCCCGGCGTCTCGAGGCCGATCGCGTCCCATCCCGCGGCCCGCAGTCGGAACGCGAGGTCGAGCTCCTCGCCGTACATGAAGATGCCCTCGTCGAGCAGGCCGACCTCGCCGAGCGCGCGGCGACGATATGCCGCGGCGGCGCCATACGGTCCGAGCAGCGCGGGCCGCGTCGCCGACGCGCGGTCGACCGTCGCGCCGTGATAGCGGACGAAGCCCGCAGCCGTCGCGTCGGCCGTGATCCCCAGGGAGTCCACGCGGCCATCCGGGCGCAGGAGCAGGGGAGCCACGCTGCCGACCGTCGGCGGCGCGGCCTCGAAGGCCGACAGCACGTGCTCGACGAGCGTCGGCTCGGCGATGACGTCGCTGTTCACGAGGAGCACGTACGGCGCCTCGCCGTGCGCCATGCCGCGGTTGCAGGTGTGCGCGAATCCGCGGTTGCGGCCGTTGCGCAGGAGCGTCACGCCCGGGAACGCGCGGGCGATCCGGTCGGCGGTGTCGTCGGGCGAGCGGTCGTCGACGACGATGACGTTCGCCGCGACCGTCTGCTCCTCGAGCGCGCGCAGACACGGCTCGACGTGATCCCAGCCGCCGTACACGGGCACGACGACGTCGATGAGCGGGGTGTCGTGCGGCATGCGTCAATCCTACGGAGGCGGATGGCCGGCGCCGGGAGGCGGCATCCCCGGGCAATGCGCAGGGGGAGGAGCCGCGCGGGTGACAGGATTGACGCAGTCGACCAGCCCTCGGGGGAAGGACCAGCCGATGTTCGCTCGCCAGAGAGACAAGAAGAAGATCGCCATCATCGCGGCGAGCGCCGTCGGCGCGGTCGCCGTGCTGGGCGGAGGCACGGCGCTCGCGCTCAACCTCACGCAGCAGCCCGCGCCGGTCGCGTCGGAGACGCCGACCGCGACGCCGACGGCGACGAAGACGCCGACCCCCACCCCGACGCCGACCCCCACGCCGGAGCCCGTCGAGCTGCCGGTCTCGGTTCCCGTCGAGGGCGCGCTCAACGGATGGCAGGGCGCAGGCTCCGCGCAGATCGCCGACGTGTGGCCGCAGGCGGGCGATGCCGCGAGCGGCGAGACCTCCGCGTACATCGACGCCCCCGTCGTCGACGCGCCGGTCGCCGCCCTCACCGCGACGGTCGCGGTCCAGGCGGGAACCACCTACGACTTCTCGGCGCAGGTGCGCCAGATGGCGACCCTCCCGGCGCCCGTCTCCGCGGCCATCCTCATCGGCGAGACGCGCATCGAGCTCGGCGAGATCGACGCGTCGTGGACCGAGGTCGAGGGCGAGTACACCGCGCCCGAGGGCGCCGGCGAGACGACCATCGCGATCCAGATCGAGGGGCCCGTGTCGGGTCTCGGCATCGACGACCTCTCGCTGACGCCCCAGGGCGGCGAGAACGTCGTGCCGAACCCGTCGTTCGAGGAGGTCACCTCCGACTGGGGCATCCTCAACAACGCCCTGATCCTCCGCGAGAAGAGCGCGGCGCTCGGCGTGAAGATGGGCGCGGGCGACGCGCGCTGGCAGGTCACCCGCGCCGACGGCTCGGTCGCGGCCGAGGGGACCGCCCCGCTGCGCGACGGCGTCTCCGCCATCCCGCTCGAGGGCGTCACGCAGGGCTACTACCGCGTCTCGGTCACCGACGCCTCGGGGCAGAGCGTCGCGACCCCGGTCGCCGTCGTCGACTTCGAGGGCGCCCGCATCGCGCCCGACGAGCGCATCGGCGCGATCACCCACGTCGACCAGTCGTGGTACGTCGACGCGGCAGACGTGCTGCAGTCGGTCGGCTTCGGCTCGGCGCGCAACGACGTGCTGTGGGAGCAGAACGAGCGCACGCCCGGCGTCTACGAGTTCAGCGGCCACTACACCTCCGAGTTCGACAAGATGCACGCGCACGGCATCGGCCTGCTCGGCATCGTCAACTACGGCAACCCGCTCTACGACGGCGGCAACCCGCCGTCGTCGCCCGGCGCGGTCGAGGCGTACGGCAACTACGCCGCGGCGATCGCGCAGCGGTTCGACGTCGTCGGCCTCGAGGTGTTCAACGAGTTCAACCACGAGCGCTTCAACACGGGCGGCTGCGGCACCGCGCCGACCTGCTACTTCCCGCTCGTCCAGTCGGTGCAGGCGAAGGTCGACGACTCGATCCCCGTCATCGCGGGATCGACGGCCAACTACGACGCCGAGTGGTTCCGGCGCCTGTGGGCCGAGACCGACACCCTCGCGCACGCCGACGCGATGAGCTTCCACCCGTACAACCCGTCGTACTACCAGCAGCCCGAGAACCTGACCGGCGCGTTCGCCGACGCGCGCGAGAACATGCAGGCGGGCGCGGGCGGCGAGCTGCCGATCTGGCTCACCGAGTTCGGATGGACGACGGGCAACGAGCTCGGCCAGGCGCGCTCGCTCGAGGCGCAGGCGCAGAACCTCGTCGCGGCCGAGGCCGTGAGCCTCGCGAACGGCGTCGAGAAGTACTACTGGTACGACCTCATCGACGACAGCACCGACGGCAACAACCACGAGGGCAACTTCGGCATGTTCTACCAGGAGGCCGCGAGCGTCGCGACCGCGGCTCCGAAGCCCGCCGCCTTCGCCCAGGCGCTCTTCATCGACCAGCTGGGCGGGCGCGAGGCGACCGCGCGCGACGACATCGGGTCGGGCAACCACTCGTACCTCTTCGGCGAGGAGTCCCACGGCGTCCGCGTCGCCTGGACACTCAACGGCCAGGCCAGCGCCGAGTACGAGGCGTCGGGCCCCATCACGATGACCGACATGTCGGGCGCTGTGACGACCCTCGAGCCCGAGAACGGCACCGTGACCGTGCCGCTGACGGGCAGCGCCGTCTTCCTGGCCGGCGACTTCTCGCCCGCCGACGAGCCCACGCCGACTCCGACGGCGTCGCCGACCGCGACGCCCGACCCCACGGAGACGCCCGCGCGCCCCGAGGACTGAGACGAGCGGATGGCCGGGGCCGCGCGCCCCGGCCATGTCGCGCACGCGACAACGAGGGAATCTTGCAGAAGGTTTCGTAGGGTTGGAGAATGCCCCACTCGCAGGACGACGCGCGCGACAAGCCCCTGAGTCGACGCGCCCGACGGCTCGCACGCCAGGCTGAGGCACCGCAGGAGCCCGGGTTCTACGCCACCGGGATCGATGCGGCCGCGACCGGCCGCATCGACGTGTTCGACCTCGAGCGGCAGGATGCGCCGGCTTCCGCGCAGGCGCCGAGCGGCGCCGACGCGGCGCCCGCGACACAGGTGCTGCACACCCCGCGCGACGCGGGGGAGACGCCGACGACCCGCATGGGCGCGGTCGGCGGGGCCGCTGACGCGACGCCGACGCAGCGCTTCGACGCGCCGACCCAGCTCCTCGACGCGCCCCGGGGCGAGAGCGCGGCACCGCCATCCGCCCCGCCGCCCGGGAAGGGCGCGAAGGAGAAGGGCGACGGCTCGCGTCGCCGCCGCATCCGCATCGGCGTGCTCATCGGCATCGCGGTCCTCGTGGTCGCGGGCCTGTGGCTGGGCGCGCGCGTGCTCATCGTCAAGAGCGAGCTCGAGGCCGCCCAGCGCGTCGTGAACCACGTGCAGGACGGCGGAACCCTCGAGGTGTCGGTGCCCATCCTCGGCGAGCACGCCGCCAACGCCGCGAGCGTCTCGGTCGACCCGGTGTGGCGCCTCGCCGAGTTCATCCCGTGGGCCGGCGACAACCTCCGCGGCGTGCGCCTCGCGGCCGAGGCGCTCGACGTCGTCAGCAACCGGATCGGCCAGCCCGCGCTCGAGGCCATGTCATCCGACAGCGGCGAGTCGATCATCGCGCGCGTGCTGCCGCTCCTCCAGGACTCGACCGACGACGTCGTGCGCATCGCGGAGGGCATCGCCGACGTCAAGGACGCGGGGACGCTCATCCCTCCCGTGCAGACCGGTGTGAACCTCGTCGACTCCGTGATGTCGGTCGCCGCGCCCGCGTTCGAGTACGGCCCCGAGCTGCTCGGCGCGAACGGCGCGCGCAACTACCTGCTCGTGTTCCAGAACAACGCGGAGTCGGTCGGCCTCGGCGGGTCCGCGGCGTCGCAGACCCTCATGAGCGCCGATGCGGGCAACCTGCAGATCGTGAACCAGGCCTCGAGCGCCGACTTCACCGAGTTCGTGCCGGTCGACGTCGACGTCGACCAGAGCGCGCTCGACCTCTACAACGAGTACCTCATCCACCACGTCAACACGTCGCCGAGCCGTCCGGACTTCCCGACGATGGCCGAGATCGTCACGAAGTTCTGGCAGCGCGACATCTCCGACGACCGCATCGACGGGGTCGCGTCGATCGACCCGATCGCGCTCGGCTACATCCTCGAGGCGACCGGGCCCATCCAGCTGACGACCGGCGACGTCATGACGAGCCAGAACGCCGCGCAGCTGCTGCTGAGCGACGTCTACAGCCGCTTCGACAGCGTCACCGATCCGGCCGCCGCCGACGAGTTCTTCGCGAGCGTCGCCGAGCAGGTCTTCACGAAGGTGTCGGCCGGCGACTTCGACATCCAGTCGATGCTGTGGGCCATCCGCCACGGGATCGAGGGCGGCAACATCCTCTTCCACAGCCAGAACGAGGATGTCCAGAAGCAGATCGCCGACGAGAAGGTCGCGGGCATCCTGCCGAAGGACAACGACGACCAGACGACCCTCGGCGTGTTCTTCCGCGACGAGTCGGCGTCGAAGATCGACTACTACATGAAGTCGAACATCGACGTCACCCAGACCTGCCAGGCCGACGCGTCGACCTTCGAGGTCCGGACGACGCTGCACCTCGACATCGACCAGGCGACGGCGGATGCGCTTCCGCAGTATGTGAAGAGCCAGACCGACGGGACGCGCTTCCACACGCAGGTCTACGTGTACGGCCCTCCCGGCACGACCGTCGAGTCGGTCGCGGTGGAGGGCGAGGAGGTCACGCTCCGGCGCGACGACGTCGTCGACCTCGGCCGCCCGGTCGCGTGGTTCACGACCGTGCTCGACCCGAGCGAGCTCGCGACGGTGACGGCGACGTTCTCGGGCGAGGGCGAGTTCGGCCCGCTCGCGCTGCGCTCGACCCCGATGGTGCAGGCGACGACGGGTGCGCTGACCGCATGCGGCTGATGGGCAGAAGCGCCCGTCCGAGCCGTTTCGCGCGCGCCTCGGCGTGTCTGGGAATAACCTGCGCGGTACACTGCCTCAGTCCATCTTTCGATCAGGACACGGGGGAACACGCGTGACCACGGAGATCACACGAAGCGGGCAGCGCGCCGCGGACGCCGAGTCCGCCGCCGCGACGACCGCCTCTGCTCTCACGACGAGCGCAGCCTTCCCCGCCCTCGTGCGCACCGCGAGCGGCAAGATCCCGGTCGTCGCCGCGTCGGCGCCGCCGAAGTTCAACTGGCGCAAGCGCTACGCGCGCTACCTGCGCCTGACCGACTTCATCGTCCTCACGCTCGTCGTGTTCGGCACGCAGTTCAGCTGGCTCGGCATGCACAAGCTCATCGAGATGCCGATCCCGGCATTGCCGGGGCTCACGTCGTACACGATGCTCTCGGTCGTCGTCGTGCTGCTCTGGATGATGGTGCTCGCCCTCAACGACACGCGCTCCGATCGCGTGATCGGCGTCGGGACGGCCGAGTACAAGCGCATCTTCGACGCGAGCTTCATGCTCTTCGGCGTCATCGCCATCGCGGCCTTTCTCCTCAAGGTCGAGATCGCCCGCGGGTACCTGCTCATCGCCCTCCCGTCCGGGGTCGCCGCGCTCTTCATCGAGCGCTGGATCTGGCGACGCTGGCTCGCGCGGCAGCGCGCGAAGGGGGAGTACTCGGCGCGCGTCCTCCTCGTGGGCTCCGAGCGCTCGGTCGCGCACACGGCGCGCGAGCTCAAGCGCGCGAAGGGCGCCGGCTACCGGATCGTGGGCGCGTGCATCCCGACCGGGCGCATCGCGGGGCAGCTCACCGACACCGACATCCCCGTCATGGGAAGCGTCAACTCGGTCGAGCGCGCGATCGAGGTGACGGGCGCCGACACCGTCGTCATCACGAGCACCGACGAACTCGGGCCGCAGCGGGTCAAGCAGGTCTCCTGGGCGCTCGAGGCCGGTCGCCAGCACCTCGTGCTCGCGCCGAGCATCACCGACATCGCGGGTCCGCGCATCCACATGCGCCCCGTGTCGGGCCTCCCGCTCATGCACGTGGAGACCCCGCGCTTCTCGCCGGGCCAGCGCTTCGTCAAGCGCATGATGGACCTCTTCGGCTCGCTCTTCATCGTCACGCTGCTGAGCCCCGTGCTCCTCGTGCTCGCGGCCATCGTGAAGGTCTCCTCGCCCGGCCCCGTCATCTACAAGCAGACCCGCATCGGGCGCCACGGGCGCGAGTTCCAGATGCTCAAGTTCCGCTCCATGGTCGTGGGCGCGGAGCACCTCCTCGACGACCTCATCGAGCAGCAGGACCTCGGCAACGAGGTGCAGTTCAAGATGAAGGACGACCCGCGCGTGACGAAGGTCGGCCGGGTCATGCGCAAGTTCAGCCTCGACGAGCTGCCGCAGCTGTTCAACGTGCTCGGCGGATCCATGTCGCTCGTCGGGCCACGCCCGCCCATCCAGCGCGAGGTCGACCAGTACGCCGACCATGTGCACCGCCGCTTCCTCGTCAAGCCCGGCATCACGGGCCTGTGGCAGGTCTCCGGGCGCTCCACGCTCTCGTGGGACGACAGCGTGCGCCTCGACCTCTCCTACGTGGAGAACTGGAGCGTCATGGGCGACATCGTGATCCTCCTGAAGACCGGCAAGGCCGCGCTCTTCCCCGGTGACACCGCGTCCTGACGCGCCGCGCATCGCGGCCTCCTGACGCGCCGCGCGTCGCGGCCTCCTGACGCGCCGCGCGTCGCGGCCGGTCCGGTCGCGCCCCGGGCACCCCATGCACGAATTCACCCGGATGTCTAGCCGGTTGCGCTCCCCGGATGCCAGACTGATCGCGAAGCGCCCGGACCTGCGGGCGTCCAACGCCGAGGAGGGTGACATGGGTCTGGATGACCTCGTGAACAAGGGCAAGGATCTCTACGAGCAGAACAAGGACAAGGTCGACGAGGCGCTTCACAGCGACCAGGCAGAGCAGGTGAGCGACAACGTGCTCGGCGGCGTCGCCGACTTCGCGAAGAAGATCCTCCCGGACTCGGTCGACGGCAAGATCGACGAGGTCCGCGACAACATCGACGGCGCGATCGGCAACGACCGCTGACGCAGCCGTGAGCGCACGAGGGCCCCGCCGGACGGCGGGGCCCTCGTCTGCGTCCAGGGCGGTTCACCCGCTCGCCACGCGCGTTCGGTAGGGTGCCGCACATGCTGCGCGGAGTCATCCCTCCTGTCGTCACGCCCCTCACGGATGAGCGGGCTCTCGACGAGGCGAGCCTCGTCCGGGTCGTCGAGGACCAGATCGCGGCGGGCGCGGGCGGCGTCTTCGTCGGCGGGTCGACGGGGGAGATCGCCCTGCTCGACGACGAGACGCGCGTGCGGGCGGCGGAGGTCGCGGTCGAGGCGGCGGCCCGGCGCGTCCCCGTGCTCGCGGGCGTCATCGACACCGGCACGGCGCGAGTCGTGCGGCACGCGCAGCGGGCGGAGGCTGCGGGCGTCGACGCCGTGGTCGCCACGCCCCCTTTCTACGTCGCGCCGCACGCCGATGAGATCTCCCGCCACTACCGGCTGCTGGCCGAGGCCGTGTCGATCCCCGTGGTGGCATACGACATCCCGTCTGCGACGCACGTGCCGCTTCCGGCATCCGTCCTCGGCGAGCTCGCTCGGGATGGCGTCATCGCGGGCTTCAAGGACTCCAGCGGCGACATCGCGGGCTTCCGGCGAGCGCTCGACGCCGTCGCGGGAACCGACGTCGCCGTCTTCACCGGCTCCGAGCTGTTCGCCGACCTGGCCCTCGAGCTCGGCGCGGCCGGCATCGTCCCCGGCCTCGGCAACGTCGATCCCGCCGGCTACGTCGCCATCGAGCGGGCCGTCGCCGCGGGCGACATCGCGACCGCACGGCGCGAGCAGGAGCGGCTCATCCGGCTCTTCCGCATCACCGAGGTCGGCGACCGTGCGCGGCTCGGCTACACGGCCGCAGCGCTCGGGGCATTCAAGGCCGCGCTGTGGCTGCGCGGCGTGATCGCGACGCCCGCGACATCCGCCCCCCTCGGCGCGCTCGACGCCGCCGAGATCGACGACATCCGCGCCGTCCTCGGCGCCGAGGGAGTGGCGCTCACGCGCTGATCGCGCCCGCTTCGGGGGATTGCCAGGCATTTCGGAGGTTCCGCTTCGGGCGGTGTGACGCGCCCCTCCGCGATCCGCGTCAGCATGCGGATCTCTCGTTATCGATCCGTTACATTCCGTGATCGACGTGCGCGGGGCCATCCATGCGCCTCGGAGGGCATACCCAGAGACCGCCCAGACTCGCGGGTCAGGGTCTTCGTCCTGTGGCCGACGCCCGAACGGCGGCCGCACCGGTGCACCCGACACCGGCACCCTCACCGGCGAGACCGGCGCCCGCCCCGGCGCACCGCCGGCCCCCACGACACAGGACGTTGAATGCCCCGCGATCTCGAAGCGGGTGAGCCCCTGCTCGCCCCGTTCCCCCGACCGAACCACCTCTCGCTGCTCCGCAAGGAGAAGGAGCGACGCACGCGCCGCCGCTGGGCGATCGGCGCGACGCTCGCCCTCTGCGTGACCGCCGCGAGCGGAAGCGTCGCGGCAGCGGCCGCCGAGCTCCAGACCGGCGCCCGCACGGCCGCCGAGGTGACCGTCGCTCTCGTGCAGCCCGAGACGGTCGAGGCCGCGACGTCGGCGATCGAGGAGGCCGAGACGGCCATCGCCGACGCGCATCCGTCGGTCGACACGGCCGCGCTCGTCGAGCAGGTCGACACCCTCCGCGCGTACGACAAGCTCCCCGTCGTCACCGTCGAGGCCGCCATCGCGGACGCCGCTGCCGAGACCGAGCGCGTCGTCGACGAGACCGCTGCCGCCGAGGCCGCCGACGCGGAGGCCGCGAAGAAGGCCGCCGAGGAGAAGGCGGCTGCCGAGGCGGCGGAGGCCGCTGCCGCCGCTGAGGCCGCGGCAGCCGCCAACACGGTCGAGGGCGCGCAGACCACCGCCCGCACCATGGCCGCCGAGCAGTACGGCTGGGGCGACGGCGAGTTCTCGTGCCTCGTCTCGCTCTGGAACAAGGAGTCGGGATGGTCGTACACCGCGACCAACCCCTCGAGCGGCGCCTACGGCATCCCGCAGTCGCTCCCCGGCGACAAGATGGCGACGGCCGGCGCCGACTGGCAGACCAACGCGTCGACGCAGATCGCCTGGGGCCTCGAGTACATCGCCGCCGCGTACGGCACCCCCTGCAGCGCCTGGGGGCACTCCCAGGCCACCGACTGGTACTGAGCCACGAACACGAGATCAGGACACCGCATGGCCGAGCAGCTTCTCACCCCCTTCCCCCGCCCGAACCACCTCGTGCTCCTCCGTCAGGAGAAGGAGCGCCGTCGCCGTCGCCGCTGGGCGATCGGGTCGGCTCTCGCGCTGTGCCTCTCCGCCGCGGGCGGGAGCGTCGCCGCGGCCGCCGTCGAGCTGACGCCCGTGCCGCGCACGGCGCAGGAGGTCACGGCCGCTGCGACCGTCGACACCGCGGCGCGGACGGCGACCGAGGCCCTCGACGCCGCGCAGCAGGCGATCGACGAGGCGCACCCCTCGGTCGACACGGCGCAGCTCGAGAAGTACGTCGCGACGCTCGACGCCTCCGACAAGCTCCCCGTCGTGACGGTGCTCGCCGCGGCCGAGGACGCCGAGGCGGAGACCGACGAGGTCGTCGCCGAGACCGCTGCCGCCGAGAAGGCCGACGCCGAGCGCAAGGCCGCCGAGGAGAAGGCCGCGGCCGAGAAGGCCGCCGCGGAGAAGGCAGCCGCCGAGAAGGCGGCCGCAGAGCAGGCCGCGGCGGAGCAGCGCGCCGCGGAGGAGCAGGCCGCGGCGGAGCAGCAGGCGGCGGAGGAGCAGGCCCAGCAGGAGCAGGCTGCCCCCGCGCCTCAGCCCGCGCCCCAGGCGCCGGCGGTGCCGTCGGGCAGCGCGCAGGAGATCGCACGGCAGATGGCGGCCGACCAGTACGGCTGGGGCGACGGCGAGTTCGCGTGCCTCGTGTCCCTCTGGGACAAGGAGTCGGGATGGTCGTCGACCGCCCAGAACCCGTCGAGCGGCGCCTACGGCATCCCGCAGGCGCTCCCCGGCGACAAGATGGCGTCGTTCGGCGCGGACTGGGCGACGAACCCGGCCACCCAGATCGCGTGGGGTCTGAGCTACATCGCGGGCACCTACGGCACCCCGTGCGGCGCGTGGGGTCACTCCCAGTCCGTCGGCTGGTACTGAGCGGCGCAAGGCTCGCTCGGCGGGCGGGGGCGGGGCTCGGGTGGGCGCTTGGAGCAGCCGCGCTTCGGTGAGCCGGGGCCGTCGCTGCATCGGGGCCGTCGCCGCGTTTCGCGGCCATCCGGTCTGGACCCGACGCGTTCCGGGGCAAGGCTCGACGAGCCTTGCCCCGGAATGCGTCGAACGGACGCCGGTTCGTCGCGAATCGCGGCAAGGGGATGAGCATCCTCGAGGCGGATCGGCCTACGGCATCGGAGCACGGGTCCACCACCTTGCCCGTGTCTCACCTGGCGTGGGAATCGAAGGCCCATAGCCGCTGCGGGTGAGACATCCATCCGTCCGTGTCTCACTCGTCGCCGGAATGGCGACCGCATGGCCGCCGGAAGCGAGACATGCCCCGCAGTGCGTGAGACATCCATCCGTCCGTGTCTCACTCGTCGCTGGAATGGTGACCGGATGGCCGCCGAAAGTGAGACATCCCCCGCACCACGTCGGCGACCCATCCGTCCGTGTCTCACTCGTCGCCGGAATGGTGACCGGATGGCCGCCGAAACCGAGAAATGCCACGCACCACGTCGGCGACCCACTCGTCCGTGTCTCACTCGTCGCCGGAATGGCGACCGGATGGCCGCCGAAAGTGAGACATGCAGGAGAGGGCGCGACCGCCCCGGCAGCCCGAAGACGCAGGCCCGCCGGAGGGGTGCGCGATGAACCTGAACGCCCGCCCGGGATCCCTTGCGGCACAACGGCCCGAGGCGCGACACGCCCGGGTTGCGACGACAGCGTCGGGGATGGCAGAATAGACAGGTTCCACATTCCGGCGTGCGCTTCGGCGCGCCAGCCGGATCACTGCCAGGGCAGTGCATAGGCGGCGCCTCGAGCGCAGAGACCTAGGCCGCGGGCAGCAGAACACACACAACCCCACCTCCCCTCCCGGGGAGAAGTGCGGCTGCGGTCGTCTCCGGACGGCCGATTGACAGCAGAACAGTGGTGCAGCATGCGCCGTCCTCGGGCGGCCTCGATGTGCCGAAGGCGCGCCAGCGCCGCAGTGCGTCCAATGCCCGAGAGGTACGACGCGGAAAGAGAGACAGACAATGGCGGGACAGAAGATCCGCATTCGCCTGAAGTCGTATGACCACGAGGTCATCGACACGTCGGCGCGCAAGATCGTCGACACGGTGACCCGTGCCGGCGCTCAGGTCGTCGGCCCGGTGCCGCTCCCGACGGAGAAGAACGTCGTGTGCGTCATCCGATCGCCTCACAAGTACAAGGACAGCCGCGAGCACTTCGAGATGCGCACCCACAAGCGCCTCATCGACATCGTCGACCCGACCCCCAAGGCGGTCGACTCGCTCATGCGTCTGGACCTCCCTGCTGACGTCAACATCGAGATCAAGCTCTGAGGTTCGACATGGCTGACATCAACAACAAGGTTTCGAAGGGTCTGCTCGGCACCAAGCTCGGCATGACCCAGGTCTGGAACGAGAACGGCAAGCTCATCCCCGTCACGGTGATCGAGCTCGCTCCGAACGTGGTCACGCAGATCCGCTCGGTCGAGAAGGATGGCTACAACGCCGTCCAGATCGGCTACGGGCAGGTCGACCCCCGCAAGGTGAACAAGCCCCTCACGGCCCACTTCGAGGCCGCCGGCGTGACGCCCCGTCGTCACCTCACCGAGATCCGCACCGCGGACGCCGCCGACTACACCCTGGGCCAGGAGCTCACGGTGGACGGCGTGTTCGAGGCCGGCCAGCTGGTCGACGTCGTCGGCACCAGCAAGGGCAAGGGCACCGCGGGTGTCATGAAGCGCCACAACTTCAAGGGCGTCTCGGCTTCGCACGGTGCGCACCGCAACCACCGCAAGCCCGGTTCGATCGGCGCGTCGTCGACCCCGAGCCGCGTCTTCAAGGGCATGCGCATGGCCGGCCGCATGGGCGGCGAGCGCGTGACCGTCCTCAACCTCACGGTTCACGCCGTCGACGCCGAGAAGGGTCTGCTGCTCGTCAAGGGCGCCGTCCCCGGTGCGCGCGGCCGGATCGTCTTCGTCCGCAACGCTGTGAAGGGAGCCTGAGGCACATGGCTGACTCGACTCTCGCTCTCGACGTCCTCGGCACCGACGGCAAGAAGACCGGCACGGTCGAGCTTCCCGCTTCGGTGTTCGACGTCAAGACGAACATCCCGCTGATCCACCAGGTCGTCGTCGCGCAGCTCGCGGCGGCTCGCCAGGGCACCCACTCGACCAAGCGTCGCGGTGAGGTCTCGGGCGCCGGCCGCAAGCCCTTCAAGCAGAAGGGCACGGGCAACGCCCGCCAGGGCTCGATCCGTGCGCCGCACATGACCGGCGGTGGCATCGTCCACGGTCCGAAGCCGCGCGACTACTCGCAGCGCACCCCCAAGAAGATGATCGCCGCCGCCCTCGCGGGCGTGCTCAGCGACCGCTTCCGCGGCGGACGCCTGCACGTCGTCGACGCGTTCGGCACCGAGAAGCCCTCGACGAAGGCCGCTGCGCAGTTCATCGCGCAGGTCACCTCGTCGAAGAAGGTCCTCGTCGTGCTCGACCGCACGGACGACTTCGGCTGGCTGAGCGTGCGCAACCTGCGCAACGTCCACGTCCTGGCCGCTGACCAGCTCAACGCCTACGACGTGGTCACCTCCGACGACGTCGTGTTCACGAAGGCCGCGATCGACGCGTTCATCGCGCAGAAGACCGGCGCCACCCAGGAGGTCTCGGCATGACCGCTCTCAACAAGGACCCGCGCGACGTCATCATCGCGCCGGTCGTCTCGGAGAAGAGCTACGGCCTGATCGACGACGGCAAGTACACGTTCATCGTGGACCCCCGCTCGAACAAGTCGGAGATCAAGCTCGCGATCGAGAAGATCTTCGACGTGAAGGTCGCCTCGGTGAACACGATCAACCGCGTCGGCAAGGCACGCCGCACCCGCTTCGGCACGGGCAAGCGCAAGGACACCAAGCGCGCCATCGTGACCCTCAAGTCGGGCACCATCGACATCTTCACGGCTGTCGCCTGAGACGGCCAGGAGGAATAGAGAGAAATGGCTATTCGCAACTACAAGCCCACGACCCCGGGTCGCCGCGGCTCGTCGGTGGCTGACTTCGCAGAGATCACGCGCTCGACGCCCGAGAAGTCGCTGCTCCGCCCGCTCGCCAAGACGGGTGGCCGCAACAACCAGGGCCGCATCACGACGCGTCACATCGGCGGTGGCCACAAGCGCCAGTACCGTGTGATCGACTTCCGTCGCAACGACAAGGACGGGATCAACGCGAAGGTCGCTCACATCGAGTACGACCCCAACCGCACCGCGCGCATCGCGCTCCTGCACTACTTCGACGGCGAGAAGCGCTACATCCTCGCGCCCGAGAAGCTCCGTCAGGGCGACATCGTCGAGTCGGGCTCCGGCGCCGACATCAAGCCCGGCAACAACCTGCCGCTGCGCAACATCCCCACCGGTACGGTCATCCACGCGATCGAGCTCCGCCCCGGCGGCGGCGCGAAGCTGGCCCGTTCGGCGGGCGCCTCGGTGCGCCTCGTCGCCAAGGACGGCCCCTACGCGCAGCTCCGTCTGCCCTCGGGCGAGGTCCGCAACGTCGACGCACGCTGCCGCGCCACCATCGGCGAGGTCGGCAACGCCGAGCAGTCCAACATCAACTGGGGCAAGGCCGGCCGCAAGCGCTGGAAGGGCGTCCGCCCGACCGTCCGCGGTGTCGCGATGAACCCGGTCGACCACCCGCACGGTGGTGGTGAGGGCAAGACCTCCGGTGGTCGCAACCCCGTCACGCCGTGGGGTCAGCCTGAGGGCCGCACCCGTCACGCGAACAAGGAAAGCGACAAGCTCATCGTTCGTCGTCGTAACGCCGGCAAGAAGCGCAAGTAGGAGTCAAGAAGATGCCACGCAGTCTGAAGAAGGGCCCCTTCGTCGACGAGCACCTGCTTCGCAAGGTTGTCTCGCAGAACGAGGCGGGTACCAAGAACGTCATCAAGACCTGGTCGCGCCGTTCGATGATCATCCCCGCCATGCTGGGACACACCATCGCCGTGCACGACGGTCGCAAGCACATCCCCGTGTTCGTGACCGAGACCATGGTCGGCCACAAGCTGGGCGAGTTCGCGCCCACCCGCACCTTCCGCGGTCACGTGAAGGACGACAAGAAGGGCCGTCGCCGCTAAGGCGACCGAGAGGAGAGAGAAATGGTGGAGTCCATCGCACGTGTGCGACACATCCGCGTGACCCCTCAGAAGGCTCGTCGTGTCGTGGCCCTCATCAAGGGCAAGCAGGCCCAGGAGGCTCTCGCGATCCTCAAGTTCGCGCAGCAGTCCGCCTCGGAGCCCATCTACAAGCTCGTCGAGTCGGCGATCGCCAACGCACAGGTCAAGGCCGGCAACGCCGGTGAGTACCTCAACGAGCAGGACCTGTACGTGAAGAACGCCTTCGTGGACGAGGGGACGACGCTCAAGCGCTTCCAGCCCCGTGCACAGGGCCGCGCGTTCCAGATCAAGAAGCGCACGAGCCACATCACGGTCGTGCTCTCGACCCCGGAGGTCGCCGAGGCGGCCGCTGCGGGCAACAAGAAGGCGAGCAAGTAATGGGACAGAAGGTAAACCCGTACGGCTTCCGCCTCGGCATCACCACGGACCACGTCTCGCGCTGGTTCTCTGACTCGACCAAGCCGGGTCAGCGGTACGCCGACTACGTGGCCGAGGACATCAAGATCCGTCAGCTGCTCACCACGTCGCTCGACCGCGCCGGCGTGAGCAACATCGAGATCGAGCGCACCCGCGACCGCGTGCGCGTCGACATCCACACCGCGCGTCCGGGCATCGTCATCGGCCGCCGCGGTGCGGAGGCCGAGCGCATCCGCGGTGAGCTCGAGAAGCTCACGGGCAAGCAGATCCAGCTGAACATCCTCGAGGTGAAGAACCCCGAGGCCGACGCTCAGCTCGTCGCGCAGGGTGTCGCCGAGCAGCTCAGCGCCCGCGTGGCCTTCCGCCGCGCGATGCGCAAGGGCCTGCAGGGTGCGCAGCGCGCCGGCGCCAAGGGCGTCCGGATCCAGGTCTCGGGCCGTCTCGGCGGCGCCGAGATGAGCCGCTCGGAGTTCTACCGCGAGGGCCGTGTGCCGCTGCACACGCTCCGCGCGAACATCGACTACGGCTTCTACGAGGCGAAGACCACCTTCGGCCGCATCGGCGTGAAGGTCTGGATCTACAAGGGCGACCTCACCAACAAGGAACTCGCGCGTGAAGAGGCTTCGCGTAAGCCCTCCTCGCAGCGCGACCGTGGCGGCCGTCGTGGCCCGCGTCGCAACGACGCCGAGGCAGCGCCGGTCGCGGAAGGAGCGTCGGCGTAATGCTCATCCCCCGCAAGGTCAAGTACCGCAAGCAGCACCACCCCAAGCGCGACGGCCAGGCCACGGGTGGCACGAAGGTCAGCTTCGGCGACTTCGGCATCCAGGCGCTCACGCCCGCGTACGTGACGAACCGTCAGATCGAGGCAGCTCGTATCGCCATGACGCGTCACATCAAGCGTGGCGGAAAGGTGTGGATCAACATCTACCCCGACCGTCCGCTCACGAAGAAGCCCGCCGAGACCCGAATGGGCTCCGGTAAGGGCTCGCCCGAGTGGTGGGTCGCAAACGTCAAGCCGGGTCGCGTCCTCTTCGAGGTCGCCGGTGTCAACGAGCAGCTCGCCCGTGAGGCACTGACCCGAGCAATCCACAAGCTGCCTCTCAAGGCACGCATCATCAAGCGCGAGGAGGGCGACGCGTAATGGCGATCGGCACCAAGGAGCTCGCCCCCAAGGAGCTCGACACGTTCGAAGACCAGCGCCTCGTCGAGGAGCTGCGCAAGGCCAAGGAAGAGCTGTTCAACCTGCGCTTCCAGTCGGCCACCGGCCAGCTGGAGAGCCACGGCCGCATCCGTGCGGTCAAGCGCGACATCGCGCGTCTCTACACCGTGATCCGCGAGCGCGAGCTCGGGATCCGGGCGACGCCGGCTCCGGTCGAGACGAAGGCCAAGAAGACCAAGGCGAAGAAGGCGGACAAGGCGGAGACGCCGGCTGCCGCCGAGGGAGAGGCTGAGTGATGGCCACCGAGAACAAGACCGAGGAGACCGCCGAGCGCGGCTACCGCAAGTCCGTCCGCGGCTACGTCGTGAGCGACAAGATGGACAAGACGATCGTCGTCGAGGTCGAGGACCGGGTGAAGCACCCCCTCTACGGCAAGGTCATCCGTCGCACGAAGAAGCTCAAGGCGCACGACGAGCAGAACACCGCCGGCATCGGCGACCTCGTGGTCATCAACGAGACCCGCCCGCTGAGCGCCACCAAGCGCTGGCGCCTGGTCGAGATCCTCGAGAAGGCCAAGTAAGCCCTCCGGGGCTCGCTTGGAACCAAGGAGTAAGAAGTGATTCAGAACGAATCCCGCCTCAAGGTCGCTGACAACACCGGCGCCAAGGAGCTGCTCACCATCCGCGTGCTCGGCGGCTCGAACCGCCGCTACGCGGGTCTCGGTGACACGATCGTCGCCACCGTCAAGGACGCGATCCCCGGCGGCAACGTGAAGAAGGGCGACGTGGTCAAGGCCGTCGTCGTCCGCACTGTCAAGGAGACGCGCCGTCCCGACGGCTCGTACATCAAGTTCGACGAGAACGCCGCCGTCATCCTGAAGAACGACGGGGAGCCCCGCGGCACCCGCATCTTCGGGCCCGTCGGCCGCGAGCTTCGTGACCGCAAGTTCATGAAGATCGTCTCGCTCGCACCGGAGGTGCTGTAACTCATGGCGAAGATCAAGAAGGGCGACCTCGTCCAGGTGATCTCCGGCGCCAAGCCCGAGCGCGGTGGAGACCGCGGCAAGCAGGGCAAGGTGCTCGAGGTCGTGGACGGCGGCAACCGCGTCGTCGTCGAGGGCGTCAACTACATCACGAAGCACAACCGCGTCGGCCAGACGCAGCGCGGCACGAAGACCGGCGGCATCGAGACCCTCGAGGCCCCCATCCACGTGTCCAACGTCGCGCTCGTCGACCCCGAGACCAAGAAGCCGACCCGCGTCGGGTTCCGTCTCGAGGAGCAGGTCAAGGACGGCGTCAAGAAGACTGTTCGCGTGCGCTACGCGAAGAAGTCGGGTAAGGACATCTGAGAATGAGCACGGATACCGCTGCGCAGACTGGCAAAATCCAGCCGCGTATGAAGCAGGTCTACCGGGACGAGATCCGTCAGAAGCTGCAGGACGAGTTCGGCTACGCGAACCCGATGCAGGTTCCCGGCCTCGTCAAGGTGGTCGTGAACACGGGTGTCGGCGAGGCCGCTCGCGACAGCAAGGTCATCGAGGGCGCGGTCGCAGACCTCACCGCCATCACCGGCCAGAAGCCTGTCGTCACCAAGGCGAAGAAGTCGATCGCTCAGTTCAAGCTGCGCGAGGGCCAGGCCATCGGCGCGCACGTCACCCTCCGCGGTGACCGCGCGTGGGAGTTCCTGGACCGTCTCATCTCGCTCGCCCTGCCCCGCATCCGCGACTTCCGCGGCCTGTCGCCGAAGCAGTTCGACGGCAACGGGAACTACACCTTCGGTGTCACGGAGCAGTCGATCTTCCACGAGATCGACCAGGACAAGATCGACCGCGTCCGCGGCTTCGACATCACCATCGTGACGACCGCGAAGACGGATGACGAGGGTCGCGCGTTCCTGCGCCACCTGGGATTCCCCTTCGTGGGCAAGAACGAGCAGGCCTGATACACTAGGGCGTTTGCTTCATGCGTTTCGCCCCCGCGGCCGCGCCGCGGGGGCGTCTCGTGTGAAGGCACACAATCGAACATCGCAGGTCATCGAAGGTCGTCTGTCGTGTAACGGCAGCCGAAACCTCATGAACAAAGGAATCGTCATATGACAATGACAGACCCGGTCGCAGACATGCTGACCCGTCTGCGCAACGCGAACTCGGCGCACCACGACTCCGTGTCGCTGCCGTCGAGCAAGCTGAAGACGCACATCGCCGACATCCTCAAGCAGGAGGGCTACATCTCGGCGTGGGAGGAGACCGACGCGCGCGTCGGCAAGACCCTCACGCTGACCCTCAAGTACGGCCCGAACCGCGAGCGCTCCATTGCGGGCATCAAGCGCGTCTCGAAGCCCGGTCTCCGCGTGTACGCGAAGTCGACCGAGCTCCCGCGCGTGCTCGGCGGACTCGGCGTCGCCATCCTGTCCACCTCCAGCGGTCTCCTCACCGACCGCCAGGCCGAGCAGAAGGGCGTGGGCGGAGAAGTTCTCGCCTACGTGTGGTGATCGAACCATGTCGCGTATCGGACGTCTTCCCATCGACATCCCCGCCGGCGTCACCGTGACGGTCGACGGGTCGCAGGTTGCGGTCAAGGGCCCCAAGGGCGAACTCGCCCTCGAGGTCGCGAAGCCCATCGAGGTCAAGGTCGAGGAGAACCAGGTTCTCGTCACCCGCCCCGACGACGAGCGTGAGTCGCGTGCCCTGCACGGCCTCACCCGCACCCTCATCTCCAACAACATCATCGGCGTGACCCAGGGCTACACCAAGGGCCTCGAGGTCGTCGGCACGGGTTACCGCGTCGCCCAGAAGGGCTCGTCCGTCGAGTTCGCTCTCGGCTTCTCGCACCCGGTCGTCGTCGAGCCGCCGGCCGGCATCACGTTCACGGTCGAGGGCAACAACAAGCTCACCGTCAGCGGCATCGACAAGCAGGCCGTCGGCGAGGTGGCTGCCAACATCCGCAAGATCCGCAAGCCCGAGCCGTACAAGGGCAAGGGTGTGCGCTACGCCGGCGAGGTCGTGCGTCGCAAGGCCGGAAAGGCTGGTAAGTAATCATGGCTGTGAAGTCGAAGTCCGTCGCGCGCTCGCGTCGCCACACTCGCCTTCGCAAGAAGGTCGTGGGCACCGAGGCGCGCCCCCGTCTCGTCGTCAACCGCTCTGCGCGCCACGTGTTCGTGCAGCTCGTCGACGACAGCAAGGGCATCACGCTCTTCAGCGCGTCGACGCTCGAGACCGACCTCCGTTCGTTCGAGGGTGACAAGACCGCCAAGGCCCGCAAGGTCGGCGAGCTCGTCGCCGAGCGCGCGAAGGCCGCCGGCATCAACGACGTCGTGTTCGACCGTGGAGGCAACCGCTACGCCGGTCGTGTCGCCGCGATCGCGGATGGCGCCCGTGAGGGAGGCCTGAACCTGTGAGTGAGAACAAGGAGACCGAAGTGACCACCGAAGCCGCTGCTCAGGCAGCGCCCGAGCAGACCGAGGAGCGCCGCGAGCGCGAGCCTCGCCGCGGCGGTCGCGAGCAGCGCGGCAACAGCCGTGACCGCAACAGCCGCGGCAACGACAGCCAGTTCCTCGAGCGCGTCGTCACGATCAACCGCGTGTCGAAGGTCGTCAAGGGCGGTCGTCGCTTCAGCTTCACCGCGCTCGTCGTCGTCGGCGACGGCAGCGGTGTGGTCGGCGTCGGCTACGGCAAGGCCCGCGAGGTGCCCCTGGCCATCTCGAAGGGCGTCGAGGACGCGAAGCGCAACTTCTTCCGCGTTCCCCGCGTCGGCAGCACCATCCCGCACCCCGTGCAGGGTGAGGCGGCCGCCGGTGTCGTCCTCCTCCGTCCGGCCGCTGCCGGTACCGGTGTCATCGCGGGCGGCCCCGTCCGCGCCGTCCTCGAGTGCGCGGGCATCCACGACGTGCTCTCGAAGTCGCTCGGCTCGTCGAACACGATCAACATCGTGCACGCGACCGTCGAGGCGCTGAAGCAGCTCGAGGAGCCCCGTGCGGTCGCCGCGCGTCGCGGTCTCGACTTCGACCAGGTGGCTCCGGCTCGTCTCGTGCGCGCGGAGGCCGAGGCCGCCGCTACCGCAAAGGCAGGTGCGTGATGGCTGCGCGTCTCAAGGTGACCCAGATCAAGTCCAAGGTGAGCGAGAAGCAGAACCAGCGCGACACGCTGCGCAGCCTCGGCCTCAAGCGGATCGGCGACTCGGTCGTCCGTCCCGACGACGCTCAGACGCGCGGCTACGTCCGCACCGTCGCTCACCTCGTGAACGTTGAGGAGATCGACTGATGGCTGAGACCAACGAGCAGCGCCCCGGCGTGCTGAAGGCCCACCACCTCCGTCCCGTCCCGGGTGCCAACACCGCGAAGACCCGCAAGGGCCGTGGTGAGGGCTCGAAGGGCAAGACGGCCGGTCGTGGCACCAAGGGCACGAAGGCCCGCAACACCGTGCGCGTCGGCTTCGAGGGTGGGCAGATGCCGCTGCACATGCGCACCCCGAAGCTCCGCGGCTTCAAGAACCCGTTCCGCGTCGAGTACCAGGTCGTGAACCTGGACAAGCTCGCGGAGCTCTACCCCCAGGGTGGCGACGTGACCGTCGCCGACCTCGTCGCCAAGGGCGCCGTTCGCAAGAACGAGAAGGTCAAGCTCCTGGGCAACGGCGACATCTCGGTCGCGCTCAACGTGTCGGTGGACAAGGTCTCCGGCTCGGCTGAGCAGAAGATCGTCGCCGCCGGCGGCAGCATCAAGTAACACCCCGCGAAAGGGCCGGAGGCGAGAGCCTCCGGCCCTTTCCGTTACTCTGGACATCGGTGCGCCTTCTCTTCGCGGCCCACCACTCCATTCCACTGGGAGGCTCTTCCTTGTTCAGCGCTATCGCGCGGATCATCCGCACGCCCGATCTGCGGCGGAAGATCGGCTTCACGCTCGGGATCATCGCCGTGTACCGCTTCGGCGCGCACATCCCCGCACCGTTCGTCAACTTCCCGAACGTGCAGAGCTGCATCGATCAGACGTCGGGCACGCAGGGCCTGCTCTCCCTCGTCAACCTCTTCTCCGGTGGCGCGCTCCTGCAGCTGTCGATCTTCGCGCTGGGTGTCATGCCCTACATCACCGCGACGATCATCACGCAGCTGCTGCGCGTGGTCATCCCGCACTTCGAGACCCTCTACAAGGAGGGCCAGGCGGGCCAGGCCAAGCTCACGCAGTACACGCGCTACCTGACGATCGCGCTCGCGCTCCTGCAGTCGACCACGCTCATCACCGTCGCGCGCAGCGGCCAGCTGTTCGGGGTCACCGGCGTCCCCGAGTGCGAGAACGTGCTGACCAACGACGCCTGGTGGGCGCAGCTGCTCGTCATCATCACGATGACCGCCGGCACCGGCCTCATCATGTGGTTCGCCGAGCTCGTCACCGAGCGCGGCGTGGGCAACGGCATGTCGCTGCTCATCTTCACGTCGATCGCCGCGACCTTCCCGGCCGCGATGTGGGCCATCTGGCAGGCGAACGGCTTCGAGATCTTCCTCCTCGTGCTCGCGGTCGGCATCGTCGTCGTCGCGGCCGTGGTGTTCGTCGAGCAGTCGCAGCGGCGCATCCCGGTGCAGTACGCGAAGCGGATGGTCGGACGCCGCACGTACGGCGGCACGAACACGTACATCCCGATCAAGGTCAACATGGCGGGCGTCGTGCCGGTCATCTTCGCCTCGTCGCTGCTGTACATCCCGTCGCTCGTCGCGCAGTTCAACTCCACGCCCGACGCCGAGGGCAACCTGCCCGGCTGGGTCACGTGGATCAACAGCTACCTGACGACAGGCGACCACCCGCTGTACATGCTGGTGTACTTCCTGCTCATCATCGGGTTCACCTACTTCTACGTCGCGATCACGTTCAACCCCGTCGAGGTCGCCGACAACATGAAGAAGTACGGCGGCTTCATCCCCGGGATCCGGGCCGGCCGCCCCACCGCCGAGTACCTCGACTACGTGCTCACGCGCATCACGCTCCCGGGCTCGCTGTACCTCGGCCTCATCGCTCTCATCCCGCTCATCGCCCTCGCGACGGTCGGCGCCAACCAGAACTTCCCGTTCGGGGGCGCGTCGATCCTCATCATCGTCGGTGTGGGACTCGAGACCGTGAAGCAGATCGACGCGCAGCTCCAGCAGCGCCACTACGAAGGACTCCTCCGATGACAGCCCGTCTCCTCATCGTCGGCCCCCAGGGCTCCGGCAAGGGCACGCAGGGCGTGCTCGTCGCCGAGGCGTTCGGCATCCCTGTGGTGTCGACCGGCGACATCTTCCGCGCCAACATCAAGCAGGGCACCGAGCTCGGCCTCAAGGTGAAGGCGATCACCGACGCCGGCGACCTCGTGCCCGACGAGGTCACGAGCGAGATCGTGCGCGACCGCCTCTCGCAGGACGACGCCCAGGGCGGCTTCCTGCTCGACGGCTACCCGCGCAACACGACGCAGGTCGGCCACCTCGACGCGTTCCTCGCGGAGCGCGGCGAGAACCTCGACGCCGTGATCCTCCTCGACGTCCCGCGCGACGAGTCCATCGCGCGCATCGCGAAGCGCGCCGAGGAGCAGGGCCGCAGCGACGACACGGAGGAGGCGATCGCGAAGCGCCTCGACATCTACGAGTCGGAGACCGCGCCCATCGTCGACGTGTACGCCGAGCGCGGCATCGTCGACCGCATCGACGGCGTCGGCACGCTCGACGAGATCACGGCGCGCATCTTCGCCGCCCTCGAGGCCCGCGGCCTCGTGCGCGTGGCTGCCTGAGCGCGTGTTCCGCCGCTCGCCCTACAAGAACGCCGCGCAGCTGCGGGCGATGATCGAGCCCGGACTGATCACGGCCGCCTCCCTCGAGGAGGTGCGCCGGATCATCCGCCCGGGCATCACGACCGCCGAGCTCGACGCCGCCGCCCACCGCGTCATCGTCGAGCGCGGTGCCCGCTCGAACTTCCAGCTCGTCCGCGGGTACCGCCACACGACGTGCATCTCGGTCAACGAGCAGGTCGTCCACGGGATCCCGGGTGAGCGCGTGCTCGAGCCCGGCGACATCGTGTCGATCGACAGCGGCGCCGAGACGAAGGACGGCTGGAACGGCGACTCCGCCATCACGATCGTCGTGCCCGGGGGAGATGCGGATGTCGTCGCGCGCCGCGAGGAGCTCTCTCGCGTGACCGAGGGCTCGATGTGGGCGGGGATCGCCGCCCTCGCCTCCGCGGCGCACCTCGGCGAGGTGGGCGCAGCCATCCAGGACCACATCGAGGCGAACCCGCTCTCGTGGACGGGGCAGCCCGCCGGCATCCTGCGCGACTACGTCGGCCACGGCATCGGCCGCAAGATGCACGAGGCGCCCTCGATCTTCAACTACCGCACGAGCGACCGCGGCGCGGATGTGCGCCCCGGGCTCACCGTGTGCATCGAGCCGATGATGACCTCCGGATCGGAGGAGGTCTTCGTCGAGGACGACGACTGGACCGTGTCGACCGTCGACGGCAGCGACGGCTCCCACTGGGAGCACAGCGTCGCCGTGCATGATGACGGCATCTGGGTCCTCACCGCGCCCGACGGCGGAGCCGCTGCTCTCGCCGCGTTCGGCGTGACCCCTCACCCCATCGCCTGACACCCCGGAGAAGAACTGACGTGATGATGGCAGCCCCTGGCAAGAAGACGAACTGGTTCGCGATCATCATCTCGCTGGTCGTCGTGGTCGCCGTCGTCGGCGTCGGCGCGCTCGTCGTGACGATGAACAACGCCGCGACCGCTCCCGCCGAGGCGCCCGCCGCGGGCGTCGTCAACGAGGAGACCGGGGGAGTGAGCCTCGGCGACGGGCCGAACGTCATCGAGGAGTACGTCGACTTCATGTGCCCCTTCTGCGGGGACTACTGGACGGGCTACAGCGACTACGTGAGCGAGAAGGTGAAGTCGGGCGACGTCACGCTCGTCATCCACCCCATCTCGATCCTCGACAACGCGTCGATGGGCACGAAGTACTCCACGCGCGCAGCGAGCGCCGCGTACTGCGTCGCCGAGACGAACCCCGACGCGTTCTACGCCTACGTCGACCGCCTCTTCGAGAAGCAGCCGGCCGAGTCGACCGAGGGCCTCACGAACGACCAGCTCGTCGAGTACGCGTCGCAGGTTGGCGCGGGCGACGCCGCGTCGTGCATCCAGGGCGAGGAGTACGCCGACTACGTCGCCGAGCGGACGCCTGAGACGCCGCTCGCGGAGGGCGCCACCGGCATCTCGACGCCGACGATCGTCGTCAACGGCGAGGTCGTCTCGCTCACGCTCCAGGGCCCCGAGACCGACCTCGAGCCGCTCCTCACGAAGTAGCAGGGGTGCGCAGGGCGCGACACGCCGAGTTGCCGACACGCCCGACGTGACCTAACATAGATCTTTGGTGCCTTGCGCCTCATCTCGGCGTGTCGTCTCGACGAACCCGGCATCACCATCCAACCACCGCAGACCGACCGGTCTGCAGCTACGCGAGCGAGGATATGGCGAAGAAAGACGGAGTCATCGAGTCCGAGGGGACCATCGTCGAGGCGCTGCCGAACGCGATGTTCCGTGTCGAGCTCGACAAGCCCGCTGGGCACAAGGTGCTCGCAACGATCTCCGGGAAGATGCGGCAGAACTACATCCGCATCATCCCCGAAGACCGTGTGGTCGTGGAGCTGAGCCCCTACGACCTGACGCGCGGCCGCATCGTCTACCGCTACCGCTGACCGGTCGAGAAGTAACGACCGGCGGCCGTCGCGCGCGACGACGCCGGTACGAAGACAGCGAACAGGAAGCATCATGAAGGTCAACCCCAGCGTCAAGCCGATCTGCGACCACTGCAAGGTGATCCGCCGTCACGGCCGCGTCATGGTCATCTGCAAGAGCAACCCGCGCCACAAGCAGCGCCAGGGCTGAGCTCCTCTCGAAGACCCACAACTGAATTCAGGCAGGATCAGAACCCGCTCGGCGGGGGACACCTCGGGGCGGAGGCCCGGGCACCGATCCTGCTCCACACCTCCACAATCATCAGGAGAACCGCATGGCACGTCTTGCCGGCGTCGACATCCCGCGCGACAAGCGCGTGGTGATCGCACTCACGTACATCTACGGCGTTGGCCGTACCCGCTCGAACGAGATCCTCGCCGCCACCGGTGTCAGCCCCGACATCCGCGTGAAGGACCTCTCCGACGACCAGCTCGTCGCGCTGCGCGACTACATCGAGGGCAACTACAAGGTTGAGGGTGACCTCCGCCGCGAGGTCGCCGCCGACATCCGCCGCAAGGTCGAGATCGGCTCCTACGAGGGTCTCCGCCACCGTCGTGGTCTCCCGGTCCGCGGTCAGCGCACGAAGACCAACGCGCGTACGCGCAAGGGTCCCAAGCGCACCGTCGCCGGTAAGAAGAAGGCCCGCTAAGGCGCGCGGATAGGTTTAGGAGAAAACCATGGCTGCACCGAAGACTGCCGCGCGCAAGCCGCGCCGCAAGGAGAAGAAGAACATCGCGCTGGGCCAGGCCCACATCAAGTCGACGTTCAACAACACGATCGTCTCGATCACCGACCCGTCCGGCGCTGTGATCAGCTGGGCCTCGTCGGGTGGCGTGGGCTTCAAGGGCTCGCGCAAGTCGACGCCGTTCGCCGCCGGCCTCGCCGCCGAGTCGGCTGCGCGTCAGGCGCAGGAGCACGGCGTCAAGAAGGTCGACGTGTTCGTGAAGGGTCCGGGCTCGGGCCGCGAGACCGCGATCCGCTCGCTCCAGGCCGCCGGCCTCGAGGTCGGCTCGATCCAGGACGTGACGCCGCAGGCTCACAACGGCTGCCGTCCGCCGAAGCGTCGCCGCGTCTGAGAACGTCTTCGCCGGGGTGCTCGTTCGAGCACCCCGGCGCATTCGCCGTTCAACGCCCGGCGCGAGCTGGGTCCCGAGTACAACTCAAGACCTCTCATCATCGCAAGTGTCATATAGCGGGCACTTGATCGAAAGGAACACATAGTGCTCATCGCACAGCGTCCGACCCTCACCGAGGAGAAGATCTCCGAGTTCCGCAGCCGGTTCGTCATCGAGCCCCTGGAGCCCGGCTTCGGCTACACGATCGGCAACGCGCTCCGTCGCAGCCTCCTCTCGTCGATCCCCGGCGCGGCTGTCACGAGCATCCGCATCGACGGCGTGCTGCACGAGTTCAGCACGATCCCCGGCGTGAAGGAGGATGTCACCGAGATCATCCTCAACATCAAGCAGCTGGTCGTCTCGAGCGAGCGCGACGAGCCCATCACCGCGTACCTGCGCAAGACGGGTGCCGGCGAGGTCACGGCCGCAGACATCTCGGCTCCGGCCGGCGTCGAGGTCCACAACCCCGAGCTCGTCATCGCGACGCTCAACTCGGACGCCAAGTTCGAGCTCGAGCTCACGATCGAGCGCGGCCGCGGCTACGTGTCGGCGACGCAGAACCGCAACGAGTACGCAGAGGCGGGTCAGATCCCCGTCGACTCGATCTACTCGCCCGTCTACAAGGTCAGCTACCGCGTCGACGCCACCCGTGCCGGTGAGCGCACCGACTTCGACAAGCTGATCCTGGACGTCGAGACGAAGGCGTCGATCGCGCCCCGCGACGCCGTCGCGTCGGCCGGCCGCACGCTGGTCGAGCTGTTCGGCCTCGCCCGCGAGCTGAACGTCGAGGCCGAGGGCATCGAGATCGGCCCCGCGCCGGTCGAGACCGTCCTCTCGAACGAGCTGTCGATGCCCATCGAGGACCTCGACCTGTCGGTCCGCTCGTACAACTGCCTCAAGCGCGAGGGGATCAACACGGTCAGCGAGCTCGTCGCCCTCTCGGAGACGCAGCTCATGAACATCCGCAACTTCGGTCAGAAGTCGGTCGACGAGGTGCGCGACAAGCTCGTCTCGCTCGGTCTGTCGCTGAAGGACTCGGTGCCCGGCTTCGACGGCACCGGCTTCTACAGCGGCTACGACGAAGAGTCCCTCTGACCCGACTTCCTGTCCTGATACTGGAGTAACAAGAAATGCCCAAGCCCACGAAGGGTGCCCGCCTCGGCGGCGGCCCGGCCCACGAGCGCCTGCTTCTCGCGAACCTCGCAGCGGCTCTGTTCACCCACAAGTCGATCAAGACCACGGAGACGAAGGCGAAGCGCCTCCGCCCCCTGGCTGAGCGCCTCATCACCAAGGCCAAGCGCGGCGACCTCCACGCGCGCCGCACCGTGCTCTCGGTGATCGGTGACAAGGAAGTCGTGCACGTCCTGTTCAACGAGATCGCTCCGCTCGTCGCGGACCGCGAGGGTGGCTACACGCGCATCACCAAGGTCGGCAACCGCAAGGGCGACAACGCTCCCATGGCCGTGATCGAGCTCGTCCTCGAGCCCGTCACGCCGAAGGCGAAGAAGTCCACGTCGAAGCCCGCCGCGCCGGCTGAGCCCGCCGCTCCCGTCGCCGACGCGAACGAGGACGAGGCCGCCGAGCCCGCCGAGGTCGAAGAGGCCGGCGTCGCCGCGGAGGACACCGCCGGCGAGGCTCTCGTCGACAACGAGGCATCGGACGAGGAGGCGGCCGAGGAGGCCGACGCTCCCGAGGCCGAGTCGAAGTAAGCACTTCGCGACCGCGCAGCGCCCCGCACCGGATGGTGCGGGGCGCTGCGCTGTGTTCGGGCGGGGGATGGCCCCGGGCCGGTGCGCGTAGGCTCGGAGGGTGACTGAAGCGCCCCGCATGAACGTCGAGTCGTTCAACCTCGACCACCGCATCGTGTCCGCGCCGTACGTGCGCCTCGCCGACCGCAAGCAGCTGCCGGCGGGCGATGTCATCGTGAAGTACGACGTCCGCTTCGCGCAGCCGAACGTCGCGCATCTCGAGATGCCGACCATCCACTCGATCGAGCACCTCTTCGCCGAGAAGAGCCGCAATCACTCGGATCGCGTGATCGACTTCTCGCCGATGGGATGCCAGACCGGCTTCTACCTCATCCTGCAGGGCGAGCCCGCCTACGAGGAGGTCCTCGCGCTCGTCGAGGCGACTCTCCGAGACATCCTCGAGGCGACCGAGGTGCCCGCCGCGAACGAGACGCAATGCGGATGGGGTGCGAACCACACCCTCGAGGGCGCCCAGAGCGCCGTCCGCGACTTCCTCGCGCAGCGCGACGCGTGGGCGACCGTCTTCGCGCCGGGCGCGAGCGCATGACGACCGTCGTCGTCCAGGTCGCGATGGACGAGGAGGCGCAGCCCTTCCTCGACGCGGCCAGCGAGGTGAGCGAGCCGGTCCGCATCGCGCGCGCCGAGCACCGCGGCGTCGTGGTCGACGGCCGCACGTTCGTGCTCGTGCGATCGGGCATCGGCATGGTCAACGCGGCGGATGCCGCGGTCGGCGCCCTGCATCGGTACGGCGACGACGTGCTCCTCGTCTCGGCCGGGTCGGCCGGTGGCCTCGCCGCCGACGTCGAGGTCGGGGACGTGTTCGTCGGGATGGACTACGTCAACGTCGAAGCGGATGCCCGTGCATTCGGCTACGAGGCGGGCCAGGTTCCGGGGATGCCCGCGAGCTACGCACCTGACCCGCTCGCCGTCGCCGCTCTCACCGCATCTGCACCGGACGGCGTGCGCGTGCGCGGCGGCGGCATCGGCTCGGGGGAGAAGTTCGTCACGGTCGAGATCGCCCATCGTCTCCGCGAGGTCTTCCCGGGCATCCACGTCGTGGACATGGAGACCGCGGCCATCGCGCAGACGGCCTTCAACCACGGCGTCCGCTTCGTGTCGGTGCGTGCGATCAGCGACCTCTGCGCCCCTGACGGCACCGAGTTCCTCACGCACGTCGATGACGCCGCGGAGCGGTCGGCGAAGGCGGTGCTCGCGGCGCTGCCGCAGCTCGTCGGTTAGGCGCCCATCCGTCTGGGTCGCAGTTGTCGTCCGTTTTGGCGGTTTCTGGGACGGTTTTCGCGACCTGGGCGCCAACAGCTGGGCGCCATCTGTTCGGGTCGCAGTTGTCGTCCCTTTCGGCGGTGTCTGGGACGGTTTTCGCGACCTGGGCGCTAACAGCTGGGCACCATCCGTCTGGGTCGCAGTTGCCGTCCCTATCGAGGGTTTTGGGGACGGTTTTCGCGACCTGGGCTGGGCGCCATCCGTCGGGTCGCAGTTGTCGTCCGTATCGGCGGTCTCTGGGACGGTTTTCGCGACCTGGGCGGTGGGGCGCCGCGGCGGGGTGGGGCGGCGGTGCGGCGGGGTGGTGCGTGTCCCTGGCGGTGCCGCGGCCCTGGATGGACGCCGCCGGCTCGCCGGCCGCGAAAGAGCGCCGGCCGCTCCCCGATATCCTGAATCGATGCGGCGCATCCGGCTCGACATCGCGTACGACGGCACGAACTTCCGAGGATGGGCCCGGCAGCCGGGGCTCCGCACCGTCCAAGGCACGCTCGAGGCGGCGCTCACGCGGATCGCGAGCTCGCCCGTGCAGCTCGTGGTCGCAGGGCGCACCGACGCCGGCGTGCACGCGACCGGGCAGGTCGCGCACGCCGACATCGACGACGTCCAGTGGGAGCGGATGACGCAGCGTCGTCGCAACGCCCCCGAGGTCGACGACCCGATGGAGCCGGTCGCGCGTCGCCTCATGGGCGTGCTCGGCCAGTACTCCGATGTCGCCGTGAACCGCGTGTCGACCGCGCCCGAGGGATTCGACGCGCGCTTCTCCGCGACGTGGCGCCGCTACGCGTATCGCATCGCCGACCAGGTCGTCGGCTACGACCCCATGGAGCGCCACCGCACGACGACCGTCCGCGCGGAGCTCGACGTCGCCGCGATGGACGAGGCCGCGCGCGGACTCGTCGGACTCTGGGACTTCGCCGCGTACTGCAAGCCGCGACCCGAGGCCACGACCATCCGCACGCTCCTCGAGTTCGACTGGCGCCGCGACGACGACGGCGTGCTCGTCGCGAACGTCCGCGCCGACGCGTTCTGCCACTCGATGGTGCGCGCGCTCGTCGGCGCGTGCGTCGCCGTGGGGGAGGGCAAGCTCACCGCCGAGCACCTCCGCATCATCCGCGACGGACTCGAGCGCACGAACGAGTTCAAGGTGCTCGCCGCGCGCGGCCTCACGCTCACCGAGGTCGGCTATCCGGCCGACGACCAGCTCGCGCAGCGGGCCGAGCAGACGCGCAACCGCCGCGACGCCGACGAGGTCGGCGGCTGACGTGCGAGCGGATGGCGGCCGAGCGGATGGCGGCCGGCGCGCGTCCAGGACACGCGCGCGCAACCCATAGCCTCCGCACGTTCGGCGGGCATACCGTGGGCGGCATGAGAGTCATCTCGTACAACCTCCGCAAGCACGCCGCGGCCGCGGAGCTCGAGCACCTGGTCGATCGGTGGGAGGCGAACGTGCTCTGCCTGCAGGAGGCCGACACGACCGACCTCCCCGAGCACGTCGCGGGCCTCCGACTCGCGAAGGCGACCGAGCGGAACCGGCTCGGCCTCGCGCTCTACTACCGCGAGAACATGTTCCGCCTCGAGGACGTCGTCGTGCTCTCGCTCAAGCGCTCGCTGCACGACATCCTCCTGAAGCCCGCCCACGAGCGACTCCTCGGAGCGCGGATGTTCGACATCGATGCCGGGCGCGAGGTGATCTTCGCGTCATTCCATGCGGCTCCGCTCACCGCACTCAACTCGCTCCGGCGTCACCAGATCCGCTCGGCGCTGGGTGCGCTCCAGCGCCTGGGCCCCGGCCTCCCGACGCTCATGGTGGGCGACTACAACTACCCCGTCTTCAAGGAGCGGCTGCACGAGCGGATCAAGGGCCACGGCTACGACCTGACCCTGAGCGACGCCCGCACCTACACGCGGTATCGGTTCTTCCGGGGGCACTACGACTTCGCGACGTCCGCCGGGCTGACGATCGACGACATCACGACGCTGCCGCAGGGCGCGAGCGATCACCTGCCCATCCTCGTCAGCGCGAGCTATCGCTGACGACCGCTTTTGGCCATCCGCACCCTCATCGGCTAGGATTGCTCTTTGGTGCCCGTCTCGGGCGCCGCGAACGTGAGCCCTCCACCGCAGGTGATGGCCGGCATCGACCGGTCAAACCGCCCGGAGCGGGATTCACGAACGTCTCCGTTCGAACAGAAAGCAGCACTACTGTGACGCGCACTTACAGCCCGAAGGCCGGTGAAGCCCAGCGCGAGTGGCTCGTGATCGACGCCACCGACGTCGTTCTCGGCCGCCTGGCCTCGCACGCCGCCGCCCTCCTCCGCGGCAAGCACAAGGCGACCTTCGCTCCCCACATGGACATGGGCGACTTCGTCATCATCGTGAACGCCGACAAGGTCGCGCTCACCGGTCAGAAGCTCCAGCAGAAGAAGGCCTACCGTCACTCGGGCTTCCCGGGCGGCCTCAAGTCGGTCACCTACGCCGAGCTCCTCGAGAAGAACCCGGTTCGCGCTGTCGAGAAGGCAGTCCGCGGCATGCTCCCCAAGAACACCCTTGGTCGCGAGCAGCTCGCCAAGCTGAAGGTGTACGCCGGTGCCGAGCACCCGCACGCCGCTCAGCAGCCCAAGACGTACACCCTCGACCAGGTCGCCCAGTAAGCGGCGTTTAAGGACTTCATCGTGGCGAACGAAATCGAAAACGACATCCAGAACTACTCGACCGAGACGCCGGCGAACGACGTCGTCGTGGCCGAGCGCCCCGTCGTGAGCGTCCCCGGTGCTGCCGTGGGCCGTCGCAAGCAGGCCATCGCCCGCGTGCGCATCATCCCCGGCTCGGGCTCCTTCACGGTCAACGGCCGCACCCTCGAGGACTACTTCCCGAACAAGCTGCACCAGCAGCTCATCACGGACCCCTTCACGGTGCTCAACCTCAACGGCGCCTACGACGTGATCGCCCGCATCAACGGCGGCGGCCCCTCGGGCCAGGCCGGCGCGCTGCGCCTCGCGATCGCCCGTGCCCTCAACGAGGTCGACCGCGAGAACAACCGCCCGACCCTCAAGAAGGCCGGCTTCCTCACGCGCGACGCTCGCGTCATCGAGCGCAAGAAGGCCGGTCTCAAGAAGGCCCGCAAGGCTTCGCAGTTCTCGAAGCGCTGAGGCAGACACACTCCATGCCGCTTTTCGGCACGGACGGCGTGCGAGGGCTTGCCAACGGCACCCTCACCGCCGACCTGGCTCTCTCCCTGGCCCAGGCGACCGCGGTCGTCCTGGGCCAGGGGCGTTCCGCGGAGGCGCGCCGCGCCGCGGGCAAGCGCACCACGGCCGTCATCGGCCGCGACCCCCGCATCTCGGGCGAGTTCCTCAGCGCCGCCGTCGCGGCGGGTCTCGCCGCATCCGGCGTCGATGTATACGACGCCGGGGTCATCCCGACGCCCGCGCTCGCCTTCCTCATCGCCGACCGCGATGCCGACTTCGGCGTCATGGTCTCGGCATCGCACAACCCCGCGCCCGACAACGGCATCAAGATCTTCGCGCGCGGCGGCGTGAAGCTGCCCGACGTCGTCGAGCAGCGGATCGAGAGCTACCTCACGCGCGACAAGCTGCTGCCGACCGGCGGCGAGGTCGGCCGCATCCGGCGCTTCTCCGACGCCGAGGACCGCTACCTCCTGCACCTGCTCGGCTCGCTTCCCGCGCGCCTCGACGGCATCCACGTCGTGCTCGACTGCGCCCACGGCGCGGCCGCCGGCGTCTCGCCAGAGGTGTTCCGCGACGCAGGCGCTCAGGTCACCGTCATCGGCGCCGACCCCGACGGGCTCAACATCAACGACGGCGTCGGATCGACGCACATCGACAAGCTCGCCGAGGCCGTCGTCGCGCACGGCGCCGACGTGGGCATCGCGCATGACGGCGACGCCGACCGCTGCCTCGCCGTGACCGCCGACGGCACGCCCGTCGACGGAGACCAGATCATGGCCATCCTCGCCGCCTCGATGCAGGAGCGCGGCATGCTCGCGCAGGACACGCTCGTCGCGACCGTGATGAGCAACCTCGGCCTGCACGTCGCGATGCGCGAGCGCGGGATCACGGTCAAGACGACCGCCGTCGGCGACCGCTATGTGCTCGAGGAGATGAACGCCGGCGGATACTCCCTCGGCGGCGAGCAGTCGGGCCACGTCATCATGAGCGACTTCGCGACGACGGGCGACGGCGTGCTCACAGGCCTGCACATCGTGGCCGAGATGGCACGTCAGGGCAAGAGCCTGGCCGAGCTCGCGTCGATCATGACGGTCTACCCGCAGGTGCTCGTCAACGTGAAGGGCGTCGACAAGACGCGCGTCGACGACGAGGTCGTGCAGGACGTCGTCCGCACGGTCGAGGCCGAGCTCGGCGACACCGGCCGCGTGCTCCTGCGCGCATCGGGTACGGAGTCGCTCGTCCGCGTGATGGTCGAGGCAGCCGACGGCGCCTCGGCCCAGCGTCACGCCGACGCGATCGCCGACGTCGTCCGGGAGCGGCTCGCGCTCTGACGCGCGGCCGTTCCCGGCGCGCGGGCCTGCCGGGGTCATCGGTCGGGGCGGGCTTGCCGGGGTGCGCTTGCCGCGAGCCGGGGTCATCCGTCGGCGGGCTTGCCGCGGCCGTCCGCGAGCCGGGTTCGCTGCGGCGCGCTTGACGCGAGCCGGGGCCATCCGCGGTCGTGCCCTCCGCGCTCTCTGGGCGGATGGCCGCGGCCGCGGAATCGTCGGACGTACGGTCGGCTCTCTATCCTGGAGACGATGCCCCGCTCCGAGACGCCCGAACGCCCGATGCGCACCACCTGGGTGCCGGTTCACCCCGACCTCGCGCCCACGCGTCGTTCGCTTCGCGCGCAGGCCCCGGGCCGGAGTCTGCGTCCGCTGCTCATCGGGTCGGCGGCGGCCGTCGTCCTGGCGATCGTCGTCGTCGCGCTCGTGGCGGGGCCGATGCTCGCGCGGGCGGGGGAGTCGGACCGGACCGAGCAGTACGCGAGCGCTCGTGCGGAGGCTGTCTCGGCTCGGGATGAGGCGTCTTCCGCGCGGTCCGATGTCGCCGCCGCGATCGCGACCCGCACGGAGACGGCCGAGCGGGTGTCCATGGCCCTTGCAGGCGCGGAGGGGTACGCCGACGAGGCCGCGCGGTCGACCGCCGCGCAGGCGGTGGCCGCCTATGCGGACGGGCTCGGCCGACTAGAATTGCCGTCCGAGCCGGCAGCCGTGCCTGAGACCGCGACGGTCGAGACGGATGAGGATCTCGACCGTGCCCTCACGGCCCTCGACGGCGCCGAGGCCGAAGCCGACGCGACCATTGCCGCTGTCGGCGAGGCGCGCAATCGGATGGCCGAGCTCGACGCCGAGTTCTCCGCGGCGCTCGAGGCATTCCGTGGATCCCTGCTGCCCCGCGCCGAGGTGATCCTGGGGGAGAACCCCGATGCTGTCGAGGACTTCCGCGCGGCGGTCGCGTCAGCCGCGCAGAGCGCGGCGGACGCGAGCGACCCCGCCCAGCTGGAGCAGCGGCTGAAGGAATTCGCCTCCGCGGTCGATGCGCTGCGTGCGGACCAGCATCGGGCGGCGATCGCGATCGAGCAGGAGCGCCTCGAGCAGGAACAGCGGGAGGTGGAGGAGCGCGAGCGGCAGCAGACGCCGGTCGTGCCCGCTCCCGTGCCGACGCCGGACCCGTCGCCCGAGCCGATGCCCGAGACCAGCCCGGAGCCGACGCCCGAGCCCGAGGAGCCGACGCCGACGCCCGAAGATCCGACTCCGGAGACGCCCGCTCCCGAGACGCCCGCTCCCGACGACCCGACTCCCGAGACCCCCGCTCCCGACGCGTCGTAGCTGCTCGTCCATGCCGAGACCTCACGTGTCTCACTTCGCGCGGTGATTCGGGGCGGATTCCCGCCGGTGGCGAGACATGCCGGTCCGACGCACGCGGCGTGTCTCGCTTCCCGCGGTTATCCGGGCCCGATGCCCGCCGGTGCTGAGACATGCCGGTGCGGCGCACGCCGCGTGTCTCGCTTCCCGCCGTTATCGGGGGCGGATTCCCGCCGGTACCGAGACACGCTCGTCCGGCTGACACCCCGTGTCTCGCATCCCGCCGTTATCGGGGGCGGATTCCCGCCGGTACCGAGACACGCTCGTCCGGCTGACACCCCGTGTCTCACGCCCCGCCGTTATCCGGGCCCGATTCCCGCCGGCACCGAGACACGCTCGTCCGGTGCACGCCCCGTGTCTCGCTTCCCGCGGTTATCCGGGCCGGATTCCCGCCCGCACCGAGACACGTCCAAAGGCCACCTCGTCACATTCTCGATTCGCGGGAATAGACGCCGGAGAGGGCTGTTTCACCTGCTGTGATCGAGCTCTCGGATTCGCGCCCCGCTGCGACGCTGGATGTCCCCGCCGCCCGTGAGCGGGTGCGCGTGCGCATCCCTCTCCGGTTCCCCGACGGATACGCGACGGAGGCCGAGGTCATCACGTTCGACGGACTCGTCGACGGCCGGGAGCACCTCCTTCTCGCCCTGGGCGACTGGCGCGGCGCGCTCGAGCGCGACGGCGTCGCACCGCTCGTCCGCCCGCACAGCGAGTGCCTCACGGGCGACGTCTTCGGCTCGGAGCGGTGCGACTGCGGCCCGCAGCTGCGCGAGGCCGTCGAGCGCATCGCCGACGAGGGCGGATTCCTGCTGTACCTCCGTCAGGAGGGACGCGGCATCGGACTCTACGCGAAGCTCGATGCCTATGCGCTGCAGGACGCGGGACTCGACACCTACGAGGCGAACCTCGCGCTCGGCCACGGTGAGGATGAGCGCGACTACACCGCGGCGGCGCAGATGCTGCGCGCGGTCGGCGTCGACCGCATCCGCCTGCTGAGCAACAACCCCGACAAGGCCGCCCAGCTCGGCGCCCTCGGCGTCGCGGTCGAAGAGCGCGTTCCCACGGCCGTGCACCTCTCGGCCTCGAACGCGAACTACCTGCGCACGAAGCGCGATCACACCGCGCACACGATCGATCTGCCCGCAGCCTGAGCTCGGATGGCGCCGCGCCCGCACGCGTGGCGCCATCCGTGTATCGCGCTGCGCAGCGCCCCGATATGCTTCGGTGGTGATGCGGCGGACGGCGCGATGGGGCGGAGTGCTCGCCATCTGCGGCGCGCTCGCGTTCGGCGGCGCCGCGCACGCGGACGACCAGCCGGATGAGCCCTCGGCGCCGGCGGATGTCTCGGTGCACGTCGTGATCGACGGCTCGCGCTGCGGCCCGGTCATGAGGGTTCCGGATGGCGTCGCCGAGCATGTCCGCGACCGATCGAAGGGCAAGGCGCGTCCGTTCACCGGCGGACTGCCGCCGGCAGCGGTCGCAGGCCAGTGCAAGGCCGAGCGCCTGCCCGAGGTCGTCGTCGAACGGTCTCGGGGACGCGGGGGCGTGCTCGTCACGTACTCCCTCTTCGCCTGAGCGCGGGTCGGGAACCGCCCACCGCCGTCGAGACTAGCCCTGGTCGTCGGGACCAGTGCCGGGAGCACCGGTTTCGACGACGAAAGCTAGTCTGACGAGGATGACGGGCCTCAGCTCCCGAGGGCGCCCATCAAGAGGTAGCCGGCGCACGCGGCGCCGAGCATGAGCGCGGCGGCGGTCGCGAGAGCGAGCGGCCACGCTCCCCGCTCCAGGGCACCGGAGCGGTGGAGCGACACGTGCGCACGGCGGTATCCGATGGCCGCCGCGAAGTACGCCCCCACGGCGAGCCCTGCCCCCACGAGGCCCACGATCACGGCCGCGAGCCCGAGCGATTCCGCCGTGAAGCGCATGGCGACGAGACTCGCGAGCCCGAAGGAGAGGCACGTGCGGCGCCATGCGAGCAGCGTGCGCTCGGGCTGCAGCCCCGGGTCGAAGACCGCGTCCGTCACACGAACATCCCGATGGTGACGAGCGCCACGGCGACGACCACGCCGACGACGATGACCCCTCCGACGCCGAGCCCGGGAAGCGGCCGGCCCAGACGGAGCGCCTTCTCGGTGCGCGCCCACCCGAGCCAGGCCTGGATGGCGGCGAGGGTGCCCAGCACGAGGAAGACGGCCGCGGCCGCGAGGCGCCATCCGGCGGCCGTCGGGATGTCGAGCGCCTCGAGAGCGAACGCGCCGGCGTACATCGCGAGCGCGGTGCGGAGCCAGGCGAGGAACGTGCGCTCGTTCGCGAGGCTGAAACGGGGGTCGGGTTCGTCGCCCTCGCGGTAGACGCGCTGCGGGAAGCGGCTCACCTCACCAGCCCAGGTCCTCGATGTAGCGCAGCAGCACGCCCTCGCGGAGCGCCCACGGCGACACCTCGAGCTCGTCGACCTCGAGCGCGGCCATCGCCTCGTGCAGGACGACCGCACCCGCCGTGATCTGGAACGTGCGATCGGCCGTGATGCCGGGCAGCTCCTGCCGCGCCTGCGCGGGGATCCGCGCGAGCACCGGGATCCAGGAGCCGAGCGCGTCACGGCGCAGCACCATCCGGTCGTTGCCGGCCCAGCCCTCGAGCGGATGGCCCGCGAGCCGCGCGAGGGAGCGGATCGTCTTCGACGACCCCACGACGTGGTCGGGGCGGGGGAGTGACGCGAAGCGCTCGACGAGCGGAGCGAGCGCCGACGCCGCGTGCGCGCGGAGCCGGTCGACCTGCCGGTCGCCGGGCGGGTCGTCGGGCAGGAACCCGATCGTCATCCGGCCGGCGCCCAGCGGGACCGACTCGGCGAGATCGGGCAGCTCCTCGCTGCCGCCCGCGATCTCGAGCGACCCGCCGCCGATGTCGAAGAGGAGGATCTGCCCCGCCGACCAGCCGAACCAGCGCCGGACGGCGAGGAACGTGAAGCGCGCCTCCTGCTCGCCGCCCAGCACCTGGAGCGGCTGGCCGAGCGCGGCCTCGATCTGCAGGATGACGTCGGTGCCGTTCGCGGCCTCGCGCACGGCGGAGGTCGCCGTGGCGAGCAGCTCGTCGACGCCCTCCTTCTCGGCCACCTCGCGCGCGCGATGCACGGCGTCGATGATCGCCTTCACGCCCTCGTCGGAGATGCGCCCGTCGTCCTCGAGATAGCGCATGAGCCGCAGGACGGACTTCTCGCTCGTCTGCGCGAGCGGTCTGCCGCCGGGGTGGGCATCCGCGACGAGCAGATGGACGGTGTTCGAACCGATGTCGAGGACTCCGAGGCGCACGTCGACAGCGTAGTGGTCGCGCCGTGGATGCAAGCGCTTGCCGACTTATGTCGATGAGAACCCCCGAGATTGCGCGAGACCCGTGTCATCACCATCCGCCCTCGACGTATTTTCTGCAAACGCTTGCAGCAGACCCATCCGCGCCGCTAGCGTCACAGCGGGCACGCGGATGTGCCCCGGTGTGCACTCGAAGACGAAGCGCGCATCGACGACAAGCGAAGGAGCATGCCCCGATGAACCCTGCCCCGACCGTCGACCGCCCGCGCCGCAGAAGGCGCCCGCTCCGCGCGATCGCCCTCGCCGGAGCCCTCGCCCTCGCGGCCCCGCTCCTCGCGATCGCCGCTCCCGCCGAGCCCGCCGAAGCCGCCGCTCCCGGGCCGAAGGACACCACGGCCGTCCTGTTCGAGTACACGTGGGACGCGATCGCCCGCGAGTGCACCGAGACGCTCGGCCCCGCCGGCTACGGGTACGTGCAGACGTCGCCCCCGCAGGAGCACGTGCTCGGGTCGGCCTGGTGGACGCACTACCAGCCGGTCTCGTACAAGCTCGACTCGCGCCTCGGCACCGAGGCCGAGTTCCAGAACATGATCGACACGTGCAACGCGGCGGGGGTGGGCGTCATCGTCGACGCCGTGATCAACCACATGTCGGGGCAGTCTGCGGGCGGCACCGGATGGGCCGGAACCCAGTACCAGCACTACACGTACCCCGGGCTCTACCAGAGCTGGGACTTCCACGGCTGCAAGCGCGACATCGTCAACTACCAGGACCGCTGGGAGGTGCAGGAGTGCAATCTCGTCAACCTCGCTGACCTCAACACGAGCTCGACGTACGTGCAGAACACGATCGCCGGCTACCTCAACAAGCTCGTCGACATGGGCGTCGCCGGCTTCCGCATCGACGCCGTGAAGCACATCGCCGCGACCGACATGCAGGGCATCTGGAGCAAGGTGAATAACCGCGATTCGCTCTACGTCGTGCAGGAGGTCATCCGCGCCAACGAGCCCATCCAGCCGGAGGAGTACACCTCGATCGGCGACATCCACGAGTTCGCGTTCGCGCGCAAGCTCAAGGAGGCGTTCGGCGGCCGCACGCTCAACTGGCTCATCGAGGGCAACGGCATCGGCCCGACCTGGAGCGGCTTCCTCCCGCAGGCCAACGCCGCGGTGTTCGTCGACAACCACGACACCGAGCGCAACGGCGAGACCCTCTCGTACAAGGACGGCGCCGCCTACGACCTCGCGCAGATCTTCACCCTCGCGTGGAACTACGGCTCGCCGTCGATCCACTCCGGCTACGCGTTCAGCAACAAGGATGCCGGCCCGGCGACGGATGGCGCGGGCGCGGTCGTCGACGCGAGCCCTCAGGGCGGATGGACCTTCACGCACAAGCAGAACGACATCCTCAACATGGTCGGCTTCCGCACCGCCACGTACGGCAAGCCGATCACGGACAAGTGGACCAACGGCGGCAGCGCGATCGCGTTCGGCCGCGGAGACGCCGGCTTCGTCGCGATCAACCGCGGCGGGGACCTCACCCGGACGTTCACGACGAGCCTGCCCGACGGCACCTACTACAACGTCATCGACGCCGTGAAGACGAACGGCGTGTGGTCGGGCCCCACGATCACCGTCTCGGGCGGCCAGTTCACCGCGACGGTGGGTGCCGACGACGCCATCGCGCTCCACAAGGACGCGAAGGCGACGACGGGCCCCGTCACCGGCGACGACCTGACGGTGTACTACTCGACGTCGAAGGGATGGTCGGCGTACAACATCCACTACAAGGTCGGCTCGGGCGCGTGGACGACGGCGCCGGGGCAGTCGATGACGGCGGCGTGCTCGGGATGGGTGTCGCGGACGATCGACTCGAACGGCGCGTCGGTGACCGCGGCGTTCAACAACGGCGCGGGCACGTGGGACAACAACGGCGGAGCCGACTACGTCCTGTCGGGCACGACCGCTGCGGTCGCGAACGGCGCCGTGACGACGCAGAACCCCTGCGCGACGACGCCGACCGACGACCTGACGGTGTACTACTCGACGTCGAAGGGATGGTCGGCGTACAACATCCACTACAAGGTCGGCTCGGGCG
>NZ_JBSQBP010000030.1:0-42845 GCF_053851835.1 Microbacterium sp. KNMS
TGTCCCGCCCACCACGGACATTCGAAGACCTCTACGAGCCAGAACGAAGCACAAAAGGTCACAGAACGATAACGAAGCAGGCGTGGGATCGTCGCTCCCAATCCCGGCGCCAGGCCTCAGACACCGCGCCCGCGGGGCACGGACCAACGCACCGCGCCGTCACTTCTGCGCTGGGAACGCCTCCAGCACCCGTCGGCTCTCGAACTCCCGCTCCGTGCCGTCGACGGGGTCGACGAACCGCAGCGTGCGTGCGAGCAGCTGCAGAGGGGATGAGAAGTCGTCGATGTCGACCTCCTGCACGCGCGGGTAGATGGGGTCGCCGACGATCGGCCGCCCGATCCGGTTCATGTGCAGGCGGATCTGGTGGGTCTTCCCCGTGAAGGGCGTCGCGCGATAGCGCGCGAGGCCGCCGCTCTCCTCGATGAGCTCGATGAGCGTGTGCGCGTTCGGCGGGCGGTCGTCGTGCTCGAACGCCTGCATGACGCCATGCTCCTTGGTGATGCAGCTGCGCACGTGCGCGGGCAGCTCGAGGTCGCCGGGCGCCGCGGCCACCGCCTCGTACTCCTTCTGCGGCACGCGCTCCTCGAACATCGACTGGTAGGCGCGCCGCCACCGCCGCTCGGTCGTGAGGAGGAGGACCCCCGCGGTCACGCGGTCGAGACGGTGCGCCGGCGAGAGCTCGGGGAGGCCGAGCATGCGGCGAGCGCGCACGACGACGCTCTGCTGGACGTGCCGGCCGCGCGGGATGGTCGCGAGGAAGTGCGGCTTGTCGACCACGACGATCCGCTCGTCCTGGTGCAGCACCTCGAGCGGGAACGGCACCTCCGCCTCCTCGCGCAGATCGCGATGGAACCAGACGAACATATGGGGCCGGAACGGCGCGTCCGGGGCGAACGGGCGGCCCTCGTCGTCGACGAAGGCGCCCTCGTCGAGCATCTCGTCGAGACGCTCGGGCCGCAGGCGCGGCATGTGCGCGGCGAGGTGATCGCGCAGCGACGCGTGCGGGCTCGTGCGCGGCGTCCGCACCCACGCCGCATCGAGGCCGTGGCGCTGCGGAAGCGGGGAGCGGGGCATCTCTCGACGGTACCCCGCAGACGTGATAGCGTGTGGTCTGACCACAGTGGTCAGACCACAGGAGACGTCATGGCAGACGATCAGCGCGCCTGGGAGAGCGTCCTCTCCCACCTCGAGCGCGCCCTGCTCGACGGATCGCTCGCCCCCGGCGACCGCCTCCCCGGCGAGCGTGCGCTCGCGGCCGAGCTCGGCGTCGGGCGCTCGAGCGTGCGCGAGGCCATCCGCGTGCTCGAGGTGCTCGGCCTCGTCCGCACGGCGACCGGCTCAGGCCCCTCGTCAGGCGCGATCATCGTCGCGGTCCCGGGCGGCGGGATGTCGGCCCTCATGCGGCTGCAGCTCGCGGCGACCGGGTTCCCCGTGTCCGACATCGTCGACACGCGCCTCGTGCTGGAGACGCACGTCGCGCGCCATCTCGCGCGCATCTCCCCCGACCTCTCGGCCGCGACGTCGCTCCTCGACGCGATGGACGAGCCCTCGCTCTCGGAGGCCGAGTTCCTCGCGCTCGATCAGCAGTTCCACCTCTCGCTCGCCGAGGCCTCGGGCAACCAGGTCATCACGGCGACGATGGCGGGCCTCCGATCGGCGATCGAGTCCTATGTGACCGCGGGAGCGCACGCGGTCGGCGACTGGACCGCGACCTGCGGGCGGCTTCGCGATGAGCATCGCGGCATCCTCGCGGCGATCGCCGACTCCGACGAGGACGCCGCGGCCACGGCCATCCACGACCACATCACGACCTACTACGACCAGATCACCACGGAGAGGGAGCAGAATGCTCAAGCGCCAGCTGCCCAACCCCGCTGAGCTCCTCGAGCTCATGCAGTTCAAGAAGCCCGACCTCAACGGCAAGCGACGCCGTCTCGAGGCGGCGCTCACGACGTACGACCTGCGCGCGATCGCCAAGCGCCGCACACCGGCGGCCGCGTTCGACTACACCGACGGGGCCGCCGAGGGAGAGCTCTCGATCGCGCGCGCCCGCCAGGCCTTCGAGGACATCGAGTTCCACCCCGACATCCTCCGGCCGGCCGAGCACGTCGACACGTCGACGACGATCCTCGGCGGGCCGAGCGCGCTCCCGTTCGGCATCGCGCCCACCGGGTTCACGCGCCTCATGCAGACCGAGGGCGAGTACGCGGGCGCGGGCGCGGCCGCCGCCGCGGGCATCCCGTTCACGCTGTCGACGCTCGGCACGACCTCGATCGAGGACGTCAAGGCGACGAACCCGAACGGCCGCAACTGGTTCCAGCTCTACGTCATGCGCCAGCGCGAGATCTCGTACGGCCTCGTCGAGCGCGCCGCCAAGGCCGGGTTCGACACCCTCATGTTCACGGTCGACACCCCGGTCGCGGGCGCCCGCCTGCGCGACAAGCGCAACGGCTTCTCGATCCCCCCGCAGCTCTCCCTCGGCACGATCGTGAACGCCATCCCGCGCCCGTGGTGGTGGTTCGACTTCCTCACGATGCCCAAGCTCGAGTTCGCGTCGCTCTCGTCGACGGGCGGCACGGTCGGCGACCTGCTCAACGCCGCGATGGACCCGACCATCTCGTACGACGACCTCGACATCATCCGCTCGATGTGGCCCGGCAAGCTCGTCGTGAAGGGCGTGCAGAACGTGCCGGACGCCAAGCGCCTCGTCGACCTCGGCGTCGACGGCATCGTGCTGTCCAACCACGGCGGCCGTCAGCTCGACCGCGCCCCCGTGCCGTTCCACCTCCTGCCGAACGTCGTGCGCGAGGTCGGCTCCGACGCGACCGTGATGATCGACACGGGCATCATGAACGGCGCCGACATCGTCGCCTCGGTCGCGCTCGGGGCGAAGTTCACGCTCGTCGGCCGCGCGTACCTCTACGGGCTCATGGCCGGCGGCCGTGCGGGCGTCGACCGCATGATCGCGATCCTGCGGACCGAGATCGAGCGCACCATGGCACTCCTCGGCGTCTCCACCCTCGAGGAGCTCGAGCCGCGCCACGTGACGCAGCTCAGCCGCCTCGTGCCGGTCGCCCCCGCGCACGTCGCGGCAGCCGAGGCTGCAGCCGCGCGCGCCTGACCTCGAATGGAAGGGGCGTCGGGATCGGTCCCGGCGCCCCTTCCGCGCGCTACCGTGAAGGCATGGCGAAGGCGATCCAGCACACCGAGCTCGGCGGCCCCGAGGTCCTGACGCTCGCAGACGTCCCCGATCCCGTCCCCGGACCCGGCGAGGTCGCCATCCGGGTCGAGGCGGCCGGCGTGAACCCCGTCGAGTGGAAGCTCAGGACCGGGCTGCGCCCCACTCCGCCGATCACCGAGCCCCGCCGCGTCGGCAGCGACGGCGCCGGCCACATCACCGCGGTCGGCGCGGACGTCGACGGCTTCCGCGTCGGCGACCCGGTCGCGTTCACGGGCGCGCAGGGCGCCTACGCGACGGATGTCGTCGCACCGGCCGATCACGTGTTCGCGCGCCCCGCGGGCGTCACGGCCGCACAGGGCGCAGCGCTCGGCATCCCGATCGGGACGGCGTACCAGGCCCTGCGCTCGCTCGGCGTGCGCGCCGACGACACGCTCCTCGTGCACGGCTGCTCCGGCGCCGTCGGACAGGCGGTCATCCAGTTCGCCGTGCTCGCCGGCGCACGCGTCATCGCCACGACGAGCGACGCGCGGGCCGACCGCGTGCGCGGGCTCGGCGGCGAGCCGGTCGCGTACGGGCCGGGCCTCGTCGACCGTGTGCGCGCGCTCGCCCCGCACGGTCCGACCGTGATCCTCGACGCCGTCGGCACCGACGAGGCGCTGCACGCGTCGCTCGAGCTCCTCGACGACCGCACGCGGATCGCCACGCTCGTGCAGGGCGCGAAGGCCGACGCGCTCGGCATCCGCGCCTTCAGCGGAGGCTCGCCTCGGCCGCTCACGCCGCAGCAGGAGGCCTGGCGTCTGGAAGCGGTGCCCGTCGCGCTCGCGCTCCTGGCCGCCGGGCGGTTCAGCGTCGAGATCGGCGAAGCGCTCCCGCTCGCCGAGGCGCCGCAGGCGCATCGGCTCGTCGAGGAGGGCGCGAACGGCAAGGTGCTGCTCATCCCCTGACCCGGCGCGGCATTCCCGCGCCGAAACACGGCGTCATACGGATTCCGGGCGACCCCCTGCCGGTCGACAGAATGGCCGCATGACACAGGCCGAGCCGACGGCGGGATTCGCCACGACCCAGCTCCACGCGGGCTACGTGCCGGGCACGCCCGAGTTCACGGTGCTCCCTCCCGTGTACCAGTCCTCGGCCTACGCCTTCTCGTCGCTCACCGAGGCGCGCGAGAAGTTCGCGCTGCGCGAGAAGGGCTACATCTACAGCCGCAACAACAACCCGACGCAGGCCGTGCTCGAGCAGCGCCTCGCGCGTCTCGAGGGCGGCGTGGCCGCCGCGGCCGTCGCCTCGGGCCAGGCCGCGGTCGCGCTCGCGACGCTCGCCCTGCTGGGGCGCGGCGGCCACATCGTCGCGGCGAGTCAGCTGTACGGGGGCACGGTCGACCTCTTCGACGACACCTTCCGCGACTTCGGCCTCGACGTCACGTTCGTCGACCAGGACGACCTCGACGGATGGCGCCGCGCGGTCCGTCCGAGCACGCGCGCGTTCTTCGCCGAGTCGGTCGCGAACCCGATCGCGCAGGTGCTCGACATCTCGGCGGTCGCCCACATCGCCCACGAGGCTGGCGTGCCCCTCGTCATCGACAACACGGTCGCGACGCCGTTCCTCCTCCGCCCCCGCGACTTCGGCGCCGACATCGTCGTGCACTCCGCGACGAAGTTCATCGGCGGACACGGCTCGTCGCTCGGCGGCGTCGTGGTCGACCTCGGCACGTTCGACTTCTCCGCCGAGCCCGAGAAGTGGCCCGGCCTCTTCGTGCCGCACTGGCGCTACGGCGACGTCTCGCTCTGGGAGGCCTTCGGGCGCGAGCGCGCCTTCACGACCCTCGTGAAGTCGAAGTTCGTCGGCGATCTGGGCCCCGCGCTCTCCCCCTTCAACGCGTTCCAGCTCATCCAGGGGCTCGAGACCCTCGACCTGCGCGTGAGCCGCCACGTCGAGAACGCGAAGGCCGTCGCGGCCTTCCTCGACGCCCATCCGTCGGTCGGCGTCGTCTTCCACCCGTCGATCGAGACGAACCCGTGGCGGGCGCGCGCTGAGACGTACCTCCCGAAGGGCTCGCCGAGCGTGTTCGCGTTCGAGCTCGCGCCGAGCGACGAGGACACGTTCGACCGTGTGGAGCGGGTGATCGACGCCCTGCGGACCATCCGCCTCGTGGCGAACATCGGCGACGCGCGCACGATCGTCGCGCACCCCGCCTCGATGACGCACAACCACATGACGCCCGATCAGCTCGCGGCCGCCGGCATCTCGCAGGGCACCATCCGCATCTCGGTCGGCCTCGAGGAGGCCGCCGACATCATCGCCGACCTCGACCAGGCTCTCGCCCGCGCCTAGCGCCCTCGCCCGCACAGCCGGTCGCAGCGCGTCGCACTGCCCGTCCCGCGCAGCCCGGTCGAGCGCAGGACTTTCCGTCCGGAGCAGGACCATCCGCGCGTTCGCGTCCTGCAGCCGCGCGATTCTCCTGCCGTGGCGATGGCACCGGCCGTGCCGTCGCACCGAGAAACCGGTTCCTCGCGTAGAGTGTGTGCCGAGCAAGGGAGCACCCATGACCACGCTGACCGGCAGGGCCGCCGTCTCGACCGACCGTCCGCACAAGCTCGCGCGCATCGCGGACCTCCTCGACCGGCGCGGCGCGACCGCCGTGCGGCTGACATCCGGCGCGAGCCTGTCCTGGCTGCTCGACGGGGCGCGCACCTCGGTCCCGCTCGGCGGTCCGCCCGTCTTCTCGGCGGTGGTCCGCGTCGACGGTGAGATCGTCGTGACCGCCCCGCGCAACGAGGCCGAGCGTCTCGCGGAGGAGGAGATCGGCGGCGCCGAGATCCGCGCCGTCGACTGGTTCGCGCCCCTCGCACCGCCGATCGACGGCGTCGTCGACGAGACCGAGCTCGAGACCGAGCTGCGCGCGGCACGCGCGAGCCTTCTCCCGGTCGAGCACGGGCGCTACCGGCGTCTCGGCGCCGACGCCGCGCGCGCGATGACCGAGGTGCTCGCCGAGGCGTCTCCCGAGATGTCGGAGTTCGAGCTCGCCGGGCGCCTCGCGCACGCCATCCTCGCCCGCGGCGCCGAGCCGGCGGTCGTGCTCGCCGCGGGAGCCGCCCGGGGCGGGGTGCAGCACCCGCTGCCGACGGCGACCCCGCTCGGCGACCGCGCGATGGCGGTCGCGACCGCGAAGCGCGACGGCCTCCACGTGAGTCTCACGCGCTGGGTGCGCTTCCGCGGGTCCGAGCCGGATGGCGCGCCGCGGGTCCTCGAGGTCGAGGCCGACGCCTGGGCCGCGACGCGCGCGGGCCGCGCGCTCGGCGACGTGCTCGACGACATCGCCGCGAGCTACCGGCGCCATGGCTTCGGCGAGGACGGCTGGCTGCGCCACCACCAGGGCGGGCCGACGGGATACGCAGGACGCGACCCCAAGGCCGCGCCCGTGCTCCGCGACCGCGTGGCGGAGAACCAGGCCTTCGCCTGGAACCCCTGGGCCCCCTGGGTGAAGGTCGAGGACACCGTCGTGCTCGATGGCGCGGGCGGCGTCGAGGTCCTGAGCGCCGACCCGGCCTGGCCCCGCATCGACGTGCGCGGTGTCGCGCGTCCCGCGACACTCGAGGTCGGATGACCGGCTGGACGACGGCAGCCGCGCACGGCACGCTGGACCCATGACGACGAGCGACCTGTGGACAGAGGACATCGCCCGGCGCTATGACACGCCGGGCGAGGGCATGTTCGCGCCCGAGGTGCTCGGCCCCACGGTCGATCGCCTCGTCGAGCTCGCCGAGGATGGCCCCGCGCTCGAGTTCGCGATCGGCACGGGCCGGGTCGCCGTTCCGCTCGCGGAGCGCGGCGTCGCCGTGAGCGGCATCGAGCTCTCCCCCGCGATGATCGCCCAGCTGCGCACGAAGGTCGACGAGCACGCGATACCCGTCGTCCAGGGCGACATGGCGACGGCGACGGCTCCCGGCGCGTTCTCGCTCGTCTATCTCGTCTTCAACACCATCTCGAACCTCCTCACGCAGGAGGAGCAGGTGGCCTGCTTCCGCAACGCGGCTCGGCACCTGACGCCGGGCGGGCGTTTCGTCATCGAGCTGTGGGTGCCCGAGCTGCGCGCGCTCCCGCCCGGCAAAGCCGCGACCGCGGGCGCCGTCGAGCCCGGCTACATCCTGCTCGACACCTACGACCCTCTGCATCAGCGCGTCACGTCGCACCACTTCCGCTTCGACGAGTCGGGGCGGGCGCGCCTCGACCGCAGCAATCACCGGTACATCTGGCCGTCGGAGCTCGACCTCATGGCCCGCCTCGCCGGCTTCGCCCTCGAGTCCCGCCACGCGGACTGGACGGGACGCCCGTTCACGGCCGACTCGCCGTCGCACGTCTCGGTCTACCGCCTGCCGACCCCGGACGACCGCTGACGGGACGATCGCCCGACGGCCGATACGCTCGAATCCATGACGGCCAAGCTGCGCATCTCGGATGTCGCGAAGCACGCGGGGGTGTCGCCGGCCACCGTGTCGCGGGTCATGAACGGCAACCCGAAGGTCGACCCGGCCCTCGTCCAGCGCGTGCAGGACGCGGCGGCCGAGCTCGGGTACAGCGCGAGCCCCCTCGCGCGAAGCCTCGCGCTCGGGAAGACCCAGACCGTCGCGGTGCTCGTGCCCGACCTCGGGAACCCGACCTTCCAGGCCATCCTGCGCACGCTGAGCCGCGCCGCGGCGGGCGACGGCTACCACGTGCTCGTCGCCGACTCCGCCGAGGTCGCGGCCGACGAGGCGGCGCTCGCGCTGCAGGCCCGCCGGCGCACCGACGGCATCGTGCTCGTCGCGCCGCGCATGCCCGACGACGAACTGGCCGCGGCACTGCCGCGTCTCGCTCCCGCCGTGCTCGTGAACCGCGGAGGGGACGGCGCCCCCGTCGTCGCGGCCGACTACGGCCGCGGCCTCCGCGAGATCATCGAGCACCTCCGGATGCTCGGCCACCGTCGCCTGCTCTACCTCGCGGGCGTCCCGGGCAGCGCGTCGAACGCGCGGCGCGTCGCGGCGATCGCCGAGGCGAGGGCCGCCCATCCGGATCTCGACATCGCCGAGGCACCCTGCGGGACGGGCTTCGCCGACGGCTCCGCGGCGGTCGCGACCGTGCGCGCCCACGAGGCCACGGCGGTTCTCGCCTACAACGACCTCGTCGCGATGGGCCTCCTCAGCGCACTCCACGAAGAGGGGGTGGCGGTCCCGCACGAGGTGTCCGTGACGGGCTTCGACGACATCCCGTTCGCGCGCTACACCACACCGCCTCTCACGACCGCGAGCGTTCCGACCGATCGGATGGGCGAGCTCGCGTGGAGCGCGATGCGAGCGCTACTCGAGGACGACGCGGCCGCGCCGCCCGTCGTGCTCGCGCCGACCCTCGCCGTGCGCGGCAGCACCGCCCCTCCGCCCGCTTCCTGAGCCGCACGCTGGCCTCCGCGGGCGACCTCGTGGTATCGTGAGAAACCGCTTTCTCAGGAAGGGACTCACCGATGAGCCAACTCCGGTACGCCGTCGTCGGAACCGGCCACCGCGCCCAGATGTACGTCGACGCGATCACGGACACCTACGCCGACCGGGCGGCGCTCGTCGCGCTGTGCGAGCCCAACCCGGTCCGCGCCGACGTGTACGCGCAGCGGGTCGCAGGCAAGGGACTGCCGACGCCGAGCGTCTGGACGCCCGACCGCCTCGAGGACATGATCCGCGCCGAGCGCATCGAGCGGGTCGTCATCTGCTCTCGCGACGACACGCACGCCGAGATGATCGTGCGCTCGCTCGAGGCGGGCGTCGACGTCGTCGTGGAGAAGCCGCTCACGATCGACGCCCCGAGCGCCGCGCGCATCGAGGAGGCGGTCGCGCGCACAGGCCGTCAGGTCGTCATCACCTTCAACTACCGCTACTCCCCGCGCAACAGCGCGCTGCGCGAGGTCGTGCGGTCGGGTCGGATCGGGCGGGTCACGTCGATCGACTTCTCCTGGATGCTCGACACGAAGCACGGCGCAGACTACTTCCGCCGCTGGCACCGCGAGAAGGCGCATTCGGGCGGGCTCCTCGTGCACAAGTCGAGCCACCACTTCGATCTCGTCAACTGGTGGATCGCGAGCGAGCCGCGGCGCGTGTTCGCCTCGGGCGGTCTGCGCTTCTACGGTGCGGAGAACGCGGCCGCGCGCGGGCTCGGCGAGCGACCCGAGCGCGGCACGCACGAGGGCGCGCACGATCCGTTCGAGCTCGACCTGCGCGAGGACCCGCGTCTGAAGACCCTGTACCTCGAGGCCGAGCAGCACGACGGCTACGTGCGCGACCGCGACGTCTTCAGCGACGGCATCACGATCGAGGACAACCTCGCTCTCGTCGTGGACTACGCGTCGGGAGCCACGCTCGGCTACTCCCTCAACGCCCATGCGCCGTGGGAGGGCTATCGCGTCGCGATCAACGGCACCGAGGGGCGGGCCGAGCTCGAGGTCGTCGAGCGCGGATCCCTCGTGCCCGACGAGGGGCTCCATCCCGTGCTCGACCCGAGCGCGGTCGACGCGGAGACGTCGGTCCTGCGCCCGAGCGGCGAGCGCCTCATCGTGCAGCGGCACTGGGAGGAGCCCGTCGAGATCGAGATCCGCCGGTCGGGCGAGGGGGGCCACGGGGGCGGCGACGCGCTGCTCCTCTCCGACGTCTTCGTCGGCCCCGGCGACGACCCGCTCGGGCGCCCTGCCGACTGGAGCGACGGCATCCGCTCGATCGCCGTCGGGATCGCCGGGAACCGCTCGCTCGAGACGGGACTCCCCGTGCGCGTGTCCGACCTGGGCATCGCGCTGCTCGCCGAGGACCAGCCGTGAGCCGCATCCTCGTGACGGGCGGCGCGGGGCGCCTCGGCCGCACCCTCGTCGCGGGCCTCGCGGCCGCGGGCCACGACCTCGTGTCGGTCGACCGGCAGGTCTCCGACGCCCCCGAGCTCGCGGGCGTCGAGCAGGTCGCCGCCGACCTCGGCGCCCCCGGCGCGGCGGCCGACGCGATCGCGCAGGCGCGCCCCGACGCCCTCATCCACCTCGCGGCGATCGCCGTCCCGTTCAGCGCCCCCGAGGACGTCATCATGCGCGCGAACGCGGGCCTCGCGGTGTCCGTGATGGGAGCCGCGGCGGCGGCCGGCGTCGGCCGGATTGTCGCGGCGTCGAGCCCGACCGTGCTCGGCTACGGCGCTCCGACGGGCTGGACTCCCGAGCGGCTTCCGCTCGACGAGGACACGCCCCCGCTCCCCTGGAACGCGTACGCGCTGTCGAAGCTCATCATCGAGCAGTCCATCGGCATGCTGCGTCGTCAGACCGGCGACGCCATCCGCTATGCGGCCTTCCGCCCCTGCTACGTCATCGCCCCCGAGGAGTGGGCGGGCGCGCCCACCCAGCAGGGCCACACCGTCCGCGAACGGCTCGACAACCCGGCGCTGTCGGCCCCCGCGCTGTTCAACTACGTCGATGCGCGCGATGTGTCCCGCTTCGCCGACACGCTGCTCGCGGCCATGTGCGACATCCCGAACGGCGAGGTGTTCTTCGTCGGCGCCGACGACGCCCTCGCGCGCGAGCCGCTCTGCGAGCTCCTCCCGCGCTTCCACCCGGGCACGGCCCGCGCGGCCGCCGAGCTCACGGGCACCGCTCCGGCGTTCTCGAACGCCAAGGCGCGGCGCCTGCTCGGCTGGCGCCCCCAGCACGCGTGGCGCGACGAGCTCGGCGAGCGCGTCGCGGTGTCCGCAGCCCCTCGACAGGAGAACCGCCTTGACTGACCTCGCCATCCCCGACCGCGTCCTGTTCTTCCCGGTGACCGCCTTCGATGCGCACGACAGGGTCGACGCCGACCTCGTCGAGCAGCACGTCGCGGGCGCTCTCGCCCACGAGCCGGGCGCCGTGTTCGCCGCGTGCGGCACGGGCGAGTTCCACACCCTGTCACTCGAGGACGTGCGCGCGGCCGTCACGGCCGCCGTGCGCGCGACGGCAGGACGCGTGCCCGTCATCGCGGGAGCCGGCGGCCCGCTCGGCCACGCGGTCGCCTGCGCGCGCATCGCGGCGGAGGCCGGCGCCGACGGCCTGCTCGTCATGCCCCCGTACCTCGTCGGCGCACCGCAGGAGGGCCTCATCGCGTACGTCGAGCAGATCGCCGCGGCGAGCGACCTCCCCGTGATCGTCTACCACCGCGCGAACGCGCAGTTCTCCCCCGGGTCGGTCGCGCGCCTCCTGCAGAACCCGCGCGTCGTCGGCATCAAGGACGGCACGGGCGACGTCGCGCTCGCACAGCAGTTCGTGCTCGAGGCGGCCCGCGCCGAGCGCGACGTGCTCTTCTTCAACGGGCTGCTCACGGCCGAGCTGTCGCAGGCGGCGTACACCGCGATCGGCGTGCCGATGTACTCCTCCGCCGTCTTCGCGATGCTGCCGGAGGTGGCCGTCGCGTTCTTCTCCGCGCACCGCTCGGGCGACACCGCGCGACAGCGCGCGCTCCTCGAGGGCTTCTACGCGCCTCTCGTCGCGCTCCGAGACGAGACGCCCGGCTTCGCCGTCTCGCTCATCAAGGCCGGCGTGCGGCTCTCCGGCCTCGACGTCGGGTCCGTGCGCGCGCCGCTCATCGACCCGAACCCGGGTCAGCTCGCGCGCCTCGCGGCCCTCCTCGAACGCGGGCGGGAGCTCGCCGCGTGACGACCATCCGCTCGCTCACGGCGCGCCTCGAGCGCGTGCCGCTCGTGCGCCCGTGGGCGGCCGACGTCACGAGCGTCGGCGTCATCGCCACGACCGTCGTCCGCTCGGACGGCGCCCGCGGATGGGGCTTCTCCTGGACGCCGCAGATCGGCGCCGAGGCGGTGCTCGCGATGCTCGAGCACGACATCGCTCCGGCCGCGATCGGCCGCCCCGCAGACCCGACGAGGACGTGGGATGAGCTGTGGCGGCACCTGCACGAGGCCGGAGGCGGCGGCATCACGACGATCGCGCTCGCAGGGCTCGACCTCGCCCTGTGGGACGCCGAGGGCCGCGCTCACGGTGCCCCGCTCTCGACGCTCATCGGCCGCCGTCGCGACAGCGTGACCGCGTACGGCAGCGGTGTGAACCTGCACTACACGCAGGACGAGCTCGTCGCGCAGGTGCGCCGCTGGGTCGATGCCGGCTTCGACGCCGTGAAGATCAAAGTCGGCCGGCCCGACCTCGCCGAGGACGCCGACCGCGTCGCCGCCGTGCGCGAGGTGCTCGGACCCGACCGCGGCCTCATGATCGACGCGAACCAGCGGTGGGATCTCGACCGCGCGACCGCCGCGATGGAGCTGCTCGCCCCGTTCGCGCCCGCGTGGATCGAGGAGCCGCTGCGCGCCGACGACCTCGCGGGTCATGTCGAGCTGTCGCGGCGCATCCCGACGCCGATCGCGGTGGGTGAGAACCTGCACACCGTGCATCGATTCGAGGAGTTCCTCGCGAGCGGGGCCATCCGCTTCGCGCAGCCGAACGTCGTGCGCGTGGGCGGCATCACGCCCTTCCTCCGGATCGTCGAGCGCGCGCACGCGCACGGCGTGCAGGTGCATCCGCACCTGCTGCCCGAGCTGTCGGGGCAGCTCGCGCTCACCCTCCCGGGCGACCCGCTCGCGGAGGACGTCGAGGACGCCGGCTTCGGCGATCTCGGGGCCCTCGCCGATCCCAGCCCGGTGCGCATCGCAGACGGGCGCCTCACGGAGGCGCCGCACCTCGGCCTCGGCCTGCGCTTCCGCTCCCATCCCGATCTGGAGGTCGCCTCATGACCACGACACCCGACCAGCTCGACGAGATCGTCGCCCGCGCGCGCACCGCGTTCCCCGCATGGCGGGACGCCGACGCGGCCACCCGCGCGCGCTGGCTGCGCGCGCTCGCCGACGCGCTCGACGCGGCCGTGGACGAGCTCGTCGAGATCGCCGACCGCGAGACGCGGCTCGGCGGCACGCGCCTGCGCGGCGAGGTCGCCCGCACGACCGGGCAGCTGCGCCTCTTCGCGGGCGTCGTCGAGGAGGGCTCCTACCTCGAGCTCACCGTCGACGACGCCGACCCCTCGGCCACGCCGCCTCGGCCCGAGCTGCGCCGTCTGCTCGTGCCGCTCGGCGTAGTCGCGGTGTTCTCGGCGTCGAACTTCCCGTTCGCGTTCTCGGTCTGCGGCGGCGACACGGCATCGGCCCTGGCCGCCGGGAATCCCGTCGTCGTGAAGGCCCACTCCGGGCACCCCGAGCTCTCGCGGCGCACCGCGCAGATCGCCGCCGCCGCGCTCGAGGCCGCGGGGGCGCCGAGCGGCTCCCTCGCGCTCGTCGAGGGGCGCGCGGCGGGGAACGCGCTCGTGGTGCATCCGGCGGTGCGCGCCGCCGGCTTCACGGGCTCGGTCGCCGGAGGGCGCGCGCTGTTCGACCTCGCCTCCGGACGACCCGACCCGATCCCCTTCTACGGAGAGCTCGGCAGCCTCAATCCCGTCGTCGTCACGCGAGGCGCGGCAGCCGCCCGCCGCGACGAGCTCGCCGCAGGGCTCGTCGGCTCGTTCACGCTGGGCTCCGGTCAGTTCTGCACGAAGCCCGGCGTCGTGTTCGTGCCGCGCGGAGCGGGCTTCGAGGACGCCGTCGCGGCACAGGTCGCCGACGCGCACGGCGGGCCTCTCCTCACCGACCGCATCACCGAGGCCTTCCCCGAGGGCGTCGACCGGCTCGCCGCCGACCCGTCCGCGACCGTGATCGCGCACGGCGCCGCATCGGATGGCGCGCGCCCGGTCGTCATCGCGACGGACGCCGCCGCGATCGCCGAGCGCCCCGACGTGCTCCTCGAGGAGGTCTTCGGCCCCGCGACCCTCCTCGTCGCGTACGACGACGAGGAGCAGCTGCTCCGGGCGATCGCGGCCGTCCCCGGCAGCCTCACGGCGACCCTGCATGCGGAGGAGGACGAGGAGGTCGACGCCCTCGTCGACGCGCTCACGGCGGTCGCCGGGCGCGTGCTGTTCGCGGGCTGGCCGACGGGCGTCGCGGTCACGTGGTCGCAGCACCACGGCGGACCGTGGCCCGCGACGACCTCGCTGCACACCTCCGTCGGAGCCACGGCCATCCGGCGATTCCTGCGCCCCGTGGCGTACCAGGATGCGCCGCAGCGCCTTCTGCCCGCGCCCCTGCGCGACGAGGCGCTCGCGCGACTGCCGCATCGCCGCAACGGCGGGCTCGTCGTCCCGCGCGGCTGAGGGCCGCGGGGCCGGAGCGGCGCGGCTCGGGGGCGCGTTTCGGGCTCGCCGCGTTTCGGTCCCGCGGCGACCGCCGCCCCTCAGGCGAGCGGATCGGCGAGCAGCGGAGCGAACGCGGCCTCGGCGGCGCCGATGAGGAGACGGTCCTCGGCGAGCGCCGCAGGACGGATGTCGAGCGCCTCGGCAGGCGCCGCGAGAGCATGACGCCGGACGGCCTCGTCGAACCCCTCGGGGTCGGCGGCGACGATCATGCCGAGGAAGCCGCCGAGGACGATGGCCGACGGGTTCAGCACGTTGACCGCATTCGCGAGCGCGGTCGCGAGGATGCGCCGCTGGCGGGCGACCTCGTCGACGACTCCGGGAGCGGACGACTCGGCGAGCGCGGCGGCGAGGGTCGGGTCGTCGGCCGAGGACAGGCCGAGGGCCGCGAGGAGCCGCGCCCTGCTCACCTCGTCCTCGAGCACGCCGCCGGGCGTCGCGCGATCGGCCCCGTCGAGGATGCCCGGCGTGTTCTGCCCCCACTCCCCCGCGTAGCCGCCTGCGCCGGCGATCACCCGCCCATCGAGGATGAGCCCGCCGCCGATGCCGCTCGCACCGCCGTTGAGGTAGACGACGTCGCGGTGCCCCTCGGCCGCCCCGAACAGGTGCTCGGCTCGCGCGCCGAGGGTCGCGTCGTTGCCGACGACGACCGGCAGCCCCACGCGGTCGGCGATGAGGGCCCCGACGGCCGCATCGCGCCAGCCGAGGTGCGGCGCGAGACGCACGACGCCGTCGTCCGCGCGGACGAGACCCGGCACGGCCACCCCGACCCCGACCATCCGCACCTCGCGCAGGGAGCCCTCTCGCCATCCGCTCACGATCCGCGCGATGGCGTCGGCCGTCTCCTCAGGGGTGAGCAGGTGGTCGACCTCCTCGCGGGCGCGGGCGCGCACGGTGCCGTCGAGGGCGATCGCGCCGATCTCGAGCGCGTCGACCTCGGGGTTCGCGGCGATCGCGACGACATCGGCGCTGGGTGCGACGATCGGCGACGGACGGCCCACGCGCCGCGTGGGGTCCGGCTCGCGTTCGACGACGAGGCCGGCGTCGACGAGCGCGCCCACGAGGTCGGCGACCGTCGAGCGGTTGAGGCCCGTCGCGGCCGTGATGCGGGCGCGCGACTGAGCGCCCTCCTCGTGCACGAGCCGCAGCACCTCGCCGAGGTTGCGGCGCCGCACGCCCTCGACGCTCATCGCCCGTTCCGCCATCGCGATCCCCTCGCTATTTGTCGTTCCGATCACGATATCCGGGTCCCGCGGCGTGCGCGGTGCGGCGTGCCGGGCGGCGCGCTCTGCCCTCGCGCGGATCGGCGGTGCCGGGCGGTGGCCATCCCCTCCGGATGGCCACAGCCCCGGCACCGCGGGCGCTCAGCTGACGGGTGCCTCGGCCCGCTCGAGGGCGTCGACGCGCACCTCGACGAGCCGGGGGTCCGCGGCCGTCACCTCGTGCACGTCGCCCGTGAGCACGACGGTCGCGCGCGCGGTCGCGTCGCCCGGGAGCGTCCGCTCGACCCGCGCCCGCGTGCTGCTGATCGAGCCGTCGCCGTCGGCGCGGACAGACGACGCCTCGGCGTGAGCCGCGACCCACAGCTCGACGTCGCCGGGCTCGACGACGCGGACGAGACGGCGGTCGCTGAACGCGAAGCGCTGAGCGGGCACGTCGAACACGACGCGCGCGGACGCGCCGGGCTCGAGCGCGACGCGCGCGTAGCCGAGCAGCTGCGCCACGGGGCGCGCGATCGACCCGACGACGTCACGCCCGTAGAGCTGGACGACGTCCACCCCTGCGCGCTCGCCCGTGTTCGTGACGGTCACCGCCGCGCGGATCACGCCGTCGGTCGGTGCCGCGGCGTCGACCTCGAGGTCGGCGTAGGCGAACGTGGTCCCGGTCAGGCCGAAGCCGAACGGACGCAGCGGCGTCGAGTCGGTCGACGTCACGTCGGACGGGCCGCCCAGACGCGGGTGCAGGTAGCGGTACGGCTGCGCGCCGGTCGAGCGCGGAAGCGACACCGGCAGACGTCCCGACGGTGCGGACGCCCCCGTGAGGACGTCGGCGATCGCGAGCCCGCCGCCCTCTCCGGGGAAGAACGCCTGCAGGACAGCGGCGGGCGCGGTCTCCGCGTCGAGCGCCCACTCGATCGCATACGGGCGGCCGGTGAGGAGCACAAGCACGACGGGCGTGCCGGTCGCGACCGCGGCCTCGACGAGCGCGCGCTGGGGGCCAGGCAGGTCGAGCGACTCGACGTCGTTGCCCTCGCCGACCGTGCCGCGCCCGAACAGTCCGGCCTGATCGCCCGCGACGACGACCGCGACATCGGCCGAGCGCACGAGCTCGACGGCCTCTGCGAAGCCCGAGCGGTCGTCCCCCTCGACCTCGCAGCCGCGCGCGTGCACGATCTCCGCCTGCGGGAGCGCCGCGGCGAGCGCCTCGCGCACGGTCGGGATCTCGAATCCGAGCGGATGGTCGGGGTGATGCGCGAGGACGTGGTTCGCGAACGAGTAGCAGCCCTGCAGCGCCTCGGCGCGGTCGGCGTTGGGGCCGATCACGGCGACGCGGCGCGCGGCGGCGGGAAGCGGCACCGCTCCCTCGTCGCGGAGGAGGATGAGCGACTCCGCGGCGAGTCGCCGGGCGATCGCGCGGTGTCGCGGCGAGTCCACGTCGATCTCGACGGGCGGCTCGTCAGAGAAGGCGTCCTCGTCAAGGAGGCCCAGCTCCTCCTTCTGCGCGAGCACCCGCAGCACGGCGCGGTCGACGAAGCGGATGTCGATCCCGCCCGACCGCACCTGCTCGGCCAGCGGCGCGAGATAGGCGTCGCCCGCGGGCAGCTCGACGTCGATGCCGGCCCGGAGCGCCTGGACGGCGGCCTCGCCGCGGTCGGCCGCGACGCCGTGCATGACTTCGAGGAACGCGACCGAGAAGTAGTCCGAGACGACGACGCCGTCGAAGCCGAGCTCGTCCCGCAGGACGGTCGTGAGCAGTCCGAGATGCGCGGCGACGGGCTCGCCGTCGATGTCGGTGTAGCTGTTCATCACCGATCGGGCGCCGCCGTCGCGGAGCGCCATCTCGAACGGGGGCAGGTAGACGTCGGCGAGCTCGCGCGGCCCCGCCGAGACGGGGGCGTGATTGCGCCCCGCCTTCGACGCCGAGTAGCCGAGGAAGTGCTTGAGCGTCGAATGCACGCCCGCGCTCTGCAGGCCGCGCACGTAGGCGGTGCCGACCGTGCCGACGAGGTACGGGTCCTCGGCGATGCACTCGTCGACGCGCCCCCAGCGCGGGTCGGCGATGACGTCGAGCACGGGCGCGAGCCCCTGGTGGATCCCGAGCTCGCGCATCGTGTCGCCGATCGCGGCGCCCATCTCGGCGACGAGGTCGGGATCGAACGACGCGCCCCACGCGAGCGGCGTCGGGAAGGTCGCGGCCTTCCACGCGGCGAGCCCGGTGAGGCACTCCTCGTGGACGATCGCGGGGATCCCGAGGCGGGTCTCGGCCTTCAGCCGACGCTGCTCCGCCCACAGCCACGCGGCGCGCTGGGCCGGGTCGACGGGCCGCGTGCCGTACACGCGCGTGTAGTGGCCGATGCCGTCGCGCGTGATCTCGGCGAGAGTCGCTCCCGCATCGTCGCCGGCCATCTCGCCCTGCATCGGCGCCACGACCTCGCCTCCGCGGTCGAGCCAGTAGCCGACGAGCTGGGCGAGCTTCTCCTCGAGCGTCATGCGCTCGAGGAGAGCGCTCACGCGCTCGGACACGACGGGCAGAGGGGGCAGTTCGGTCATGGCGTTCCCTGCGGATCCGGGGGCGGTCATCCCTTGACCGCCCCGCTGAGGCCGCCGACGATGCGGCGTTCGAAGAGGCTAAAGAAGATGAGCGCGGGCAGCATCGACAGCGACGTGAACGCGAGCACGCGCGCCGTGTCGACGGAGTACTGCGACGCGAAGTTCTGCACGCCGAGGGGCAGCGTGAAGAGGTTCGGGTCGCTCAGGATGAACAGCGGCAGCATGTACCCGTTCCACGACCCGATGAAGGCGAGGATGCCCGTCGTGATGACGCCGGGGAGGCTCAGCGGCAGCACCATCCGGAAGAAGAAGCCGAGTCGGCTCGCCCCGTCGATGGAGGCCGCCTCCTCGATCTCCGCGGGGATGGCCCGCAGGAACGGCACGAGGATGATGATCGTCGTCGGGAGGGCGAAGGCGATCTGCGGCAGGATGACGCCGAGCAGGCTGTTCGTCAGGCCCAGGCTGCGCACGAGCAGGTAGAGCGGCGTGATCGCGACCGTGACGGGGAACATGAGTCCCGCGGCGAAGAGCGCGTACAGCGCGCCCTTCCCCATGAAGTCGTAGCGCGCGATGACGTAGCTCGCCATGAGCCCGAGGGCGACCACACCCGCGGTCGTGGCGAGGGCCGTGATCGTCGAGCTCGCCATGGCCTGCCAGAAGGTGCCGCTCGCGAGCACCTCGGTGTAGTTCGTCACGACCCACGGGGCGGGGAAGCCCGATGGGTCGGCGGTGATCTGCGAGTTCGTGCGGAAGCCGCCGAGCACGATGTAGAGGACCGGCCCCATGCAGATGGCGATGAGGACGACCGCGCAGAGGTAGGTGATCGCGCGGCTGCCGTCGCCGGGGCGGCGTGCGATGCCGCTGTCGACGCGGCGCCGCCGGCGTGCCGACGGCACGACGAGGAGGGTGGTCGAGCTCACTTCCTCCGCTCCTTCCCGCCCGTGAGGGCGCCTTCCGTGTCGCGTCGCAGCACGAAGCGCTGGTAGACGAGCGCGACCACGAGCGAGATGACGAACAGCACGACGGCGACCGCGTTGCCGAAGCCGTAGTTGCCCGCCATGTGGCCGTTGAGGTACATGTACGTCGCCATGGTCGAGGTGCCGGCCGTCGCGGAGACGTACTGGCCCCAGATGATGTTGACGAGGTCGAACAGCTGCAGCGATCCGATGATCGACAGGAACGCCCAGATGCGGATGGTCGGCCCGAGCAGCGGCAGGGTGATCCGCAGCTGGATCTGCCAGAACGACGCGCCGTCGATCGCGGCGGCCTCGTACAGCTCCTCGGGGATGCCCTGCAGGCCGGCGAGCATGAGGATGACCGCGAAGCCGATGTACTTCCACGTGATGATGAGGATGAGCGTCCACATCGCGAGCGCCGGATCGGCGATCCACGACGCACCCTCGATGCCGAGCTTCCCGAGCAGGCTGTTGACCGCGCCCGCGTCCTGGAGCATGAGGCTCCATCCGGTTCCGACCACCACCTCGGCGATGACGTACGGGACGAAGATGAGGACGCGGATGATCGACCGCCCGCGGATCCGCTGGTTGAGCAGGAGGGCGAACAGGATGGCCAGGGGCCCCTGCAGCACGAGCGACGCGATCACGATGACGCCGTTGTGGATCACGGCGTCGCGGAACGTCGGGTCCTGCAGGATCGTGATGTAGTTCTGCAGCCCGATGAAGTTCGTGGGCGGGCCGAACCCCTTCCAGCTGAAGAAGCCGTAGTAGGCCGCCATCAGCACGGGGAAGATGACGAACGCGAGGAAGACGACGACCGCCGGGCCGGCGAGGAGCGCGATCTCGCCGCGCTTGCGCCAGTCCGCGGCGCCGCGACGCGCTCGGGCGGGCCGCCCGGCGGCCGACGCGGGAGCGTCGGCCGCCGGGGGCACCTCGATGAGGGAGGAGCTCATGACGTTCCTCAGCCGCGCGCCGCCGCGCCCTCGACGGCCTCGACGATGCCCTCGGGCGAGCCGTTGCCGGAGAGCAGCTCGACGACCGCCGTGTTGAGCGCGTTGCCGACGCTCTGGCCGAGCAGCGTGTCGAGCCACACCGTGACGTACGCGGCCTCGTTGTAGGCCTCCATGAGCGGCTGCAGGGCCGGGTCGGTGACCGCGCCCTGAGCGGCCTTCGAGGCGGGGATGGTCTGGTACGCCTCGGCGTACTTCTCCTGCCACTCCTGCGACGCGATGAAGTTGAGGAAGTCCTCGCAGGCCGACGGCGAGTCGACCGAGCACGAGTAGCCGTCGACGCCGCCCATCATGGCCGTCGGGTCGCCGTCGCCGCCGTCGACCGCCGGGAAGGGGAACCAGCTCAGGTCTGCGAGGGGCTTCTGGTCGGGCGTGAGCGAGGCGATGACGCCCACGTCCCAGCCGCCCATGAGCTCCATGGCCGCCTGGTGGTTGGCGAGCAGGCCCGCCGACGAGCCGGCGCCCTGCTGCGCCGAGGTCGTCAGGTAGCCCTCGTTGAACGGCTGGGTCTCGGCGAAGTCGGCGAGGTCCTCGCCCGCGGCGAGCCAGCAGTCGTCCGAGAAGTCGAGCGTCGTCGCGATCTCCGACATGACCTCCTGGCTGCACTCGCGCAGCGCGAAGAAGTAGTACCAGTGCGCGGCCGGCCAGGCGTCCATCGCGCCGAGCGCGATCGGGGCGACGCCCGTCTCCTTGAGCTTCTCGGTCGCGTCGACGAGCTCGTCCATCGTGCCGGCCGGCTCGACGCCCGCGTCGGCGAAGAGGTCCTGGCTGTAGAAGATGCCGCCGGGCAGCACCGCCGTGGGGACGCCGTAGGTCGCGCCGTCGATCGTGAAGGCATCGAACACGCCGTCGCCGTAGTCGGCCCGGACCTCGTCCGAGATGAGGTCGGAGAGGTCCTTGACCGCTCCGGCCTCGACGACATCCGCGAGCTTGCCGCCGCCGCGCGCCATGAAGAGGTCGGGCATGTCGCCCGAGTTCACGGCAGTCTGCAGGCGGCCATCCATGTCCTCGTTCTGGATCGACTGGACGTCGATCGTGACCCCTTCGTTCTCGGCCTCGAACGCGGCGGCCGCGTCCTCCCAGTACTGCTTGCCGGGTCCGGTGGTCGAGTTGTGCCAGAGCGTCATCGTTACGTCCCCGTCGTCCCCGCCGCCGCTGCCGCCCGCGCAGCCCGTCAGGGCCACCGCGCCGGCGACGGCTGCGATCGTCAGGATCCTGTGTGCTCTCATCGCGTCTCTCCTCGTCCTCGAGTGGGAACATCCCGGGCATCCGTCGGACATCGACAGTCGCCCCGCGAAGACGAGAATGTCATCGCTCACGACAAATTGTCAATCGTTATCGACATCGTTTTCGATAACGATTGAAACACGGCCGTGTCCGACCGCCATCCGGGGCCGTCCGGCAGTAGCGTTGACGCGTGACGTTCTCGCCGACCCCGGAGTCCGCGCCGAGCGGCCGCGCGACCATCCATGATGTCGCGCGTGTGGCCGGCGTATCGGTGTCGACCGTCTCGAAGGTGATCAACGGGCGGTACGGCGTCTCGGCCAAGACCTCGGCGCACGTGCTGCGCGTGGTCACGGAGCTCGGCTACGAGTCGTCGCTCATCGCCGCCTCGCTCCGGCGCGGCCGCACGCACGTCATCGGGGTGCTCGTCGCGGAGTTCGAGCCCTTCGCGCTCTCTCTTCTCGAGGGGATCTCGGAGGCCCTGCAGGGCACCGGCTACGACCTGCTCTCGTACGCGGGAAGCCTCTCGGGGCCGACCGAGGGGCACCATGAGGGCTGGGAGCGCCGCTCCCTCTCCCGCCTGGGCGGCACGCTCATCGACGGCGCCATCATCGTGACGCCGACCGTCGAGGCGCCCTCCGCCAGCGTGCCGGTCGTCGCGATCGACCCGCACACCGGCCCCGCGGGCGCGACGACCGTCGACAGCGACAACCTCGAAGGGGCGATCGCCGCGACCCGTCATCTCATCGAGCTCGGTCACAGGCGGATCGCGCACGTCCGCGGTCGCCGCGACCTCGAGTCCGCCCGCCTGCGCGAGGAGGGGTACCGGACGGCCCTCGCGGAGGCCGGCATCGCGTTCGACCCCGCGCTCGTGGTCGACGGCGGGTATCGATCCGAGGAGTCGACACCTGCCGCCGAGCAGCTCCTGTCGCTCGCCGACCCGCCGACGGCCGTGTTCGCCGCGAACGATCTCTCGGCCATCCGCACGATCGAGATCGCGCGCGCGCACGGGATCTCCGTCCCCGACGATCTGTCGGTGGTCGGCTTCGACGACATCCCCGCCGCCGCCTCGCATGAGCCGCCGCTGACGACCATCCGGCAGCCTCTGCGCGAGATGGGCGCCGCCGCCGTGCGGATCCTGCTCGGCAAGCTCGACGGCGGCGATGACGCGAGCGACGCCCATGTCCGGATGCCCGCCCAGCTCGTCATCCGGGCATCCACCGCGCCCGCCCGCTAGCTCCCGCCCGCCCCTGCCCGCGTGGCAGTCACCGCCACCCCGGTTGCATGTCTCACTTGGCGTGGGAACCGGGCGCCGTATCCCGCGGAACATGAGACACGCGGACGCCACCCTGGTTGCATGTCTCGCTCGGCGTGGGAAAGAGGCGCCCATACCCACCGCACGTGAGACATGCGGGCCCCACCCGGTCGGCTTGTCTCGCTCGACGTGGGAACGGGGCACCGTATCCCGCGACACATGAGACATGCGAACACCGTCGCCGAAGTCACTCCGCCAGCGTGTCTCACGCCGCGCGAGAAACCCGGGCGGATTCCGGCCGCGTGTGAGACACGGAAGCGGGTGGGACGCCGTCGACGCCCCGCCCGCTCTCGCCGCCGCTCAGCGACTCAGCTTCACCCGCGTCTGGGCGAGGACGTCGCCGTCCGCGCTCGCAGTCAGCTGCCACACGCCGGGGCGGTCCGGGAGGGCGACCGTCACCTCCGCGACGCCGCGCGCGTCGGCCGCCGCCGTGCCGATCACCTCGCCCGTGCGTCCCTCGCCGCGCGCGGCACTGACCTCGACCATCTCACCCGGCGCGGCGCCGGTGACCGTGACGACAGTCTCCGCCCCCGCCTGGGCACCGGCGGGCACCGTGATCGACGGCTCCTGCGGCGCGGCGACGAGCTGGAAGACACCCCAGCGCGCGGTCGACTGGTAGCCCAGCCCCGTCGGGTCGGCCCAGTTGCGGATGCCCGTGCGGGCACCGGCGGCCGCGTCGTTCACCTGGACGTCGAGGCCCTGGAAGGTGCCCGGCCCACCCGCGCCATCGAGGCGGATCGCCGCCTCGACGACGTAGCCCGTCTCGGTCCGCGCGGCTGCGGTGTCCGTGCGCGCATCCTGCGCGGCCTCGTCGCCGGCGCCGAAGGAGACGACGCCGTCGGCGTTCACGCGCAGCTGCATGTCCCGCGCACGGTAGGCGCCGTTCTTGGCGTTGCCGGCGTCGACGTAGATCTCGACCGAGTCCTGGATCCAGGGGTCCACGCCGCTGACGTCGACCACCGGGTCGGCTACCTCGGCGCGGACGTACAGCACGTCGTCCCGCCAGAGGAGCCGCGCCTGGGCGGTCGCACCCGCCTCGCCGTCGACCTGGATGTCCGTCGCGACCGTCGCGGCGTCCGCCCAGACGTCGTCCGGCGCACCGTCGATCACGGGCGCCGATGCGGCCTCAGGGACCTCGGCGTACGCGAGAGGGCCGACGAGCGCGAGCGAGCCCTGCGTGCCCTCGGCGCTCCAGCCGCCGCGCGGCGATCCGTCGTCCACGACGCGCACGTCGAACAGGACGCTGTCGCCCTCGGCGGCCGCGAGCGGCAGCGCCGCGACGACGGCGTACCCCGTCGCCGTCTCCGAGACCACCGCTTCGACCTCGGCGCCTCCCCCGCGCGGGACATCCGCTGTCTCGTCGTTCCAGGAGAGCACCACGCGATCGTCGCCCGGCGTGGTGTCGTCGACCTCGACATACGCGGTCAGCCGGTCGGCGTCCCAGCGCAGCTGGAAGCGCGCGGCGTCACCCGCCTCGTGCAGAGGGAGCTGGCGCCAGGCGACGTCCGAGGCGGCATCCGCGTCGAGCGGCACCGCACCCTGGAAGACCGACGCGCTGCGCGCCGGCGGCGGCAGCTCTCCCCCGGCGGCCCCGTGGAACGCGGGCTTCGCCTGCAGGGCGTCGTCGAACAGAAGGGGCGCCCCCGAGTCCACGCGCCACGAGCGTCCGTCGGTGAGACCCCAGACCGACACGGAGAACAGCTCGCCCGCACGCTCGCGGAACGCGTCGAAGACGGCGCGGTAGTAGTAGCCCTGGTCGACGAGCAGCGCGTCCGTGACCGGCGTGCCGGTCGTCACGTCGAGCTCGGTGACGGCCTGCGTCACCCCCACGTCGGCGAACCGGTCGAGCGCGCCGGCGAGCGCGGAGACGGGCGTCGACAGCGACACGTGGAACTGATGCCCCACGCCGTCCACCGGCACGCCGCGCGCGAGAAGGCGGTCGACGAGCGCCGCGTATCGGTCCTGCTTGCCCGCCTGCTCGGTGTTGTAGTCGTTGATGAAGAGCGTGACCGGGCGGTCGGCGCCGTCCGCGGCGTACACGTGGTTGAACGCCTCGTCGGCGTACTGGAACGCGAGGTCGACGAACTCCTCGCCGAGCACGTCGTACCAGCGGCTGCGGCGCATGCCGTCGGCGTACTGCGCGCCGTCGTCGATGACCTCGTTGACGACGTCGAGCGCGACGAGCGGGTTCTCCGCTCCGAACGCGCCCCATCCGGACGAGAGGTACTCGGCGACCGCGAAGATGTGCGTGCGCATGCGCTCGGCGAGGATGGCCTGATCGGCTTCCGAGTTCGTGAGCGGCGTGCCGTCGTCGTGCTCGAAGAACCAGGCCGGCGTCTGGCCGTGCCAGACGAGCACGTGGCCGTAGAGCCGCAGGCCCTCATCTCGCGCGAAGTCCATGAGAGCGATCGCCTCAGGATGCGGCGTGAACACGCGGTCCGCGTCGTACCAGGCCTCGGGCTTCATGTGGTTCTCGGGCGTGATCTGGTCGAAGTGCCGCGTGAGGAGCTCCGCTGCCGCGCCCGTCGTCTCTCGGCTGTCGATCGCGACGCCGACGGGGAAGTCGACCGTGTCCTTCAGCGGGACCGCATCCTCGACCTGCGGGTCGCCGACCGGCGTGACGACGATGTCGTCGACGAGGAGGTCGGAGGTGTTCGTGCCGCCGTAGGCCGTCTCGAAGTACAGCTGCGCGCTCTCGGCGGCGCCCATCGTGAACCGCGCACTGAGCTGCGTCCAGCCCGTGTCGGTCGCTGCGGCGTGCTGCGCGATCGTGTCGTAGCTCGTCGCGCCCGCGGTCGTCCGCGCCATGCTCGCCCACACGGCGTCGGCGGGCTGTCCGGGCGCGAAGCGCACCCAGGCGGTGAGGTCGTATGTCTCGCCGGGGATGAGCACGCCCGTCACATCGCGGATGATCCCGCTGCCCTGCGAGGTGCGGTCCGCGATGAGCGCGGCCCCGACCCCCGCGTGGGCATCGGCGTCGGTCACGGTGACGGTCGGCGCGCCGGATCCGCTGTCGCGCGGCGCCCAGCCGTCGAGCCCGCTCTCGAAGTCGGTCGCGATCACGGGCGGCGCCTCCTCGGCGGCGGCGGGAACAGCCGCGAGGGCCGAGGCGGCGAGCAGCGACGCGGCAAGCGCGGCGAGCACGCCGCGGCGGCGTCTGCGAAGGGGTGAGGGCATCATGCACGCTCCTTTGCGCGGTACGGATGGTCGGCACCCAGGCTGGTGGACGCCGTGCGCTCCGCGCAAGGAAAAGTTGCGATCTCAAACTTAGCGTTGCGAAATCGTTATCGATATCGATGCCCTCACCCGCCTGCGGAGAAGCGCTCCTCGTGCGACAGGACTGCGCAGCCGCCGGGGTCAGAGTGCGAGCTCGGCGACCCCGTCGGACGCGCGGACGGTCTCGCCGCCGATCGCGCCGATCGAGAAGGCGACGACCTCCTCGGAGGAGATGCGGACGGATCCCTGCGCGCGCTCGACGCGGAAGCGCGCCGTCCGGCCATCCGCCGCGGTCACCGTGAGGGCGCTCTCCCCGTCCGCTCCGCCCGGCGCGACCCGCAGCGTGAGGTCGTCGAGGTAGTCGTAGTCGGTCGTGTCGTCGCGCGCGCCGACCGGCAGGACGGCGCCGGGGCGGACGTACAGCGGCACGCTGTCGAACGCGTGGGTCTCGCGGCGCCATCCGCCGCTCACCCTCTCACCCGTGAGAAGGCTCGTCCACTCCCCCGCGGGCAGGTAGAGATCCACGGCGCCGTCCGCCGAGAACACGGGCGCGACGAGCAGGTCCGGCCCGAGCATGTACTGCCGGTCGAGGTACGCGGTCGCGGGATCGCCGGGGAACGCGAGCGGCATGGGCCGCATGACCGGCGTGCCGGTGCGGTGCGCCTCGAGTCCGGCCGCGTGCAGGTACGGCATGAGCGCGAGCTTGAGGCGCGTGAACCGGCGGGCGACCGAGACCGCGCTCTCGGCATCGGCCTCATCGCGCCCCTCCGCCTCGTCGAACAGCCACGGCACCCGGTAGCTCGTGGATCCGTGCAGGCGGCTGTGGCTCGAGAGGAGCCCGAACGCGAGCCAGCGCTTGAAGACCGCGGGGTCGGGCATGCCCTCGAATCCGCCGATGTCGTGGCTCCAGAAGCCGAAGCCGCTGAGCGAGAGCGAGAGGCCGCCGCGGAGGCTCTCGGCCATCGACGCGAACGACGACGTGTTGTCGCCGCCCCAGTGCACGGGCATCCGCTGGCCGCCGGCGGTCGCCGACCGCGCGAACAGCACGGCCTCGCCCTCGCCGCGCTCGGCCTCGAGCACCTCGAACACGGCCTCGTTGTAGCGCTGGGTGTAGAGGTTGTGCATCCGCTCGGGGCTCGAGCCGTCGAAGTAGTCGATCTCGAGCGGGATGCGCTCGCCGAAGTCGGTCTTGAAGCAGTCGACGCCCTGGCGGATGAGCCGCAGGAGGTGGTCCTGGTACCACGCCGTCGCCTCGGGGTTCGTGAAGTCGACGAGCGCCATGCCCGCCTGCCACAGATCCCACTGCCAGACCGAGCCGTCGCGCCGCGTGACGAAGTAGCCCTTCTCCTTGCCCTCCGCGAAGAGCGGCGAGCGCTGACCGATGTACGGATTGATCCAGACGCACACGCGCAGCCCGCGGTCGTGCAGACGGCCGAGCAGCCCTTCGGGATCCGGGAACACGCGCGGGTCCCACTCGAAGTCGCACCAGTTGAACTCGCGCATCCAGAAGCAGTCGAAGTGGAACGTGCCGAGCGGGATGTCGCGCTCGGCCATCCCCTCGATGAAGCGCGTCACGGTCGCCTCGTCGTAGTCGGTCGTGAAGCTCGTCGTGAGCCACAGGCCGTACGACCACGCGGGCAGGCGAGCCGGGCGCCCGGTCAGCGCCGTGTAGCGCTCGATCACGCCAGCGGGGTCGCCCCCGGCGAAGACGTAGTAGCTGAGGGACTCGCCCGCGACCGAGAACTGCACGCGCTCGACGGCCTCCGACCCGACCTCGTAGGAGACGTGGCCCGGGTGATCCACGAGCACGCCGTATCCCCGGCTCGAGAGATGGAACGGGACGTTCTTGTACGCCTGCTCGCTCGAGGTGCCGCCGTCGGCGTTCCAGATGTCGACCGTCTGGCCGTTCTTCACGAGGGGCCCGAATCGCTCGCCCAGCCCGTAGATGAGCTCGCCGACGTCGAGGGCCAGCTGCTCATGGACGTAGGCGCCGGCTCCCGTCGCGCCGAGCGGCCCCCGTTCGACCGCGGCGTCCGGGGCGAGGCGGATGTAGCCGAGCGACTTCTCGCCGCTCGACGTGAGCACCCGCCCGGTCTCGACATCGTGGAAGACGAGGCTCCACGGAGCTCCACGGGTGATGGTCGCGCGGATGCGGCCGCTCGTGATGCTGCCGGCCGCGTCGTCCACGACGACGTCGCCGTGCCCGTCCTCGGCGCCGACGAGGTCGAACGAGACCTCGCCTCGGCCGCCCTGGTGGTGCTCGATGCGCACGCCGATCACCCCGGGCAGCGGCGAGTGCAGCGAGACCGTGAGGGTCGCGCGGTTCAGGGTGTCGCCGCGGCGCTCGATGACCTTCGTCGGCACGGTCGCGTTCAGCGTGCGCCCGTCGGACCAGACGTCGTACGCCTCGCGCCCGTAGAGGGCGTCGACGCCCTGCCGCAGCTGCCAGAACCCGTCGGTGAACTTCATGGCCGGGATGCTCCTGTCGTGACGCCCATCGGCGGGCGGAGTGGATGAGAAATTCTCGAAGCGCTTCGATGACTGACGCGCAGACGCGCGTCGGTGCGGCGCGCCTCAGGCGGGCGGCGCGATCGAGCTGCGGTCGATGAACGCGGGCGGGAGCAGGAGCGGCGGGCCCGGCACGACGCCCTCGACCGCCGCGAGCATGCCCTCGACGGCGATCTTCCCCATCTCCTCGATGGGAAGCGTCGTTCCGCTCAGCCGGTGCTCGAGCCGCCCCGGGTCGTAGCTCGCCGCGGCTGCGAGGAGGGAGATGTCGTGCGGGACGCGCAGCCCGCGCTCGTCCAGGCGCCGCAGCGCCTCCTCCACGACCGGCTCGTTGCAGTGGAACACGATCGCCGTGACGTCGGGGGCCGCCCCGAGGATGAGGTTGACCGCCTCCGCACCCGTCCCCCGCTCGATGCCCGCCCACTGACGAACGAGACGGACGCCCCGCTCCTGAGCGGCCTGCTCGAGAGCGTGATCGAAGCGGCCGATGAATCCCGCGCGCCGATCCACGAAGCTGTGCGGGTGGCCGATCATGCCCACGACGCGATGCCCCGCATCGGCGAGCCGCGCGATGGCGTCGCGCGCCGCCGTCTCGAAGTCGAAGTCGACGCAGGCGACCCCCTGCGCGTGCTCGGAGATGCCGATGAGCGCAGCGGGGATGCGCCCCGCGCGGACGATCGGAAGCCGCTCGTCGTCCTCGGCGACGCCCATCATCACGACGCCGTCGACGAGCGAGCTCGCGCTCACCCTTCGGATGCCGTTCACCTCGTCGTCGCGGGCGAGCAGCAGCACGTCGTAGTCGCGTCCGCGCGCGGCCTCGACGACCGCGGAGGTGAACCGCATGTGCGTCGGCAGGTGTCCGTCGGCGCGCAGCGGCGCGCTGAGGGCGAGGATCTGCGTCCGGGCCCCGGCGAGGATGCGCGCGGCGGCGTGCGGCTGGTAGTCGAGCTCTGCGATGGCCTGGTCGATCCGCTCGCGCGTCGAGCGCGAGATCGTGCGCTTGCCGGAGAGGGCGTACGAGACCGTGCTGATCGACACGCCGGCGAGCTTCGCCACCTCGTTGATCGTCGCCATCTTCACTCCGTTGTCTAAGCGCTTCGACTGTCCCGCGATCCTATCCGCGAGGACAGGGCCCTGCAACTCCCATCATCGCCCGACCATCCGCTCGATCTCCACCTCCGCGCCGCGCGCGACGCGCAGGACGGCGCTCGCTCCCGGATCGAGCGTGAGCCCGCGCGAGAGGTCGCTCGCTCGGATAAGCTCGCGCGCCTCGCCGCGCACCCGCACCGGCTCGGCGCCGTGGTGGAGGAGGAAGAGGAAGTCCGCCCGCGCCCCGCGCCGCCTCACGGCTTCGACGCCGAGCGCTGCGGCGCCCGCGACCGTCTCGCGCGCCCCCGCGCGCTGCGCGAGCTCGGCGAGCAGGATGTCGCGGGATTCCTGAGCGAGCCGGGCCGACACGTAGACCGCCGTCCCCGCGCCCCGCTCGGCCTCGGTGATGGCGGCGTGCCCCGCGAGCGGGCCGTCGACGTAGCGCGCGAGGACGCGCGCATCCGACGCATGCAGGCGCTCGGTCCACTCCTCCGCACGCAGGCCGCCCTCGATCGCGACGCCCGCGCCCGGGGCGAGCGGCACGATCTCGTCCGCGCCCGCGCCCAGGAGGTCGCTCAGCAGCGCAGGGTAGCGGCCGGCGGCGATCCGGAGGCTCTCGTCCGCGAACCCGGACGGGGTCGTGACGACGAGGCGCCCGCCCGCGCGCACGAACCCCTCGAGCCATCCGACGGCTTCCCGGGCCATGGCGTACAGCGCGGGCACCACGAGCAGGCGCAGGTGCGAGATCTCGCCTCCCGGCCGCACGAACTCCGTCGCGATGCCCTTCCGCCAGAGCGCGCGGTGCGTCGCCCGCACCTCGTCGGAGTACGACAGCGCGTCGTTCGGCAGGTGCGGCGTCTCGAGCGCCCACCAGCCGTCGGCGTGCCAGACGATCCCCACCTCGGCCGGGACGACCGGGCCATCGGCCGGCGGCTCCGCGACCTCGCCGATGGCCTCGAGGATCCGGCCGAGCTCGACCACGGGCTCGAACAGCGGCGAGTCGCCGCCCCCGTGCGGCACGAGCGCGCCGTGCCACTGCTCGGCTCCCGCCGCGCTCTGCCGCCACTGGAAGAAGAGCGAGCTCTGCGAGCCGCGCGCGATGTAGCCGAGGGAGTTGCGGATCATCCGATCGGCCGTCTTGGCGTGCGTGCGATCGCCGACACGGATGCCGCGCGCGTTCTGCTCCATGAGCACCCAGGGCCCGCCCGCCCATGACCGGGTGAGGTCCGCGCCGTAGGCCACGTGCGCCTCGCCGTCCGGGCCGGTCGTGTCCAGGTAGTGGTCGATCGACACGATGTCCTGCGCGGCGGACCACGACCACTGCTCGAGGTGGTTCCAGGTGGGCAGCATGAAGTTCGTCGTGACGGGAGCGGACGAGCCGGCCGCGCGGATCTCCGCCTTCTGCTCCTCGAACGCCGCGAGCATCTCGTCGGAGGAGAACCGTCGGAAGTCGATCAGGAGTGCGGGGCTGTGCAGGTACTGCGTGGCGCGCGGAGGGAGGATCTCCTCCCACGTCCCGTAGCGCTGCGACCAGAACGCGGTGCCCCACGCGGCGTTCAGCGCGTCGAGATCGCCGTAGCGCCTCCGCAGCCAGGCGCGGAAGGCGCGCGCCGCATGCGGCCCGTAGTCGAGCGTCCCGTACTCGTTGTGGATGTGCCATCCCCGCAGGCCGCGATGGCGTCCGTATCGCTCGCCGAGCATCCGCGCGATCCGCCGGGACGCCTCGCGGTACGCGGGCGCGCTCACCGCGTACGTGTCGCGGGAGCCGTGCGAGAGCACGATCCCGTCGGGCCCGACGGGCATCGCGTCCGGGTGCGCGAGCGTGAACCACGGCGGCGGCGACGCGGTCGGCGTGGCGAGGAAGAACCCGATGCCGGCCTCGTCGAGCAGGGAGATGACCTCGTCGAGCCAGCCGGTCTCGAACCGGCCCTCGCGCGGCTCGAGCAGCGCCCAGGAGAACACGCCGAGCGTCACGGTGTTCACCCGCGCGCGCCGCATGAGGGCGATGTCCTCCCGCCAGATCTCGCGCGGCCACTGCTCGGGGTTGTAGTCGCCGCCGAACAGGAGCATGCCGGGCGCATACGCGCTGCGCGTGCCGTCGGTCATCCTCGATCCCTCCTCGCCGTCGTCGGCGGGCCGCGCCGCCGCGACGAGGCGATGCGTCCCGGTCCTCTGCGGCACGGGTCCCTTCGGCCGATGGCGCGCAGACGCGGCCTCGTCGCGGCGGACGTTCTCGCGCCTCTCTGTCGAAGCGCTTCGCCTGACCCTAGCGCGCCCCTTCCGCCCTTTCAACCCCGGGCCGACCGCACGGGCGCCGACCCCCGCGCTCAGGCGTCGAAGTCGGCGGCCGACACGACCGCGTCGGCCTCCGACGACACCTCCACCTCGATCTCGCGGCCGCCCCAGCGCAGCCGCATCCGGCCATCCCGCCCGGCTCGCGCGCGCAGGCGCGCCGACACGAGACGGCCGTCCGCCCAGGCGATGTCGACGACGACGCCCGGCCGCGCGATGAGCCCCGCGACCCGGCCGGACGCGAGCGCCGTCGGCACGGCGGGCAGGAGGTCGATCCGCCCGCGGTGACTCTGCAGGAGGCACTCCGCGAACCCGCCCGCGAACCCGAGGTTCCCGTCGATCTGGAAGGGCGGGTGCGCCGCGAAGAGGTTCGCGTAGAGTCCGCCCGACTCGCCGAAGCCGCTCCCGCGCGCGTCCCGGAAGAAGAGCCGCAGGAGATCCGCGACGCGGTCCGCGCGCCCGAGGCGCGCCCAGAGCGCCGTCTTCCACGCGAGCGACCAGCCGGTCGAGTCGAGCCCGCGGCGGTCGAGCGTCACGGCGGCCGCGCGCTCGAAGGCCTCGTCGGCCGCATCGCCGGGATAGAGCGGGTAGAGATGGCTGACGTGGCGATGCTGCGGGTCGACCTCGTCGACGACGGCATCCCACTCGAGGACGCCGTCGTCGGTCGCACGCGACGAGACCTCGGGCAGCGCGTCGAGCGCGTCGCGGGCGGCGCCCACGAGCGGGTCGTCGTCGGGACCGAGCCTCACGACGGTGTCGAGCAGCTCGCGCGCGAGCGCGAGGTCCATCGTGCTCGTGACGCCGACGCCGACCTCGTGGCCGCCCACCCGGAAGGTGTTCTCGGGGGATGTCGACGGCGCGGTCCCCAGGGAGCCGTCGGGCAGGCGGACGAGCCAGGCGAGGAGGAACTCCGCCGCGCCGCGGGCGAGCGGGCGGAGCGTGCCGTCGACGAAGCCGTCCGGCGCGGAGCCGAACGCGACGTGCTCGGACAGATGACGGATGAGCCACGGTCCTGCGAACGGCCAGAACGCCCAGCAGGGAGAGCCGTGCCCCGCGCCCACCGTGGCGGTGAAGGCCCACGCGTCGCTGTTGTGGTGCGCCACCCAGCCGGGCGCGCCGTAGTCGATCGTCGCCGTCCGCGCGCCGCGCTCGGCGAGGGCGCCCACGAAGCGGATGAGCGGCTGTGCGGTCTCCGGAAGAGCGGTCACCTCGGCGGCCCAGCAGTTCATCTCGGTGTTGATGTTGAGCGTGTAGTTCGAGCTCCACGGCGGACGCATCTCGGCGTTCCACAGACCCTGCAGGTTCGCGGGGAGCCGACCCGGCCGCGAGGACGAGATCAGCAGGTAGCGACCGTAGTCGAACAGCGTCGCGACGAGATCGGGATCCGCCGCGGCGACGTCGCCTGCGCTGCGCGCGCGCTCGAGACGCTCCGAGGTGGACGCGTCGGGAGCGCGCCCGAGGTCGATCCGCACGCGGTCGAAGAGCTCGGCGTGCGCGCGGACGTGCGCTGCCCGCAGGCGCTCGTACCCGCTCGCGAGGGCGGCCTCGACGCGCTCGTGCGCCCGGCGGAACGCGTCATCGGGCGACGCGAGCTCGGCCGTGGGCCCTGCATACGTGGTCTCGATCGCGAGAGCGAACACGGTCCGCTCCCCCTCCTCCCGGCGGCGGACGACGACGGCGACCTCGACCGTGCGCTCGCCGTCGTCGGGCCACGTCGCGGCGGGGAGGTCGGGCTCGTGTCCGGGCGCGACGTCGAGGGGCGCCGCGAGGAGGGCCGCGAAGCCGTCGGCGAGCTCCTCGCGCGCCGTCTCGCGCAGGGGCGTCGAGAACGACAGCTCGATCGGCGCGGCGGCGCCGGACACCGCGTGGACGAGCACGTCGTCGGCCGCCGACACGAAGGTCTCCGCGGTCTGGTCGCCCGCGCGCAGCTCGTGGACGGCCGCGCCGAGGTCGAGGGCGCGGACGACGGGAGTGCGATCCTCCCCCGCGCGCGGGCCGACGACGAGCGACCCGACCGGCAGGAACGCCTGGCTGTAGCCCGACTGACGGCGCTGGAGCAGCTCCTCCGCCTCGCGCGGCCGACCCTCGAGCACGGCGCGCCGCGCCTCGGCGAGCAGGCGCTGCGATTCCTCCGGCGCGAGCGGACGCTGCCGCTCGTCTCGCCACGGCGCTCCCGACCAGACGCTCTCCTCGTTGAGGTGCAGCACGGCCCGCGCGCCGCCTCCGCACATCGCGCCGATGCGGCCGTTGCCGAGAGGAAGGGCCTCGAGCCACTCGCGCGCCTCCCCCTCGAAGACGAGCCGCCGGCCACCGCGCCGGCGCGCGCGTCGGGAGGTCGCGTCGGGGTCGGTCGTGCGGTCGGGCGTCATCGCATCAGGGCACACGCGGACCACGATACGGTGCGCGCGGATGGTAGGAAACGAGCATGACCCACGCCGACGAGATCGTCTTCCTGCCCGCCCGCGCCGAGGCTCCCGAGAGCCGGCCGCTCATGCTCGTGCTGCCGGGAGGCGGCTACGCGCATCACGCCCCGCACGAGGCCGAGCCCGTCGCGGCGTGGCTGAACGACGCAGGACTGAACGCCGTGGTCTTCCGCTACCCGGTCGCGCCGCTGCGCCATCCCGAGCCCATCGTCGCGACCCGGTCGCTCCTGGCCGCCCTCCGCCGCGGCGAGCACGGGGCCTTCGACGTGTCGCGGATCGGCGTGCTCGGCTTCTCGGCGGGCGGTCACCTCGCGGCCACGCTCAGCAGCGCGCCCACGGCGGCGGAGCGCGCGGCGCACGACGTCGACGCGCGGCCCGACCTGGCCATCCTCTGCTACCCGGTCATCTCGATGACCGATCTCGTGCACCGGGGCTCCGTCGACGCGCTCCTCGGCCCCGACGCGCCCGTCGCCGCCCGTGCGGCGCTCGACGCGGACGCCCTCGTCGACGAGCGCACGCCGCCGACGTTCCTGTGGCACACGGCCGCCGACGAGGCGGTCCCGGTGACGCACGCCCTCGCCTACACGCGGGCTCTCGTCCGTCACGGCGTGCCCGCCGACCTGCACGTCTTCGCGGAGGGCGCGCACGGAAAGGGACTCGCAACCGGCCTCGGACCGCTCGAGGGATGGACACGCCTCGCGGTGGACTGGATCCGCGAGCAGGGTTGGTGATATGTTCATTTTCACAACATTTCACCGACGACGCTGAAGGCGGATCCTCATGTCGCTCACACCCACCAAGGACGACAAGTTCTCGTTCGGTCTCTGGACCATCGGCTACAACGGCACCGACCCGTTCGGCGGCCCGACCCGACCGGCGCTCGACGTCGTGCACGCGGTCGAGAAGCTCGCCGAGCTCGGCGCCTACGGCCTCACGTTCCACGACGACGATCTGTTCGCGTTCGGCTCGACCGACGACGAGCGGCAGAAGCAGATCGACCGCCTCAAGGGCGCGCTCGCCGACACCGGCGTCGTCGTCCCGATGGTCACGACGAACCTGTTCAGCGCCCCCGTCTTCAAGGACGGCGGCTTCACCTCCAACGACCGCCAGGTGCGCCGCTTCGCGCTGCGCAAGGTGCTGCGGAACATCGACCTCGCCGCCGAGCTCGGCGCCAAGACCTTCGTCATGTGGGGCGGTCGCGAGGGAGCGGAGTACGACTCCGCGAAGGACATCCGCGCGGCTCTCGAGCGCTACCGCGAGGCGGTCAACCTCCTCGGCGACTACGTCACCGACAAGGGCTACGACATCCGGTTCGCGATCGAGCCGAAGCCGAACGAGCCGCGCGGCGACATCCTCCTCCCGACGCTCGGCCACGCGATCGCGTTCATCGACTCGCTCGAGCGCCCCGAGCTCGTGGGCCTCAACCCCGAGGTCGGCCACGAGCAGATGGCGGGACTGAACTTCGCGGCGGGCATCGCGCAGGCGCTGTACCACGGCAAGCTCTTCCACATCGATCTGAACGGCCAGCGTGGCATCAAGTACGACCAGGACCTCGTCTTCGGTCACGGCGACCTGCACAACGCGTTCGCGCTCGTCGACCTCCTCGAGAACGGCGGCCCCGGCGGCGTCCCCGCCTACGACGGCCCCCGCCACTTCGACTACAAGCCCAGCCGCACCGAGGACGAGACGGGCGTGTGGGACTCGGTCTCCGCGAACATGCGCACCTACCTCCTCCTCAAGGAGCGGGCGGCCGCCTTCCGCGCCGACCCCGAGGTGCAGGAGGCGCTCGCGAGCGCGAAGGTGCTCGAGCTCGGCCAGCCGACCCTGAACGAGGGCGAGTCGTACGACGACCTCCTCGCCGACCGCTCGGCGTACGAGGACTTCGACGCCGACGCGTACCTGGGCGGCCACGGCTTCGGCTTCGTGCGGCTCCAGCAGCTCGCGACCGAGCACCTGCTCGGCGCCCGCTGAGGACGGCGCGGATGACTCTCGTCGCGGGCATCGACTCGTCCACGCAGAGCTGCAAGGTCGTCGTGCGCGATCTCGCCACCGGCGAGATCGCGCGCACGGGCCGCGCATCGCACCCCGACGGCTCCGAGGTCGACCCCTGGCACTGGTGGGACGCGCTGCAGTCGGCGATCGCCGACGCCGGCGGGCTCTCCGACGTCGACGCGGTGTCGATCGCGGGGCAGCAGCACGGCATGGTCGCTCTCGACGCGCGCGGCGAGGTCATCCGCCCCGCCCTCCTCTGGAACGACACGCGCTCGGCCGATGCCGCGGCCGCGCTCACCGCGGAGGTCGGCGCCGAGGCCTTCGCGGAGCGCGCGGGGCTGGTCCCCGTGGCCTCCTTCACCGCGACGAAGCTGCGGTGGCTGGCGGACCATGAGCCGGAGAACGCCGCGCGCGTCGCGGCCGTCGCGCTTCCGCACGACTGGCTCACCTGGCGCCTGCGCGGCTTCGGACCCGACGGCGAGCGCGGCCCCGTGCTCGAGGAGCTCGTGACCGATCGCTCCGACGCGAGCGGGACGGCCTACTTCGACCCGTCGCGCGACGTCTACGACCGCGACCTGCTCGCACGCGCTCTGCGCCGCGACGCCGACGCGATCGTGCTCCCCCGCGTCCTCGCCCCCGCCGAGCACGTCGACGGCCCCGGCTTCGTCGTGGCGCCCGGTGCCGGCGACAACGCGGGCGCGGCGCTCGGCCTCGATGCCCGTGCGGGCGATATCGGGATCTCGATCGGCACGAGCGGCACCGTGTTCGCCGTGACGCATGTCGCGGTGCAGGACCGGACGGGAACGGTCGCCGGGTTCGCGGATGCCGCAGGCGGCTTCCTGCCGATCGTCACCACCCTGAACGCGGCGCGCGTGCTCGACGCAACCGCGGCTCTTCTCGGCGCAGACCACGCTGAGCTCGCGCGGCTCGCCCTCGCCGCCGAGCCGGGAGCGGGCGGGCTCGTGCTGCAGCCCTGGTTCGAGGGCGAGCGCACTCCGAACCTGCCCGATGCGACAGCGACGCTCTTCGGCATGACCCTCGCCTCGACGACCCGCGAGAACCTCGCCAGGGCCGCGATCGAGGGCGTGCTGTGCGGGCTCGCGGAGGGCCTCGACGCGATCCGCGCCCACGGCGTCGCCGCCGAGCGCGTGCTCCTCGTGGGCGGAGCAGCGCAGAGCGCGGCCGTCCAGGCGATCGCGGCGCAGGTCTTCGATGCTCCCGTCGTCGTGCCCGAGCCGGGAGAGTACGTCGCGCTCGGCGCGGCGGCCCAGGCCGCGTGGGCGCTCACCGGCACGCGCCCGGAGTGGCCGCTGCAGATCGCCGCGACCCTCCCCGTCGACACGCGACCGGTCATCCGCGAGCAGTACGCCGCGCGCCGCTGACCCGGACGCAGAGGAGGGCCGCCGCCGGCAGTCGCCGGCGGCGGCCCTCCTCTTTCGGGATCAGCGACCGGCGCGGAACGCGAACTCCCACGTCGACTCGACCTCGGGCGCGAGGGCGAACCATGCGTCGGGCACCGCGACGATCTCGACGGAGCCCTTCGCGCGATGGAAGCCGGGCGCGACCTCGGCGCCGTCGACGTAGTACGCGACGCCGTGCGCATCGGGGATCTCGTAGCCGTCGCGGCCGCGGCCTGCCTCGTCGACGAAGATCGGCGCCGGCGCGACGACCTCGCTCGTGTAGACGGGCACGTCGCCCCAGTCGATGTCGGAGGCGAGGCGGTAGCCCGTGTAGCTCGGCTGGTTGTACGCCGTGTTCTGCCGCGCCACCTCCGCACGGTACTGGGGCTCGTGCATGAGGGTGGTGAGCTTGCGGTCCGTCACCTCGGTGGAGAGGTGGATCCGGATCTCGGAGCTGTCCGCCGAGCGCACGAGGAGCTCCTCGCGCCAGTCGCCGAAGACGTCGGCGACGAGGGCGGGGTTGCCCTTCGTGCCGTTGTTCGAGCGCGTCCCCTCGGCCTCGAGAAGCACCTCTCCCGAGCCGTCGACGATCCGCACGTCCTCGTCGCCATAGCCCTCGACGATCTGCGTCGTCATGTCGGCCGCCCAGCGGATGGACTGGTTGGTGCCCAGCCCCTCGACCGGCGTGCCGGAACCGGGCGGCATCGACGCCCAGAACTCGAGCCCCGGCTGGTCGGGATCGACGTCGCCGACCATGCCGCGTCCCGTGTCGCGACCGGAGTACTCGCCCTCGAGCACCTCGCCGGTCGCGGCGTCGCGGAGCGCCCATCCGTAGGGCGCCCAGACGCCGCCCTCGTGCACCGTGAAGATCTCGAGGCCGCTGCGCTCGGGGAGGATGTCGGTCACGTGCATCGCGTCGCCGTGCCCGAGCCGCGCCGTCGTCCCTGGCGCGGCGCTTCCCTCGGGCATCTCGGCGAACGAGCTGTAGAGCAGCGACCCGTCGTCGTCGATCGTCGCCGACCCGTACACGATCTCCTGCCTGCCGTCGCCGTCGACGTCGGCCGCCGAGAGCGAGTGGAATCCCTGGGTCGTGAGCGTGCCGAACTCGGGGTCCGTGCCGTCCACGCCGTGCGGCGAGGCGTTGAACGGGTTGGCCATGGGCGCGTGCCCGCTGTCGACGTACCAGCGCTCCGAGAGGCTCTCGCCGTCCCAGTCGTAGGCGACGAGCGTGGAGCGCGTGTAGTAGCCGCGGGCGAAGATCGCGGAGGGGTGCGCGCCGTCGAGGTACGCGACACCCGCGAGGAAGCGGTCGTTGCGGTTGCCCGGCTCGATCCGCGCCATGGCATAGTCGCCCCAGAGCAGGCCGTCGTCGCCGCGGCCCGGCTTGTCGTCCACCGTCTCGAGCTCGGCGCCGGTCAGCCCGTCGAACACCGTGAGGTACTCGGGGCCCGTCAGCACGAAGCCCTCGAACTTCCGCAGCTGGTTCCGCGCGGACCGCGACGGCGCATAGACGTCGATGAAGTGGTCGACGAGCGCGGTCGCGTCGGCCTCCGAGAGGGGGTAGTCGTAGCGCGGTTCGATCCCGAAGGCCTCCTCGAGCGTCGCGGGCCACTGACCGGACACGACCTCGTCGCGCTCGCTCCATCCGCGGAACACCTCCACGAGGTGCGCGCGGTAGTCCGCCGCCGACATCCGGTAGTCGTCCGCGTCCGTCACGCCGGCGGCCGCGTCATCGGCCGGGATCGTGACGTAGGCCGTCTGCCCCTGCGCGGTCACGCTCGTGCCCGGCGCGGTCTTCATCATGATCTCGGAGCGGCCGTCGCCGTCGAAGTCGTAGACCATGAACTGCGTGTAGTGCGCACCCGAGCGGATGTTCACGCCGAGGTCGATGCGGTGCAACAGGGTGCCATCGGCCTCGTAGGTGTCGATGTACGTGTTCCCCGTGTAGCCGACCTGCGAGACGTCCTTGGCGTTCGACGGATACCACTTCACGACGTACTCGTAATCGCCGTCGCCGTCCATGTCCCCCACCGACATGTCGTTCGCCGAGTAGGTGTACGCCTCGCCCGCGGGCGTCACGCCGTCAGCCGGCTTCTGCAGCGGCAGCGTCGCGGAGGCGCCGTTCCACGGTGCGGTGCTGCCGCTCGCCTCGAGCTCGACGCCGTTCACGATGGGAGCCACGCGGTAGGCGGAGGACGCCGTGCCCTCGGGATCGAGGAGGTTCGTGCTGTCCGTCACCGTCGCGATCCGCTCGCCGTCGCGGTAGACGGCGAAGTCCGGTCCGGTCATCCCCGCCTCTCCTGCGCCCGAGGTCTCCTCGGCGAGGAGGCGCCAGCTGAGGAAGACGCCGTCGTCGGTGCGCGCGGCGACGAGGCCGCGGTCGAGCCGCTCGAGCTGCGGCACGGGCGGCTCTCGATCGTCGGCGTGCGCCGCGATGCCGGGCATCGCGGCGACCAGCGCTGCGGCCAGCGCGCCGACGCCGGCGCGCGCGGCCCAGCGGGCGGATGGTCGGGTCATGTCGGACTCCTCATCGTCGTCGATGGATGTGAAACGTTTCAGATTGAGAGAAAACGCTTTCCGCACATCAGACCGTAGCGGCGTGCGCGCCATCCGACAACCCCTCACCACCCGGGGTGATGGGCACCCGGCGCGACGCACAGCCGACGCGGCTACGCTCGGAGGAGTCCCATCCGCCCCATCTGAGGAGCCGCCGTGCCCGAGACCCACGATGACGGCCGGGTCGCCGTCTACCTCGACTTCGACAACATCGTGATGTCGTGGTACGACCGGGTCCACGGGCGCAACTCCTACAGCCGAGACCGCGCACGGATCGCCGAGAACCCGCAGGATCCCGAGATCGCCGACCGGCTGTCCCGCGCGATGGTCGACGTGGGCGCGGTCATCGACTACTCGGCGTCGTACGGAACGCTCGTGCTCACGCGCGCCTACGCCGACTGGTCGTCGCCCGTGAACGCCATCTACCGCCAGCAGCTCGTCGCGCGCGCGGTCGACCTCGTGCAGCTCTTCCCCGCCGCCGCGTACGCGAAGAACGGCGCGGACATCCGTCTCGCGGTCGACGCCGTCGAGGACATGTTCCGCCTCCCCGACCTCACGCACGTCGTGATCGTCGCGGGCGACTCCGACTACGTGCCGCTCGCGCAGCGCTGCCGGCGCCTCGGCCGCTACGTCGTCGGCGTGGGCGTCGCGGGCTCGACCGCGAAGTCCCTCGCCGCGGCGTGCGACGAGTTCGAGCCCTACGACTCGCTCCCCGGCGTGCAGCTGCCCGCGAAGCCCGCCGCCAGGGCGAAGACCGATGACAGGGGCGAGAGCGCCGACAAGGCGGAGGGCGCGAAGGACGCGACGAAGGCCGCCGGAGCCGAGGCGAAGGATGACGCCGAGCCGAAGGCGAAGCCGCGCACGCGCCGGGCGTCGAAGTCCAAGCCCGCCGAGGAGCCGGAGACGTTCCTCGCCTTCGACGAGACGCCGCCGGAGGATCTGCACGCGGCCGCGTCGCGCCTGCTGGAGCGGGCGCTGCGCGTCGGCCAGGGCAAGGGCGATGACGCGGGATGGCTGCACAGCTCGGCCGTGAAGCAGCACATCCGCCGCATGGACCCCTCGTTCAGCGAGAAGGCCCTCGGATACCGCTCGTTCTCCGACTTCCTCAAGTCGCGCGAGGACCTCGCGGAGCTCGAGGAGACGGGCCACGAGCGCCTCGTGCGGCTCAAGGCGTGATCGCCGACCTCTCCCCGATCGTCTGGGCGGCGCTGGCGATCGGCGCGCTCGTCGTCGGCCTGTCCAAGACCGCCGTACCGGGCGGCGCGACGCTCTCGGTCGCCCTGTTCGCCGCGGTCCTGCCCGCCAAGGAGTCGACCGGAGCCCTGCTCATCCTCCTCATCGTGGGCGACATGTTCGCGCTGCTGTCGTACCGGCGGCACGCGGACTGGAAGGTCATCGTCCGGATGGCGCCCGCGGTCGTGCTCGGTCTCGTCGCAGGCTGGGCGTTCCTCGCCCTCGCCGACGACGCCTGGGTGCGGCGCGTCATCGGCGTCCTCCTGCTGCTCGTCGTCGCCGTGACGCTGTGGCGCCGATGGCTCCAGGCCCGGTCTGAGGCCGAGCCGGGAGCGCGGTCGGGCGCGGTCGCCGCGGCGACCTACGGCGCGCTCGGCGGATTCACGACCATGGTGGCGAACGCGGCGGGCCCCGTGATGTCGATGTACTTCCTCGCGGCGAAGTTCCCCGTGAAGGCGTTCCTCGGCACATCCGCCTGGTTCTTCGCGATCGTGAACATCGCGAAGCTGCCGTTCTCCGTGGGGCTCGGCATCATCACGCCCGGCTCGCTCCTGCTCGACCTCGTCCTCGTGCCGGCCGTCATCGTCGGAGCTCTCGTCGGCCGCCGCGTCGCGTCGCGGATGGACCAGCGCGTGTTCGATCGGCTCGTCATCGCCCTGACGATCGCGGGCGCGGTGTACCTGCTCGTCTGAGGCCGCGGCGGCGAATCGAAGCGCTTCGCCGATTCGGGCTAGAATCCGACGAGGAGTTCGCCGGGGCCGCCGCCCCCGAGGAGAGGCCGATCCGCGATGAAGCTCGACCCCGAAGGCAGGGCCCTGAGCGGCCTCTCGACGTTCCTCACGTTCGTCGGGCTCAACGTCGCGTACCTCGTGGCCTGCCTTCCGGTCGTGACGATCGGCGCCGCGACCTCCGCTCTCTTCGAGGTCGCGATGCGGTACTCGGACGACGAGCAGGGCCGCCCTCTCGCGGACTTCTTCCCGGCGCTCGCACGCGACGCCGCCCGCGGCACGGTCGTGCTCCTCGTCTTCGGCGTCCCGGCCGCTGCGCTGGTCTTCAGCGGCGTGTTCTGGATGGCCCTCGGCAGCGTGCTCGGCTCGGTCGCGGGCATGCTCTCGTTCCTCGGCGCCGTGTGGCTCTTCGCGGCCTTCCTCTACGGCTGCGCGCTCGTGGCGCGCTATGCGCAGCCCCTGCGCCAGACCCTGCGCAGCGCGCTCCTCCTCCCGGCGGCGGAGCCGGCGCGCACCCTCCTCCTCCTCGCGCTCCCCGCGGGCTGCGCGAGCCTGGCCTTCGTGCTCCCGCCGTTCTGGATCATCCTGCTCACCATCGGGTTCTCCGTAGGCGCCTACGCAGCGGCCTTCGCGTTCCGCAGCGCCTTCGCACGGCACGACTGAGCGCCCTCGCCCAGCGCCGGAGGGGCCGGTCCCGCGCCATGCGCGGGAC
>NZ_JBSQBP010000031.1:0-42505 GCF_053851835.1 Microbacterium sp. KNMS
CTCCGGAATCCTCTTCGGCATGATCATCATCTTCCTTCCAGACTCGAAAGGAAGCGGCATCAAACCGGGGACGGTTCATCCTGGCGACGTCGAGCCCACAGGGCAGAAGGCGCGCACCGCCATCCGCGAAAGCGCGGCGGCCCTCTACGATCGAGGGATGCCTGAACTCATCACCTACGATGACGCACTCGACGCAGGGGTCATCGACACGCGCGGACTCGACGACGTGAGGCGGCGCGAGGCGTACCTCGAGCGCGCCGAGCAGCTGATCGCGTGGGCGGAGCGACCCGAGGAATACGAGCTCGACGACGACGTCGCGGTCAGCCATCTGCTGTGCGTCGCCGCTGAGATGGCGGGGTTCGCCGGCGAGCTCGATCGGGGGATCGAGATCGCTCGACGCGCTGTCGAAAGCGCTGACTCCGATACTCCGTTCGCGGGGCATCCGACACTCATCGAGCTGCTCCTGAAGGCAGGAGAGGTGACCGAGGCTCACGCGCTCCTGGATCAGGTCCGCGCGGGAGTGCGGCACGAAGACGTCGACGTGCTCATGATGGAGCGGCTCGGAGAGTCACTCGAAGCGCACGGCGATCCCGGTCGAGCAGAGCGCTGGTACTCGATCGGTCTGCGCCTTCTCGAATCGCGGGATGCCGTCGATGGGCGTTCCTACGCGATGCTCGCGTCGCTGCGGCGCCGCGCAAGGGGAGCGCAGGGCAAGGGACAGGACGCATACGACGAGCTCGTGCCGGAGTTGCGCGCCGAGCAGGGATGGGGGCCGGACTTCACGGGCGCGTGATTTTCTCGATGGCATATATGCGGTGGCTCGAAAGCCAGGGCGTCCGTACCTACGCTTTTCCTGCGACCGTCAGCAAGCTGGAAGGATGCCAGAGCCGCACTCCGACGCGTCGTTGAAGGTGGGGCGCCGCATCGCCCAGCTGCGACACGCGGCGACCCTGAGCGCGAAGAAGCTGGCGGAGTGCGCAGACCTCGACCTCACCCATCTGCAGCGGATCGAGAAGGGCGCGGGCAACCCGACGCTCTACACCCTGCTCCAGATCGCCGTCGCGCTCGAGGTGGAGGTCGGAGAGCTCCTCGTCGACCTCGACGCGGAAGACCTTCCTCAGGGCCGGCGGCCCTACGGATACTCGCGCCGTGACGAGTTCCGGCGTCAGCCCCGAACGTGGGGCTGACCGACCGCGCGCGTCAGAGACAGAACCGCCACAGGTATTCGTCGTCCTCACCCGGACGGAACCAGGCGAGCGTCACGAGCGTCGACGCGAGGGCGCGCTCGCACAGGCAGAGCTCGCAGATCTCCTCCGGCAGCACGAGTCCCCAGTGCTCGCTGGATGGCGGCGTCACATCGTCGTGCACGAACGCCCGCACGAAGTCGGCCGGCTCGCGCGATGCATTGAGCACGCGCGGATGGGCGGGGTCCGCTCGGTCTACGCGCCAGGGCACGCGATACGGGGGATCGAACCGTCGTGAGGGGAGCGGCGTGAGCATGCCGTGACGCTACGAGCGGCCTCGGACGAGCACGCGCGAGGGACGGCGGGCTGTCCACAACCGAAGGCGGGCACGCCGTCGTATCGCTGGCTGTGCACGCGGCGTCGGCTACGGACGCTCGTCTCTCACGTCGCGCTCGTCGCTCGTGTCGACGTCCGCGGCCGGAGTGCCCGCGCCATCCGCATCGTCTCGCCGCCCGCGCGGCAGGGCACGTCCGACCGTATCGCGCCCGAGTCGCGCGACGCCGCGGCCGACGGCTCCGACGCCCGAGCCCATCGAGCCCGCCGCCGCGCGCAGCGAAGCGCCTGCCGTCTGGATCCCTCGCAGGGCCACGCTCTCGATCCGCTCCGCTCCAGGCTTGGGGGCGAGCCAGTCCGGAAGCCGCTCCGGGGCCGGGCCGAACGCCTTGCGCGACGCGGCGACGACGCGTCGACCGAGGAGGTGGTTGCCGACACCGCCCACGGCCGCGCCGACGCCGAACGGCAGCGCCTTGCCGACGACACTCGCGCCCCCGCGCACCGCGAACTGGTGGATGAACGCGGTCTTGAGACGGTCGACGATCGGCGCGAGAGCCGCGCGGGGGAGCGTCTTCGTGATGAGGTCGCCCCAGTGCGCCGACAGCGACGTGCCCTTGCCGACGACCTGCGCGGCGAGGTGCCGCACGAGATCGACGCCCTCCTCGCCCATCATCAGGGTGAGCACGAGCGCGCGGGCGCGATTCGGATCCTCGACGGCGAATCCGTGCAGCTCGGCGAGCGACTGGGCATAGAGGGCCGTCGCCTCGACGAATCCCACCGTCTCGACGCCCGACAGGGCGAGCGTGACGCCGGTGCCGACACCCGGGACGACGGCGGCGGCCCCGACGGCCGCCCCGCCCGACGTGACACCCAGGAGATAGCGGCGCTCGAGCATCCGCACGACCTGAGCGGGCGACGCCTCCGGATGCCGCAGCCGGATGGAGCGCAGGTGCGCGAGCACGAGGGGACGCTGCACGCCGAGCACCCGATCGAGCGCGCGGATCGCGAACGGATGCTCCTCCGAGCCGACGGGCGGAAGCCCGCCGCTCCAGGGCGCGTCGTCCGGAAGTGAGTGGATGCGGTGAACCTTGTCGGCCATCACGCCGATGCTACCCGGCCGCCCCCTGGCGACGGTCAGAGGAGTGCCGCGTTGGCCCGCTCGAGGTCCTCGGCGAAGTCCACCTCGACGGCGTACAGGTCGGACACGTCCATCGGGAGGAGGCGCAGCCCGTCCTCGGCGATCGCGAGCTCGAGGCCGCGCTCGAAGTAGTCCTGGTCGTCGACGCGCGACAGCTGGCGCATGAAGGCGCGCTTGTCCCGCTGCGAGATGTAGTTGATGCCCACGGCCTCGCCGATGCCGCCGACGACGGTCTTCGAGAGCTCGTCGATCCAGCCCTCGGGCGTGACCGTGTACTTGACCTCCTCGTCGCTCACCTTGGCGGTGTTGACGGTCACGAAGGACTGGTCGGCCTGGATGTTGCCGATCGCGCGGTCGAGGATGCGCGGGTCGAAGACGACGTCGCCGTTCATCCAGAGCACGCCGCCGCGGCCGGTCGCCGAGAGGGCGCGGAGGAGGCTCTTCGAGGTGTTGGTCTGGTCGTACCGCTCGTTGTAGACGTAGTTCGCGTCGGGGAAGCGCTCGACGATGTCCTCCGCGCGATAGCCGACCACGGTCGTGATGCGGGCGTCGTCGCCGAAGGCCGCGCGGATGTTCTCGTGCTGCTGCTGCATGATCGAGCGTCCGTCGCTGAGAACCGTGAGGGACTTGGGCAGGACGCGGCCGAGGCGCGATCCCATGCCTGCGGCGAGGATGACGGTCTGGATGGTCATGCGTGACTCCCCTTGATCGGTTCAGTCCGGGTTCATCGAAGATTCACGACGAACTGGCTCTTTCAGGGTAGCGAAGAGGCTGTGGATGAGCGAGAATGCGGTCCCCATCGGCGGCACTTTGCCAGGACTCCTCCGGGAGGTCGTGACCGGATCGTGATGACCGGGGGCTCCCGATGCGACTTGATACCGTGGGGCGGTGACCGAGGCAGAGATCCGCGAAACCGAGCCGGGGAGCCCTGCGCTGACGCTCCAGGGCGTGTCCAAGTCGTACGGCGGAACGCATGCCGTCGCCGGCATCGACCTCGAGGTCGCCGCAGGCATGTACTACGGCCTCCTGGGGCCGAACGGCGCGGGGAAGACGACGACGCTGTCGATGATCTCGGGCCTGCTGCGCCCCGACCGCGGCGAAATCCGGGTGTGCGGCGTCGATCTGCGCACGCACCCGCGCGACGCGAAGAAGCGGATGGGCGTGCTCCCCGACCGTCTGCGGACGTTCGATCGGCTCACGGGCCGGCAGCTGCTGTACTACACGGGCATGCTCCGGGGAATGAAGCCCGGGGTGGTCGCGGACCGCACGGCCGACCTCGCGGGCGCGCTCGACCTCGGCGACGCGCTCGGCCGCGTGGTCTCCGACTACTCGGCCGGCATGACGAAGAAGGTGATGCTCGCGGCCGCGATGATCCACTCGCCGCAGCTCCTCGTGCTCGACGAGCCCTTCGAGGCCGTCGACCCGGCGTCTGCGGCGAAGGTGCTCGAGATCCTCGACGCGTACGTCGCGAGCGGGGGCACCGTGCTCCTCTCGAGTCACGGCATGGATCTCATCGAGAAGGTGTGCACGCGCGTGGCGGTGCTCGTCGCCGGACAGGTGCTCGAGGAGGGCACGGTCGACGAGGTCAAGGGCGACCTCACCCTCGAGCAGCGCTTCGTCGAGCTCGCCGGCGGACTCGGCGAGGTGGAGGGGCTCGAGTGGCTGCACACGTTCTCCGACTGAGGGCCGCGCTTCTCGTCGGCGCATTCCGCGAGCCGGGCCGCACGATCCCTCGGGCGATCGGCTTCCTCGCGCTCGTCATCGGCACCGCCGTCACGGCCTCGCGCGCGCTCGCGCTGCCGTCGCTTCCCGACGGCGTCGCGGCGACCGCGCTCGTGCTCTCGGCGGCAGGGCTCGTGCTCTCCTTCGCGATCGCTCCCGCGCTGACGGCGACCGTCGACCCGCTGGATCCGCGCCGGTTCCGCACGCTGGGCGCTGCGCCCGACCCGCTGGCGGCCGTCCTGCTCCTCGCGTCGCTCGTGAGCGTGCCGACGTGGCTGCTGCTCGTCTACGAGGTCGTCGCGACGATCGTCTGGACACAGCTCGGCGCATCCGCCGGCAGCGCGATCGCGGGCGCAGTCCTCCATCTCCTTGGGTGCGTGCTCGTGGCGCGCGTCGTGATGGCGCTGCGTGCCGCTCTCGGCGGACAGGGACGGCCGGCCGACGCCGCGGGCGTGTTCGTCGTGGCGCTCGTCGTCGCGAGCGTGCCGGCGACGATCGCCTCCGCCGCGGTCTGGTCGCCCGGCGCCGCACGGGCCCTCGGCCGCGTCGCGGGGCTCATCGCGGCGCTCGTGCCGGGGACGGCGCTGCCCGCAGGCGAGGCCTCGGGCAGCGGGTCGGTCGGCCTGGCCGTCGCGATCGGGATCGTCGTCGTCGCCGCGCTCGCGGTCGCGTGGGTCGCGCTCGTCCGCCGCCTCCTCACGACGATCGAGCATCCCGTGGTGGCCCGCGGAGGTGCGGGACTCGGATGGTTCGCGCTGCTTCCTCGGACGGCGACCGGAGCGATCGCGGCGCGCAGCCTCGTGTACGGCCTGCGCGACAGCCGCTACCTCGCGAATCTCCTCGTCATCCCGGTCGCTGGCATCCTGCCGGTCATCCCGCTGCTCGTCGCGGGCGTCCCGATCGAGGTCGCCGCGCTGGTCCCGGTGCCGCTCATGGCTCTCTTCTACGGCTGGCTGCCGCACAACGACCTCGCGTACGACGCCTCCGCCGTATGGCTCCACATCGCGAGCGGCGTGCGCGGCGTCGCCGACCGGGCCGGCCGGCTCGCGCCGGTCGTGCTCATCTCGGTGCCCGTCCTCGCGGTCGCGACCGCCCTCTCCATCCTCGTGAGCGGACGCGGCGACGCCGTGCTGCCGGTCGTCGGGGTCACCGCAGCGCTCCTCCTGTCGGGCTTCGGGCTCTCGAGCATCGCGTCGGTCGTCGCGCCGTACGCCGTGGCGCGGCCCGGCGACGGACCGTTCCAGCAGCCGCAGCGCACCGACTCGACGGGCGCCTGGTCGCAGGCCCTCGTGCTGCTGGGCGCGCTCGCCGCGAGCGCGCCGACCGTCTGGCTCGCGTGGCTCGCGATCGCGGACCGCCAGGTCGAGTCGGTCGCCGTGCTCTGGACGGGACTCGGCTCCGGGGCCGCCGTCCTCCTCATCGGCATCGGGATCGGCGCCGCCGTGTTCGACGTGCGCGGCACCCGCATCATGGAGTTCGCGGGCGCGACCTGACGCCGGAGCCCGCCACGGGCATCCGCCGCGCGATTAGACTGCAGGTCATGAGCACCCCGCTTGACAGTCCCGACCAGGGCGGCACGGCACTCCTCGACCGCGAGCTCGAGGAGCTCCTCCGCGAGGAGACCATCGAGCCCGGAGACCACGAGCGCTTCTCGCACTACGTCAAGAAGGACAAGATCCTCGAGTCGGCGATCACCGGCAAGCCGGTGCGCGCGCTGTGCGGGAAGAAGTGGACTCCCGGGCGCGACCCCGAGAAGTTCCCCGTGTGCCCCACGTGCAAGGAGATCTACGAGTCCATGCAGAAGTGAGACGAGCCGCCGGCGCAGAGGCCGGCGGCTCTTCTCGTCTCAGCGGTCGCCGGCGTCGGCGAACACCGTGGGGATGGCGGGATCGGACTTGCTGAGCGCGAGGGCGCGCACGGGCAGCTCCTCCCGGACGGCGAGGTGATGCGCGCGCGCCGCCTGGACGCCCTCGGGACCCTCGTATGCCGCGTGGAACGCGCCGCGATCGACGAGCGTGACCTGGAGCATGCGCCCGCCCTCGACGTCGGCCGCCGTCGGCAGCTCCTCGAACCCGTCGGCGATCTCGACGTACTCGTCGCGCGCCACGCCGTCCTCGAGGCGGCGGAACGCCCGCTTCCGACCGCCCTGGGAGCCCTTGCCCTCCGCCTTCTTCGCGACCGCGACCCATCCGCCCGACGCGTCCTGACGCGCGACGAGCTTGTAGACCATCCCCGCGGTCGGATAGCCCGACCCCGTGACGACCGAGGTGCCGACGCCGTACGCGTCGACGGGCGATGCGGCGAGAGCGGCGATGGCGTACTCGTCGAGATCGCTCGTGACGGTGATCCGCGTCTCGGTGGCGCCGAGTGCGTCCAGCTGGGCGCGCACCTCGGCTGCGACGATCGGGAGGTCGCCCGAGTCGATCCGCACGCCGCCGAGCCCGGTGCCGGCGACCGCGACCGCGCGCTCCACGCCGCGGCGGATGTCGTAGGTGTCGACGAGCAGGGTCGTGCCGCTGCCGAGGGCCGCGATCTGCGAGCGGAAGGCGTCCTCCTCGGTGTCGTGGAGGAGCGTCCACGAGTGCGCGGCGGTGCCCATGGTCGGGATGCCCCACTGGCGGCCGGCCTCGAGATTGCTCGTCGCGCCGAAGCCGGCGATGTAGGCCGCGCGCGCGGCAGCGACCGCCGACTGCTCGGCCGCCCGGCGCGAGCCCATCTCGGCGAGGGGCCGGTCGCCGGCGGCGATGCTCATCCGCGCAGCGGCCGTCGCGACGGCCGCGTCGTGATTCATCACACTCAGAGCAAGCGTCTCGAGGATGACGGCGTCGGCGAACGAGCCCTCGATCGTGAGGATGGGGGAGCCGGGGAAGTAGAGCTCGCCCTCGCGGTAGCCCGTGATGGTCCCGCCGAAGCGGTAGCTCTCGAGGTACCGCACGGTCTCCGCGCTCACGACGTGCTCGTCCCGCAGGAAGCGCAGCTCGTCCTCGCCGAAGCGGAACTCGCGCAGGAGGGAGAGGAGGCGACCCGTGCCCGCCACGACGCCGAAGCGGCGCCCGCCCGAGAGGCGCCGGGCGAAGAGCTCGAAGACGCAGTGCCGGTCGGCGGTGCCGTCGCGCAGCGCGGCGTCGAGCATGGTCAGTTCGTAGCGGTCCGTCAACAGGGCCGTGGAGGCGCTCATGGCGGTCAGCCTACCGGCGTGCGCGAGCTGCTCCGGCCCGGCGGGTACGCTGGGACATCGTGAACAACGCGCCGATCGGGATCTTCGACTCGGGCGTCGGCGGCCTCACGGTGGCCCGTGCGATCGGCGACCAGCTGCCGCGCGAGTCGATGCTGTACATCGGCGACACGCTGCACTCGCCGTACGGGCCGAAGCCGATCGCCGACGTCCGCCGCTATGCGCTCGAGGTGCTCGACACCCTCGTCGACCAGGGCGTGAAGATGCTCGTGATCGCCTGCAACACGGCGTCCGCCGCGATGCTGCGCGATGCGCGCGAGCGGTACGACGTGCCCGTCGTCGAGGTCATCGGGCCGGCCGTGCGCACGGCCATCGCGGCGACCCGCAACGGCCGGATCGGCGTGATCGGCACGGAGGGGACGATCGGCTCCGGCGCGTATCAGGACATGCTCGGCGTGAACCCCGGGGTCGAGGTGTTTACCGCCGCCTGCCCGCGCTTCGTGGAGTTCGTGGAGGCCGGCGTGACCGATTCGCCCGAGCTGCTCGCGGCCGCCGAGGAGTACCTCGCGCCGCTGCGGCGTGCGGGCGTCGACACCCTCGTGCTCGGCTGCACGCACTACCCGTTCCTCAAGGGCGCGATCAGCTACCTCATGGGCGACGGCGTCTCGCTCGTGTCGAGCGACTCCGAGACCGCGAAGGACGTCTACCGCCAGCTCGTGTCGGGCGACCTCCTCGCCGACCCGTCGGCGACGCCCGTCCACACCTACGAGGCGACCGGAGCCGACACCGAGACGTTCACGGCGCTCGCCAACCGCCTGCTCGGCCGCGAGGTGCGCGATGTGCGCCTCGTGCGCACGGGCGCGATCGACCTCCCCCGATGAGAGAAGAGGACACCATGACCCAGCGCGCCGACGGCCGCACCCCCGACCAGCTGCGTCCCATCACGATCGAGCGGGGCTGGAGCAGCCAGGCCGAGGGATCGGCTCTCATCAGCTTCGGGGACACCAAGGTCCTGTGCACGGCCTCCTTCACGAACGGCGTGCCCCGGTGGCTCACCGGCCAGGGGCGCGGCTGGGTCACCGCCGAGTACGCGATGCTCCCGCGCGCCACGAACGAGCGGAACCAGCGCGAGAGCGTGAAGGGCAAGATCGGCGGGCGCACGCACGAGATCTCGCGCCTCATCGGCCGCGCGCTGCGCGCCGTGGTCGACACGAAGGCGCTCGGCGAGAACACGATCGTCATCGACTGCGACGTGCTCCAGGCCGACGGCGGCACCCGGACGGCCGCGATCACGGGCGCGTACGTCGCACTCGCGGACGCGATCGAGTGGGGGCGTGACAAGCGGTTCGTCGGGCAGAAGTCGCGCGTCCTGCTCGACTCGGTCGCGGCGGTCTCGGTCGGCATCATCGACGGCGTCCCCATGCTCGACCTCCCGTACGTCGAGGACTCGCGCGCCGAGACCGACATGAACGTCGTCGTCACCGGGCGCGGTCTGTTCGTCGAAGTGCAGGGCACGGCCGAGGGCGCGCCGTTCGACAAGCGCGAGCTCGACGCGCTTCTCGAGCTGGGCGTGAACGGGTGCGCTGAGCTGCGCCGCCACCAGCTCGCTGCCCTGGGGCAGGAGGCGTGAGCCGGCGCATCGTCCTCGCGACGCACAACGCCCACAAGGTCGCGGAGTTCCAGGGCATCGTCGCCAGCACGCGACCCGACTTCGAGGTCGTCTCCTATGACGGACCCGAGCCGGTCGAGGACGGCACGACCTTCGCCGAGAACGCGCTCATCAAGGCCCGCGCGGCGGCCGCCCACACGGGGCTCCCCGCGCTCGCCGACGACTCCGGCGTGTGCGTCGACGTGCTGGGCGGCTCGCCCGGCGTGTTCTCGGCGTACTGGGCCGCGCACGCGAAGGACGACGCGGCGAACCTCGCGCTCCTGCTGGATCAGATCTCCGACATCTCCGACCCGCACCGTGGCGCGCACTACACGTCGGTGATCGCCCTCGTCACCCCCGACGGCGGCGAGCACGTCGTCGAGGGCATCTGGCCCGGGCGCATCGCCCGCGAACCGCGCGGTGCGGGCGGCTTCGGGTACGACCCCGTGTTCGTGCCGGATGGCCAGGGCGCCGACGAGCGCACGGTCGCGGAGTGGACGGCCGACGAGAAGAACGCGGCGTCGCACCGGGCCCGTGCGTTCGCGCAGCTGGGGCCGCTTCTCGCGTCGCTCTGACGTAACGAGAATCATCCCCGTTCCCGACAGCGCGCAGAGCCCCCGAGCGGGCGTCCGACGCGCCTAGCCTGGAGTCATGCACGACCACGCACCGGGCATCCGCGGCGCCGACAGCCGTCGGCTGCTGACGATCTCGCTGACCCTCACGGGCGCGGTGTTCGTCGTGCAGGTCGTCGGAGCGATCATGACGGGATCGCTCGCGCTGCTCGCCGACGCCGTGCACATGCTCACCGACGCCGTGGCCCTCGTCGTCGCGCTCATCGCGAGCGCCGTGGCCGCGCGGCCCGCGGACGACCGGCGGACGTACGGATATCAGCGCGCCGAGGTGCTCGGGGCGCTCGTGAACGCCGTCATCCTCATCGTGCTCTGCGTCACGGTCGCGATCGAGGGCGTGCGGCGTCTCCTCTCGCCCGACGCCCACGAGGTGACCGGCGGATGGATGCTCGTCGTCGCCCTCGCGGGTCTCGTCGCGAACGGGGTGTCGCTGTGGCTGCTGAGCGCCGCGCAGCGGCACAGCATGAACGTGCGCGGCGCGTACCTCGAGGTGCTGGGCGACCTCGTCGGATCGGCGCTCGTGATCGTGGCTGCCGTCGTCATCCTTCTCACCGGATGGATGCCCGCCGACGCGCTCGCGTCGCTCGCGATCGCGGTGCTCATCGTGCCGCGCGCGATCTCGCTCCTGCGGGAGGTCGTCGGCGTGCTCGCGGAGTCGGCGCCGGCGGGGACGAGCGTCGCCGCCATCCGCGCGCACATCCTCGCGGCCCCCGGTGTCGCCGATGTGCACGACGTCCATGTGTGGCAGCTCACGCGCGGCGCGCCGGTCTTCACGGCGCACGTCGTCGTCGAGCAGTCGGTCATCGACGAGGGGCGCAGCGGCGCGGTCCTGAACGGGCTGCAGGAGTGCCTGGCCGAGCACTTCGACGTCGCGCACTCCACGTTCCAGCTGGAGCAGTCGGGCCACGTCGACCGCGACGACGCGCACTCCTGACCGTCAGCTCCAGCCCGCGACGAGCTCGGCGAACAGCTCGGCGACGTCGTCGTGGCGGGTGAGCCCCGCGCTCTGACCCGCCCACAGCGACAGCAGGTCTCCGCGGTCCTGCACGGCGGCCTCGGCCCGGAAGCGCCCGGTGAGCCAGTTCTGCGCCGGGAAGGGGGCGATCGCTCCCGCGTGCTCGATCTCGCGCACGGCGCGGTTCGGGATGCCGCGGGCGAGGCGCCCGCTCATCGCGCGCGTGAGCACGGTGTCGGCTCCCGATGCGATCGCCGCGCGGTGCGACGTGGGCGCGGCCGAGACCGATGTGCGGAGGAAGGCCGTGCCGACCTGGACGCCGTCGGCGCCGAGGGCGCGCGCGGCGGCCACGCCGCGACGATCGACGATGCCGCCCGCCGCGACGACGGGCACGTCGACCGCGTCGACGACCTGGGGGATGAGGGCGAGCCCGCCCACGAGGGACTCCTCGGGCGGCCGCAGCCACGACACCCGGTGGCCGCCCGCCTCGGCGCCGGTCGCGACGACCGCGTCGACACCGCCGTCGGCGAGGGCGCGCGCCTCGTCGACGGTCGTCGCGGTGCCGAAGATCCGGATGCCCGCGGCGCGCAGGCGCTCGACGTGCGCGGGCGACGGGACCCCGAAGACGACGCTCAGCACGTCGGGGCGGGCATCCACGACCGCGTCGAGCTGGTCCTCGAAGGGAGGGAGGAACGTCGACGGCTTCTCGGGGATCTCGATCCCGAGCTCGTCGAAGAATCCGCTCACGGCGGCGACCGCCGCCGTGAGATCGACGTCGTCGGGCGCGACCTCGTCGCCGCGCGGCAGCCACAGGTTCACCGCGACGGGGCGCGCCGTCGCCGCGCGCAGAGCAGCGATCGTGTCGCGGATCCGGTCGGGTGCGTAGCCGTACAGCCCGTACGAGCCGAGCCCGCCCGCGTCGCTCACCGCAGCGGTGAGCGCCACGGATGAGACGCCGCCGAACGGCGCGAGGACGACGGGGTGGTCGATGTCGAGCAGGTCTTCGAGGCGTCGGGTCACGGATGCTCCTCCAGATGGTCGATACGCTCGAACACGGGATCGACGCTACTCCCACCCGCACCACCCGAGGAGCTCCATGACGACCGTCCGTCATCTCGACATCCGCCCGTCCGTCCTCTACGTGGGGACGCCCGTGATGCTGATCGGCACGGTCAACCCCGACGGCACGCCGAATCTGGCGCCCGCGTCGTCGTACTGGGCGCTCGGGTGGATGCTCGTGCTGGGGCTCGAGAACGACGGCCAGACGCAGCAGAACGTGCGCGAGCGCCCCGAGCTGACCGTGAACTTCCCGTCGCCCGCGCTCTGGAACGCCGTCGAGGCGATCGCGGACACGACGGGGCGCGTCGACGTGCCGCCCGCGAAGGCGGCGCGCTACCGTCACGTCGCCGACAAGTTCGCCGCCGCCGGGCTGACCCCGCAGGCCTCGCAGCATGTCGCGCCGCCGCGCGTCGAGGAGTGCGCCCTGCAGCTCGAGGCGCGCGTCGCGCGGATCACCGACGGCCTCGGCGACTACGCGATCGTGGAGGCGGAGGTGCAGGCCGTGCACGCCGACCCGCGGATCGTCGCGCCCGGCACGGATCACATCGATCCACGGCTCTGGGAGCCGACCATCTACAGCTTCCGCCACTACTTCGGCATCGGCGGCGAGCACGGGCACCGGCCCACGAGCGATACCGCCGGGGCCGGTGCCTGACGCTCAGATGACGCCGAGGGCAAGCATCGCGTCGGCGACGTGCGTGAAGCCCGCGATGTTCGCGCCCGCGACGTAGTCGCCGGGGGCTCCGTACTCGTCAGCGGTCTCGAGGCACCGCGCGTGGATCGAGCTCATGATCTCGGACAGGCGCTGCTCGGTGTGCTCGAACGACCACGAGTCGCGTGAGGCGTTCTGCTGCATCTCGAGGGCGCTCGTCGCGACACCGCCCGCGTTCACGGCCTTGCCGGGGGCGAAGACGACGCCGCCCTCGCGCAGCACGCGGGTCGCCTCGGGGGTCGTGGGCATGTTCGCGCCCTCGGCCACGATGAGGCAGCCGTTCCGCACGAGCGCCGCGGCGGCATCGGCGTCGAGCTCGTTCTGGGTCGCGCAGGGCAGCGCGATGTCGCACGGCACATCCCAGATCGATCCGCCTGCCACGAAGTGGGCGCTGTCGCGGCGCGCGGCGTAGTCGGAGACCCGCCCGCGGTGGCCGTTCTTGATCTCCTTGAGCAGGTCGAGGTCGATGCCGGCCTCGTCGACGACGTAGCCGCTCGAGTCCGATGTGGCGACGACCTTCGCGCCGAGCGCCTGCGCCTTCTCGGTCGCGTAGATCGCGACGTTGCCCGAGCCCGAGACGACGACGCGGCGGCCCTCGAGGTCCATGCCGCGCGCCGCGAGCGCCTCCTTGACGAAGAAGACCGTGCCGTAGCCGGTCGACTCCGTGCGGACCTGCGACCCGCCCCAGGTGATGCCCTTGCCGGTCAGGACGCCCGACTCGTAGCGGTTCGTGATGCGCTTGTACTGGCCGAAGAGGTAGCCGATCTCGCGGCCGCCCACGCCGATGTCGCCCGCGGGGACGTCGGTGTGCTCGCCGATGTGACGGTAGAGCTCGGTCATGAACGACTGGCAGAAGCGCATGACCTCGGCGTCTGAGCGGCCCTTGGGGTCGAAGTCCGAGCCGCCCTTGCCGCCGCCGATCGGCATGCCGGTGAGCGCGTTCTTGAAGATCTGCTCGAAGCCGAGGAACTTGACGATCCCGAGGTAGACCGAGGGATGGAAGCGGATTCCGCCCTTGTACGGGCCCAGCGCCGAGTTGAACTCGACGCGGAAGCCGCGGTTCAGCTGCACGCGGCCGGCGTCGTCGACCCACGGCACGCGGAAGATGATCTGGCGTTCCGGCTCGCACAGCCGGCGGATGATCTCGGCGTCCGCGTACTCGGGCCGCTTGCCGAGCACGGGTCCAAGGCTCTCGAGAACCTCTCGGACCGCCTGGTGGAACTCGGCTTCGCCGGGATTGCGCCGGATCACCTCGTCGAATACGGGCGTCAGGGCGTCATGGAGTGCTGCCATCGTGTTGCTCCTCTCGCTGGCACACAAGCGCCCACGATAGCGGTTCCTCGGCACCCGTCGCGTCACGCCTCCGTGCGGACGTCGTCAGGGGCCTTGTCGGGGCGGAGCCCGCGCCAGCGCGCCTGCCGGAGGCTGCCGCTGCGCGTCCACTCCGCGAACTCGACCTCGCCCACGAGCCGCGGCTCCACCCAGGTGGCGTCGCCCGTGTCCTCACGGGGGACGTCCCGCAGCGGACACTCCCGGGTCTCGAGCGGGGCGAGCAGGTCGCGCAGGCGCCGCAGCTCCCGATCGGAGAAGCCCGTGCCGACCCTGCCGACGTACCTCAGTCCATCCGCATCGGGCACGCCGAGGAGGAGCGAGGCGAACGAGCCGGCCCTGCCGCCCCTACCGCGCCGGAACCCGCCGATGACGACCTCCTGCGTGTGCGTGAGCTTGACCTTGAGCCAGTCCTCGCTGCGCGTGCCTGGCCGGTAGGGCGACGCGCGCCGCTTCGCGACGATGCCCTCGAGGGCGTGCTCGCGCGCGACGTCAAGGGCGATGTCGACGTCGTCGAAGACCGGCGGCACGATCACCGACGGACCGGCCGTCGCCGCCGTCTCCTCGAGCAGGTGCCGGCGCTCCTCCAGCGGCAGCGGCGTGAGGTCGCGGCCGTCGAGCCGCAGGATGTCGAAGAGGTACAGGAGCACGGGCGCCCGCGCGCTCTCGCGGGCGACGTCGTCGGCGCGCTCGAGGTGCATGCGGTTCTGAAGGAGCGAGAAGCTCGGCCGACCCTGCTCGTCGAGCGCGACGATCTCGCCGTCGACGAGCGCGTCCCACGCGTCGAGGTGCGTGCGGGCCGCTCCCGACAGCTCGGGGTAGCGCTGCGTGATCTCGGCGCCCGAGCGCGCGAAGAGCCGCAGGGCGCCCGAGCGCCACTCGCCGAGCGCGCGCACGCCGTCCCACTTGAACTCGACCCACGGCGGCGACGAGAGCGTCCGGGCGAGCCCCGGCGTGCCGTGCACCGCGAGCATGGGCGCCGGCCGCGCGGGCGGCGCCTCGTCGCGCGCGGGCTCCGCGGCCGCCCCCGGCTGCCGCTTCGTGCGGTGGAGGAGCCACGACGACTTCTCGCCGGATCCCTGGGTGCGGATGAGCGCGATCCGCACCTCGTGGAGCGGGCCGTCCTCGCGTCCGCGGAGCGTCACGATGACCTCGTCGTCGCGCCACTTCTCCGTCTCGTACGTGCCTTCGTCCCAGATAGTCATCGTGCCGGCGCCGTACTCTCCCTTCGGGATCGTGCCGTGGAAGTCGATGTACGCGAGCGGATGGTCCTCGGTCTGCACCGCGAGGCGGTTGCGGTCGGGGGTGTCGGGAATGCCCTTCGGCACGGCCCAGCAGGCGAGGACGCCGGCGCGCTCGAGCCGGAGGTCCCAGTGGAGCCGGCTCGCGTGGTGCTCGTGCACGACGAAGCGCGGGAGATCCCCGTCGTCGGGCTCGGGATGGGGCGTCTCGGGGACCGGCTCCGGCGTGCGCCCCGCCGTGCGCTTGGCGATGTAGGAGTTGAGAGGGCCGGTCGCGGCCGCGGGCGGGTCGATCCCGGCGAGCGGGTCGCCGATCGCGTCGGCGCGCGCGAGCACCTCGTCGAGCTCGAGGTGCCGCAGGTCGGGGTCGTCGAGCTCGTCCCACGTGCGCGGCGCGGCGACCCAGGGCCGCGCGCGTCCGCGCAGCGAGTAGGGCGCGACGGTCGTCTTCTTGCCGTTGTTCTGGCTCCAGTCGACGAACACGCGGCCCGCGCGCAGGTCCTTGCGCATCGCGCTGACCGCGAGGTCGGGATGGTCCGCCTCGAGTGCGCGCGCGAGCTCGCGGGCCAGCGCCGACGCGTCATCGGAGGGGAGCGGGCGGGGGAGCGCGGCGTAGAGGTGGATGCCCTTGCTGCCGCTCGTGACCGGCTGGGGCTCGAGTCCCATCCCCTGCAGGATCCCGCGCGCGAGCCGCGCGACCTCGGCGCACTCCGCGAGCCCCGCACCGGGCCCGGGGTCGAGGTCGAGCACGAGCCGGTCCGCCGGCCCTGGCGATCCATCCGGCGCGAACCGCCACTGCGGCACGTGGAGCTCGAGGCTCGCGACCTGCGCGAGGTAGACGAGTGTCGCGACCTCGTCGACGAGCGGGTAGTCCTTCGGCCCCGAGCTGTGCTGGATGGCCCTGCGCGGCACCCAGGACGGCGCCCCCGGCTCGAGCGCCTTCGCGAAGAACGCCTCCTCGGGCGCCTCCGTCGTCCCGACGCCCTCGACCCAGCGCTTGCGCGTCACGGGTCGCCCGGCGACGTGCGGCAGGAGAAGCGGCGCGATGCGCGTGTAGTACGCGATCACGTCGGCCTTCGTCGTGCCCGTCTCGGGATACATGACGCGCTCGAGGTGCGACACCCGCAGGCGGCGCCCGGCGACCTCGACGGTCTGCTGCTGGGGCACGGGCATGGTTCAGGCTATGCGCGCGGGGCCGATCCGCGTCAACCCCTGGCGGCCGGGGCGTGGGAGCGCTTCACTGGTGCCATGAGATCGATCTGGAAGGGCGCGCTGACGTTCGGCCTCGTCAACGTGCCGGTCAAGGTCTACGCGGCCACGGAGGACCACGACGTGTCGCTCCACCAGGTCCACGCGGCGGATGGCGGCCGCATCCGGTACCAGCGCAAGTGCGAGGTGTGCGGCGAGGTCGTCGCGTACCGCGACATCGACAAGGCGTTCGACGACGGCGAGCGCACGGTCGTGCTCACCGACGACGATCTGAAGTCGCTTCCCTCCGAGCGCAGCCGCGAGATCGAGGTGGTCGAGTTCGTGCCCACCGAGCAGGTCGACCCGATCACCTTCGACCGCGCGTACTACCTTGAGCCCGACTCGGCGTCGCCCAAGTCGTACGGCCTCCTGCGCGAGACCCTCGAGAGGACGGACCGGACGGCGATCGTGCGCTTCTCGCTGCGGCAGAAGACGCGGCTCGCGGCGCTGCGCGTGCGCGACGGGGTGCTCATGCTGCAGACGCTGCTGTGGGCCGACGAGGTGCGGCAGGCGTCGTTCCCCGCCCTCGAGGACCCCATCAAGGTCAGCGAGAAGGAGCTCGAGCTCGCCGAGAGCCTCGTGGAGAGCTACTCGTCCGACTTCGACCCGGAGGAGTACGTCGACGAGTACCAGAAGGAGCTCCGCACCCTCATCGAGGCGAAGCTCGAGAAGGGCGACGCGGTCGACACCGAGGCGACCTTCGGCGCCGAGGAGGAGAAGGGCGGCGAGGTCATCGACCTCATGGAGGCGCTGCGGGCGAGCGTCGAGCGATCGCGCGCCGCGCGCGGCGGCAAGAAGGAGGCCGAGGAGGCGGAGCCCGAGAAGGAGGCCAAGCCGCGCAAGCGGTCGAAGAAGGCCTCCTGACCGGATCAGAAGTCGGGCTTGCCGTCTCCGTCGATGTCGGGCGCGCGCTCGAACACCTCGGCGTCGAGCACGAGGTCTTCGGCCGGCGCCGCTTCCGCGGCCTTGCGCGCGCGGCGGCGCTCCTGCAGGTAGTGCCAGAGCACGATGAGCGCGGTGCCGCCCACGGCAGCGAGCAGGATCACGTCGATGTACTCCGTGACGATGTCGCGGACCCACGGGATGTACGCGATCACGTAGCCGAACATCGTGAGGCCGAAGCCCCACAGGAGCGCGCCGATGAGGTTGTAGAGCGAGTATCGCTTCCACGGCATATGACCGATGCCCGCCGCGACCGGCGCGAAGGTGCGGACGATCGGGACGAAGCGCGCGAGCACCACCGTGATGCCGCCGAAGCGCTCGAAGAAGGCGTTGGTCCGCTCGACGTTGTGGCGGCTGAAGACGCCGGAGTCCTTGCGCTCGAACACCGCGGGCCCGCCCTTGTGCCCGATGAGGTACCCGACCTCGCCGCCGACGAACGCGGCGAGCGCGATGAGGCCGCTCACGACCCAGATGTTGACGCCGAAGACGTCGACCGTGTGGGTGAGGAGCCCCGAGATGAGCAGGAGCGTGTCGCCGGGGAGAAGGAAGCCGACGAGCAGGCCGGTCTCGGAGAACACGATGAGGCAGACGACGAGCAGCGCCCACGGCCCTGCCGCGTCGATGATCGCCTGCGGGTCGAGCCACGGGATGAGAGCGATGTGGTGCACGATGCTCCGGATGTCGGTGGGAGGGGTGCGACGCGGGACCGCGTCTCGTGCGGAAGGTGGGACTTGAACCCACACGCCCGGAGGCACAGGAACCTAAATCCTGCGTGTCTGCCAGTTTCACCACTCCCGCGAGTCCGATCAGTCTACGGCGCGGGAGGGAGCGCGACCATGAACGCCGATCACGCCTTCATGCCGGCAGATCCCATCACCCGCTCGACGGCGATCTCGAGGACAACCCGGCGCGGGTTCTCGCGTGGCTGACGGTAGCGCTCCGTGTAGAGGCGCACGGCCTCCGCGATCGCCTCGGGCTCATCCCGCACGCGCGCGGGGCCCTCGAAGCTGATCCAGCGGGCGCCGTCGACGCTGCTCACGGTCGCGCGCCCTGCACGCGCGGCGTTGACGAACTTCTGCGTGCCGCGTGTGCCGATGATCCGCACGACGCCGTCCCGGTAGGTCATGCCCACCGGGACGGCGTGGATGCGGCCATCGCGGCCGATCGTGGACAGGGTGGCGAGGTGGCGCTCGGAGACGAACGCGAGACCGGCTTCGGAGATCACCTCACCAGCGTGCCAGAGCGATCAGGCGCGGAAGCCCGCGCGGTCGACCTTGCGGTGGTAGCGCATGCCCGCGAGCCCGCCGAGCACCGCTCCGCCGAGGCTCACCAGGAGCGCGCCCACCGCGGTGATGATGCCCACCGTCGTGAGCTCGCCCTCGTTGAAGGGGAGCCGGGGGAACGTGTTGACGTCGGCGAGGATGTTCCACTGCGCACCCGCGACCGCCGTGACGATCGCGACGACGATCGCGATGACGACGGCCCACAGCCAGACCGCGAGGCCCTGCTTCGCGCCGCTGAACCGCGCCATCCGCCCCGCGACGTACCCGCCCGCGTAGTACGACACGAGCAGGATCACGAGCACAGCGACGGCGCCCGCGATGCCGATCGTGTCGGCGTTCTGGGCCGCCTCATCGGCGGTCACCTGCTCGCCGAGGCCGAGAGCCGCCCCTGCTCCCGCGACGAGGGCGGTCAGCAGCGCCGTCATGCCCATCGCGCACAGCCATCCGAAGAAGGCCGAGCCGAACTTGAAGCCGCCGAACTCCTCCTTCTCGCGCGCCACGACCTCCTCGCGGTCGGCGCGGACGGCCGTGGTGTCGGCGCGGGACGCTGTCGTGTCGTCGCGGACGTCGCGCACGTCGTACGCGCGCGTGGGCTCGTCGCTGCCGTGGCCGGCATCGCCGTCGCCGGCGAGATAGTCCGCGTGCTCCGGGGCGCGCCGGTCGCGGCGCGATTCCGATGAGTTCTCGGGAGTGCTCATGATGCGGTCCTTTCGAGCTCGTCCGTGGTCTCCCCAGTAAGGCATCGGCGCGGCCGCGCACACAGGGCATTGCGCGAACGGCGTCGGCACGATAGCGGACCGCGGCTGCGCTGTGGATAACTTTCGAGGCCGTCTCGGCGATTCGGCCAGGATGGCCGCGTGGGTCCCCTCATGAGCGCGGTCGCGGAGCGAGTCAGGGATCGGCTGCGTGCCGACCAGACCGATCCCTCGCGTGCACCCGAGGCGGTGCTGCGCATCGCGCAGGCGGAGGTGCGCCGGCACAACGACTTCGCCCTCGCCCGCGGTCTCGCGATCGTCGACGACGAGCAGGCGGCCGTGCGCGAGGTGCTCGCCGCCGTGACCGGATACGGCCCCCTGCAGGAGCATCTCGACGACCCGACGGTCGAGGAGCTCTGGATCAACGCCCCCGATCGGATCTTCGTGGCCAGGGACGGCGTGACCGAGCTCCTCCCGCTCGCGCTCACCGACGCGGCCGTCCGCGACCTCGTCGAGCGGATGCTCCACGCGACAGGGCGGCGCATCGACCTCTCGCAGCCGTTCGTCGACGCCGCCCTCCCGGACGGCTCGCGCCTGCACGTCGTCCTCGGCGGGATCGCGCGGAGGAACTGGGCCGTGAACATCCGCAAGTTCCTCCCGCACGTGCGGAGCCTTGACCGCCTCGTGGAGATCGGATCGCTCGCGGCCGAGGCGGCCGACCTCCTGCGCGACGCCATGAGGCAGGGGCGCAGCGTGCTCGTCTCCGGAGCGACGCACGCGGGCAAGACGACCCTCCTGGGTGCCCTCGTCGCCGCGTGTCCGCCTGCGCACCGCATCGTCACGGTCGAGGAGACCTTCGAGCTGGGCGTGGACGCGCCCGACCTCGTCGCGCTGCAGGGTCGGCAGCCGAGCCTCGAGGGCACGGGCGAGATCACCCTCCGGCGCCTCGTCAAGGAGGCCCTGCGAATGCGGCCCGACCGGATCGTCATCGGGGAGGTGCGCGACGCAGAGGCGCTGGACCTCCTGCTCGCGCTGAACACGGGCATCCCTGGCGCCGCGACGATCCACGCGAACTCGGCGGTCGACGCCCTCGCCAAGCTCGCTGCGCTCCCGCTGCTCGCGGGCCGCAACATCGGTCGCGAGTTCGTCGTCCCGGCGATCGCGACGAGCGTGGACCTCGTCGTGCACTGTCAGCGGGCCGAGGACGGGCGGCGCCGCGTCCAGGAGATCATCGCTCCCACGGGGCGCGTCATCGACGACGCTCCCGAGACGCGCACCCTCTACCGGACGGGGGAGCGATGGCGCTGATCCTCGTCCTCGGAGCCGCGCTCGCCGCGGGACTCCTGCTGGCCCTGTCACCATGGCTCTGGCCGCCGCGGGAGCGCGCAGCGCGCGAGCGCCCGTCGGCCCTCGCGGCCCTGCTCGAGTCCGCGGGCTTCTCCCATGTCGCCCCGCGCGTGGTCGTCGCGGCGTGCGCAGGCGCGGCGCTCGTCGCGGCGTCCGTCGCGTGGCTCGTGACGACCGTGGGGGTGCTCGCGCTCCTCGCGGGTCTTGCGGGAGCCGCGTGGCCGCTCCTGTGGCTGCGCTCGCGCGCCGCGCGACTCGTCCGCGCCCGCCGTGCGCTCTGGCCCGACGTCTGCGACCTGCTCATCGCCTCGGTCCGCGCGGGGATGTCGCTGCCCGACGCGGTCTCATCGCTCGCGCGATCCGCGCCTGCTGCCCTCCGCGCGGCGTTCGCGGGCTTCGAACGCGATATGGCGGCGTCGGGGCACTTCGACTCGAGCGCCGATCGGCTGAAGTCCGCACTCGCGGATCCGATGGCCGACCGCATCGTGGAGACCCTGCGCATGGCGCGGCAGGTCGGCGGCACCGAGCTCACCCCCGTGCTGCGGGCGCTCGCCGCGTCGGTGCGCGCGGACGCCGCCCTGCGCTCCGAGGTGGAGTCCCGGCAGTCGTGGACGCGCGGGGCCGCGGTCCTCGGCGTCCTCGCGCCGTGGGTGATCGTCGCCCTGCTCGCCATGCGGCCCGAGGGGGCGGAGGCGTACTCGAGCCCCGAGGGCGTGGCCCTCCTGCTCGCGGGAGCGGCCGTGTCGATCGTGGCGTTCCGGGTCATGCTCCGGATCGGCCGGCTGCCCGAGCCCCGGCGGTGGTTCGCATGAGCTGGGCGACCGACGCGGCGCTCTCGCTCCTCCTGGGCGGGTGCCTCGGTCTCGGCATCTGGTCACTCCTGATGCTCGCTCCGCGCTGGAGCGCGCCGAGCCTCGCACGGCGCATCGCGCCGTACCTGCGCGACATCACCGATCCGGCGGGGACGACGGCGTGGTCGGCCGTCGCCGACCCGGGTGCGGCGATCGCGGGTGGGGCCAGAGCCCTGTGGGCGGCGGCGCAGCGTCGGCTGACGGCCCTGCTCGGGGGTGCGGACGGGATCGCGCGCCGACTCGCGCAAGCGGGCCGCCCGGTCGACGTCGCCGCGTTCCGCGGCCGCCAGCTGGCCGCGACCCTGATCGGGCTCGTCGCTGGCGGACTCGTCGTCGCCGTGCTCGCCGTCGGCGGCACGCTCTCCGGCCCGACGCTGGTGCTGCCGGTCGCGGGCGCCGCCGTCGGGGCTGTCGGCGCGGACCTCGCCCTCACCGGGCGCGCGAAGGCGCGGATGGCGCGGATCGGCGAGGAGCTCCCCACCGTGCTCGAGTTCCTCGCGCTCTGCCTCGCAGCGGGGGAGGGCATCTACGACAGCGTCGGCCGCGTCGCGCGCCTGGGGTCGGGCGAGCTCACGGCCGAGCTGCGCGCGGTCGTCCTCGACGTGCGCACGGGCTCGGCCCTGCCCGATGCGCTTCTCGCGATGGCGCGGCGCCTCCAGGTGCCCGCGCTCAGCCGCTCCGTCGAGCACATCGTCGCGGCGCTCGACCGCGGCTCCCCGCTCGCCCAGGCGCTCCAGGCGCAGGCGGCGGACGCGCGCGAGGAGGCCAAGCGCGCGCTCATCGAGCAGGCCGGCCGCAAGGAGATCCTCATGCTCCTCCCGCTCGTGTTCGGCCTGCTGCCCCTCAGCGTCCTCTTCGCCGTCTTCCCGGGCATCGTCATGCTCCGCCTCGGGATCGGCTGACCCCTCGAGAAAGGAAACGACATGAGCAGAATCGACGAGCTCGCCATCCGCCTCCGCACCGCGTGGGGCGACACCCTGCAGGACCTCGCCGAGGACGAACGCGGCGACGTGCCGGGGTGGGTGCTGATCACGCTGATGTCCGCCGGCCTGGTCGTGCTCATCTGGGCCCTCGCCGGGCCTGCGCTCGAGGGGCTGTTCCAGCGGGCGATCAGCAGCGTCGACGGGATCTGACCGTGCTCGGCCCGAGCCTCCGCGACGAGCGCGGCTCGAGCTCGGTCGAGTTCGTCCTCGTGGGCGCCCTGCTCACGGCCCTCACCCTCGCCGTCCTGCAGCTGGGGCTCGCGGTGTACGTCCGCAACGTCCTGCACGATGCGGCCGTCGAGGGCGCGTACCACGCCGCGCTCGCCGACGTGGGGCCCGAAGGCGGGGCCGAGCGGACCCGGCTCGTGATCGCACGCGCGATCGGATCGGCCTACGCGCAGGACGTGAGCGCCGCGGTGTCGGGCGGCGACATCCGGGTCACGGTCCGCTCCGCGACGCCCGTCGTCGGGCTGATCGGCGTGCCAGGGACGCTGGAGGTGACGGCGCGTGCGCCGGTCGAGTCGATGGGCTGACGCGGCGCTGGACGACGAGCGGGGGTCGGCCGCGCTCGAGTTCCTCGTGGGCGGGATCGTGCTGCTCGTCCCGCTGGCCTACCTGGTCGTCGCGCTCGGCGTCGTCCAGGAGCACGCCCTGGGCGTCGAGGCGACGGCACGGCATGCGGCGCACACGCTCGCGCGGACCGGCGGGATCGACGACACGTTCGCGGCGCTGCCCGAGGTGCTCTCGTCGGTGCCGCCCGAGTACGGCATCGCGCCCGACGCCCTCGAGGTCTCCGTGACGTGCGTGCCCGCCCATGTCGGGTGCCCCGAGGCCGGCTCCACGGTCGTCGTGACGATCGGCGCGAGGGTCCCGCTGCCGCTCGTGCCGCCCGTCCTCGGGCTCGATCGCCTCACGAGCATCCCCGTCGAGTCGACATCCGTGCAGAAGGTCTCGCGCTTCTGGGGCGGCACGTGAGCGCCCGGGGCCTCCTGCGCGACGAGAGCGGGAGCATCCTCCCGCTCACGATCGGGTACGCCGTCCTCGCGCTCGCGCTCATCATCGTGTGCGCGAACGCGACGTCGCTGTATCTCGCGCAGAAGTCCCTCGACGCGGTCGCGGATGCGGCGGCGCTCGCGGGCGCGGACGGCTTCACGCTGTCGCTCGAGGGCGATGCTCCTCTCGCGCGACTCGACGACGGCGCCGTGCGCGCGCAGGCCGAGGCGATCGTGGCGGCCGCGCCCGGCGATCAGACCCTCGTGGCGGCGGGGACGCCCGACGGCCTCTCGGCGCGGGTGACCGTCGCGACGATGTGGCACGCGCCGCTGCTCAGCGCGCTCGTCCCGGCCGGAGTCGCGCTCGAGGCGACCGCGACGAGTCGCACGGCGCTGCGCTGAATCAGTCGCGCCGTGGGGCGTAGCGGGGCACGTAGCGCACGAACGCCGCGGCGCCGACGAGGCCCACCACGCCGACGAGACCGGTCGCGACCGAGAGCGACGCGGCGGCCGTCACGGCTGACACGATGAGCGGCGTGAGCGCCGCGCCGCCGTCGGTCAGCGTGCGCCACGCGCCGAGGAACGGCGCAGGGTCGCGCTCGGGGGCCACGTCGGCTCCGAGCGTGAGCAGGATGCCCGACGACAGGCCGTTGCCCACGCCGATCACGAGGGCGAGGACCCCGAACCACAGCACCGCGCTGTCGAGGTCGTGGGTGAACGCGAGCGCGCCGAAGCCCGCGCCCATGAGCAGGAGCGCGGGCACCGCCGCCCAGAGGCGGCCGAACCGGTCCATGACCTGCCCGCTCACGTAGAAGAGGGAGAACTCGACCGCTCCCGCGACGCCGACGACGAGGGCGAGGGTCTGCGAGTCCAGGCCGATCGAGACGCCCCACAGCGGCAGCACGGCCTGACGAGCCGAGCGCACGGCCGCGAGCGACGCGGCAGCGGCTCCCAGCCGGGCGAGCACCCCGCGATGGCGGTGCATGGTCCGCAGCACGCCGATCCGCTCGGTCGCCGGGATGGAGCCGGTCACCGGCTCGCCCGTGTCCTCCTCGTCGAGATCGGCGCGCGCGTCGGCACGCTCGCGCGCGGCGAGACGATCGGCGATGAGCGCCTTCTCCTCGGGATCGGGCCCGAAGGCGACGAGCGCCGCGACGCCGAGCAGGCAGACCGCGAAGAACCACACCGAGGCGATCTCGTCGCCGAACAGGGCGAGCAGGCCCGCCGAGACGAACGGCCCCGTGAATCCGCCGAGGCGGAACGAGCCGCCGACGAGGGCGAGCGCGCGGGCGCGGTGCGCGTACGGCACGCGCGTCGTCATGAATGTGTGGCGGGCCACCGCGAACGACGACGCGCAGAACCCGATGAGCAGCACCGAGAGCCCCAGCAGGGCGATGTGCGGCGCGAGGAGCATCCCCGCGATGCCCACGAGCGACGCGAGCGACGCGATGAGCATCGTGCGCCTCTCCCCGGCCTTCGACACGAGCCAGCCGGCGGGGATGTTGCCGGCGAGCTGACCCACGACGATCGCGGCCGACACGAGCGCGGCGACCGCGAGATCGGCGCCCAGGTCGGCGGCCAGCGCCGGGAGGAGCGGGAGGATGGCTCCCTGGCCGAGCGAGTAGAGGGCCGTCGGCCCGTAGATCATGGGCGCATACCGCCGGATCGGATCGAACGGGGCGTCGGCAGTCGAGGGCATCGGCTTCCACGTTACGCCGAGCAGGATAGGCTGGAGCGTCATGCTTGAGTTCGATCCTTCCGCCGAGATCCAGGCGCTGCGCTCCACGTTCGCGAACATCCGAGAGGTGGTCGACGTCGACAGCGTGCGCGCGGACATCGCGCGTCTCGAGAAGGAGGCGTCGGAGCCCGGCCTGTGGGACGACACCGCGAACGCCCAGCGCGTCACGAGCGCGCTGAGCCACCGCCAGTCCGAGCTCGCGCGCATCGAGGCGGTCGAGCGTCGCCTCGACGACCTCGAGGTGCTCGTCGAGCTCGCCAACGAGATGGGCGACGAGGACTCCGTCGAGGAGGCGCGCAAGGAGATCACCGACCTCGAGCGCGTCATCGGCGACCTCGAGGTGAAGACCCTGCTCGACGGGGAGTACGACGAGCGCGCCGCGGTCGTGACCATCCGCTCGGGTGCAGGCGGCGACGACGCCACCGACTTCGCCGAGATGCTCATGCGCATGTACCTGCGCTGGGCCGAGCGTCACAAGTACCCCGTCAAGGTGATGGACACGTCGTACGCCGAGGGCGCCGGGATCAAGTCGGCCACGTTCGAGGTCGATGCGCCGTACGCCTACGGCATCCTCTCGGTCGAGGCCGGCACGCACCGCCTCGCGCGCATCAGCCCGTTCGGCTCCGCCGACAAGCGCCAGACGAGCTTCGCCGCGGTCGAGGTCATCCCCGTCATGGAGGAGGCCGTCGAGGTCGAGATCCCGGAGAACGACATCCGCGTCGACGTCTTCCGCTCGTCGGGCCCCGGCGGCCAGTCGGTCAACACGACCGACTCCGCCGTCCGCATCACGCACATCCCCACGGGAATCGTCGTGTCGATGCAGAACGAGAAGTCGCAGATCCAGAACCGCGCGGCGGCCATGCGCGTGCTCCAGACCCGACTGCTGCTGCTGCAGCGCGAGGAGGAGGCCGCCAAGAAGAAGGAGCTCGCCGGAACGATCACGGCGAGCTGGGGCGACCAGATGCGCTCGTACTTCCTCTACGGACAGCAGCTCGTGAAGGATCTGCGCACGGGCTTCGAGGTCGGCAACCCCGCGACCGTCTTCGACGGCGACATCGACGGCCTCATCAACGCGGGCATCCGCTGGCGCAAGCGCAAGATCGAAGACTGATCGCCGCGGGCTGACGCCCGCGCCCGGGTGGTCTCCGCGCGTTCACACGCCGCGCGCACGACGGTCGCCGTCCGTTCACCGCGGGCGGCGACGCTCATCGCGTGACGCGCTCTCGTGCCCTCCGCCGGAACCGCTCCCTCGCTCTCCTCGCGCTCGCCGCGGCCCTCGTTCCCGCGTGCGCGACGCCCGCGCCATCCGGCGCCGTCGCCGCGCCGACCGACGGCGACATCGTCATCGACGAGGTCGGCGCCGGGACGCCGGACGACCCCGCCGCGAGCTTCTTCGAGCTGCGCAATCTGTCGCCGCACGCGATCGACCTGAGCGGATGGCGCGTGCACCGCTGCACGGGCGACGGCACGCGCCTCGCGGAGGCCGACCACGAGGTCGACCTCGCGGGCGTCGTCCTCGCGCCCGGCGAGCGGATCACGGTCGGGACGGGCGTCGACGCCGACGTCGCGATGCGCGGGCCCTTCTCGAGCGAGGGGTACGGGCTCGTGCTCGAGGATGCGCGGCGGCGAGCCGTCGACGCCTTCGCGGCGTATCCGTCCGAGCCGTGGCCGACGCAGAGCGAGTGCAGCGCGGCCGGCAACGTCCCGGATGCGCTCGGGGCCGCGCTCGACGAGAGCTGGCAGCGGGTCGGGCGCACGGGCGACCTGGCCGCCGACTTCGTGCGCACCCGCGCGACGCCGCGTGAGGCCGCCGCGCCCGCCGTCGAGCCGGCCGAGCCGCGGGCGCTCATCTCGGAGGTCGCGAGCGCGGGCCCCGGCGGCCGTGACGACGACCTCGTCGAGCTGCGCGCCGTCGCCGACGTCGACCTCTCGGACTGGGCGCTCTACCGCTGCACGCGCACGGGCGCGCTCACTTCGGAGACGCTGCAGGCGCGGTTCGCGGATGGGACGGAGCTGCGGGAGGGCGAGCGCCTGGTCGTGGGCGGGCCGGGACTCCGCGGCGACGTCGACGTGCGGACGACGACCTCGCTCGCCGACACCGTGTCGGGCGTCCTCCTCGTCGATGCCGAGGGCGCACGGGTGGACGGCGTGAGCGTCTCGAACCACGCCGACACGGCCTGCCAGACGGGCGACGCGAAGCTGCCGTCGGTCCTCGACCACCTGCGCGGCGAGAGCTGGCAGCGGCACGAGGAGACGGGGGAGTTCCTCATCGCCCCGCGCACGCCGGGTCGCGAGAACGCGACGGCCGACGACCGCCTCGAGATCGCCTTCGCGTACGGCGACCCCGGCGTCGCGCTGAGCGAGGTCGCGACCGACCCGGAGCTGCCGAGCGCCGAGCGGCACAATCTCGTCGAGCTCGCGAACTACGGCGACGCCGTCGTCGACCTGAGCGGATGGCGCATCCGCGCGTGCGCGCCGGACGGCTTCCGCGAGCGGACGCCGCTCATCGAGGTGCCGGCCGGCGTCCGGCTCGCGCCCGGGCAGACCTGGCTCGCGGCGCTCGAGGGCACCCGCGCCGCGCAGGGCGCCGACGCGGTGTACGCGACGGCCCTCGGCTACCAGGGATCGGGCGTGTGGATCGAGGACGCTGCCGGAGAGCGCGTCGACAGCGTCGGCATCTTCCACCGCAACGAGCAGGACGCGTCGAACGACGTCGTGAGCCCGTGCACGAAGGGGCTCGCCCTGTCGACCTTCGGAGTCGACCGCCTGGCCGGCGAGACCTGGCAGCGCGTGGGCTTCACGGGCGACGATGCGAACGACTTCCGAGGCGGGCCGTCGAGCCCGGGCGCGCTCGACCTCCACGACGAGACGCCCGTCGGAGAGCTCACGGCCGAGGCTGCGCTCCGGATCGCCGCGGCCACGCCGGCCGATGGCGCACGGGCCGCTCGCGCGGTCGCGGCAGCGGCGGATGAGCCGCAGGCCGTCGACGGCATCGATCCGGTCGTCGCCCGCGCCTTCACCGGAGCGAGCGAGGGCGGGGCCCTCACGGCCGAGGCGGCGGCGGGGGAGCGGCCCGCCGCGCTCGAGACGGCGCGGCTCGCGGCGAGCGACGACGGATGGGCGCACCCCTACGTGCGGTTCGAGCTCGCGCGAGCTGCCGACGGGACGGCCACCTGGTCGGGCGAGGTCGCCGGTCCGGCCCCCGCGCGGCTCTCGGCATGGGCCGACGGGCGCTGGCACGCGATCGACGAGGAGGCCGCCGCTGACGACGGCACGGTGACGCTCTCCGGCACGCTGCCCGAAGGGACCACCGGCCTGCTCGTGCAGGTCGTGCCGAGCGGCCCCGCCATCGCGGACGCCGCCGACGGTCTCGCCGCTCCCGGCACCTACGACTTCGCCGTGAGCCACCTCACCGACACGCAGTACCTCAGCGAGGCCCACCCGGAGGTGTACCGCGAGCAGACGGCGTGGATCGCGGCGAACGCCGGGCCGCGCGACATCGCGTTCGCCGTCCACACCGGCGACCTCGTCCAGAACTGGGTCGACCCCGACCAGGGCGAGGAGCGTGCGCGTCGCGAGTTCGCCGTCGCGTCGGCAGCCCAGGGCGAGCTCGACGCGGCGGGCGTCCCGAACAGCGTCCTCCCGGGAAACCACGACAACAAGCGCGGAGCGACGAACGATCTCTTCAACGAGCACTTCGGCCCGCGCCGCTACGCCGATGCCCCCTGGTACGGAGGGTCCATCGCCCCCGATGACGGCAGCGCGAACTGGACCTCCTTCACCCGCGAGGGCGCGGAGTTCATCGTGCTGTCTCTGCCCTACGCGTACGCCGAGCGCGAGCTCGCGTGGGCGGAGCGCGTGATCGCGGAGCATCCGCGCGCGAACATCATCGTCGCGACGCACGAGCATCTGCTCCCTGAGGACGCGAGCGGCTCGGCCGAGCGGGCGACCGAGAACAGGTGGGTCTCGCGCGCCGACGAGCTGTGGGAGCGCATCGTCGCCCCGCACCGCAGCGTCGTCCTCGTGCTGTCTGGCCACTATCACGGGCTCGCCCGCATCGAGACGGATGACGCGGGCGGCATCCCCGGCCACGACGTGGTGGAGATCTTGGGCGACTACCAGGAGTTCCGCACCGAGACGGGGATGCGCGCGACCGGCTTCCAGCGGCTCCTCCAGGTGTCGCTCGCGACCGGAGAGATCGCCGTCGACACGATCTCGGTGACCCTCGGGGAGCACGCGAGCGCGCCGTTCGACTACCCGCAGGCGGTGGCCGACGACGGCCGCGAGACCACGCTCGCCGCGGATCGGCCGTGGCGGATCGTCGAGGCCGGCGTCCAGGGGCGCTACGACGTCGCCGACGACGACTTCCGCGTCTCCGTCGGCCTGCAGTACCCGAAGGGGCTCGCCACGAGCGGCCTCCGCATCGCGGAGCCGTGAGCCGATAGCCTGGGCTCATGCCGTCCCGCGACGATGACGCCCTCCGCTGGGAGGGCGACGACGACCCCACGCTCGACGCGCGCTCCGAGACCGCGGCCGAGCCCGGCGAGAAGGCCGCGCCGGACGCACCCGGCGAGAAGGATGACCCGTCTGTCCTGCCGGCGGGATGGCGCGCCGTCGGGAAGGGGCGGGACGCCGTCACGACGGCGGACGCCGGTGACGAGGCCGCCCCGCTCGGGAACGTCGCGCTCGTCTCGCTCGGCGTGATCGGCGGCGTCTACCTCCTGTGGACGATCGGATGGTTCCTCGGAGCGACGCGCCTGCGCGAGCGCATCGAGCAGAGCACGAACGCGGTGGCGGACTTCATGTTCCAGGGCAGCATGTGGCTCGCGATCGCGTCGCCCCTCCTGTGGTTCGCGGTGACCTGGCTCGGCACGCGCCGCGCGCCGCTCTGGCGGCGCTTCGCGTGGCTCGCCGCGGGAATCGTGCTGCTCGTGCCGTGGCCGTTCGTGATGGTGGGGGTGGTCGGACAGTGACCTCGACGACGCAGGAGCGCAGGACGCCGGGATGGCTCGTCGCGGTCGTCGCCGGGGCGTTCGCCCTCCTCTACGCCTATGCCGTGTGGAGCGCGATCACCTACCTCGTGACGCTCGTGCAGACCACCTCGGCGCAGGGCATCTCGCTGTCGGCCGTCGCCTGGGTCGTGCTGCTGCTCGCGGTTCTCGTGCCGATCGCGGCGTTCGCGATCGCCTTCGGCCTGGGCCGCACACGGGGGATCGGATGGCTGGCCGTCGCGCTGCTCGCCGGTCTCGCGGTCACGGCCGTGTTCTGGCTCGACATGCAGGCCTTCACGTCGAACCCGTCGAACCTCTTCTGACCGGCCCCCGCGTCGCCGGATGACGCGCCCGGCGAGAGCAGGGCGCGCGGCTCCGATAGAGTGGTCGCCGTCGCGCCCCCACGGCGTGTGGCGCGTCGAACCCGCTCCCGCGCGCCCGCGCCCATCCGCATCGAAGGATCCATCCGTGCCGAAGCCCGTCGTGCTCATCGCCGAAGAACTCTCTCCCGCAACGATCGAGGCGCTCGGCCCCGACTTCGACATCCGCAATGTGGACGGCACCGACCGCCCCGCGCTCTTCGACGCGCTCGCGGACGCCGACGCCATCCTCATCCGCTCGGCCACGAAGGTCGACGAGGAGGCCCTGGGCCACGCGAAGAAGCTCAAGGTCGTCGCCCGCGCCGGCGTCGGCCTCGACAACGTCGACATCAAGGCCGCCACGACCGCCGGCGTCATGGTCGTGAACGCGCCGACGTCGAACATCATCTCGGCCGCCGAGCTCACGTGCGGTCACATCCTCAGCCTCGCCCGCCACATCCCGGCGGCGCGCGCCTCGCTGGGCGCCGGGGAGTGGAAGCGCAGCAAGTACACGGGCGTCGAGCTCTTCGAGAAGACGCTGGGCGTCGTCGGCCTCGGCCGGATCGGCGCCCTCGTCGCCGCGCGGATGCAGGGCTTCGGGATGCGCGTCGTCGCATACGACCCGTACGTCACGAGCGCGCGCGCCCAGCAGCTGGGCGTCGAGCTGCTCAGCCTCGACGAGCTCGTCGCGCAGGCCGACTTCCTCACGATCCACATGCCGAAGACGCCCGAGACGACGGGCATGATCGGCGCCGAGCAGCTCAAGGCGATGAAGCCGACGTCGTACGTCGTGAACGTCGCGCGCGGCGGCCTCATCGACGAGGACGCGCTGTACGACGCGCTCGTCAACGGCGAGATCGCGGGCGCCGGCCTCGACGTCTTCACGAGCGAGCCGCCGACCGACACGAAGCTCACGGCCCTGCCGAACGTCGTCGTCACGCCGCACCTCGGGGCGTCGACGTCGGAGGCGCAGGAGAAGGCCGGCATCTCGGTCGCGAAGTCGGTCAAGCTCGCGCTCGAGGGCGACCTCGTGCCCGACGCCGTCAACGTCGCCGGCGGCGTCATCGACCCGTTCGTGCGCCCCGGGATCGCGCTCGTCGAGAAGCTCGGCCAGGTCTTCAGCGGTCTCGCCACGTCGGCGCTCACGAGCCTCGACATCGAGGTGCGCGGCGAGCTCGCCGACTACGACGTGAGCGTCTACCGCCTCGCCGCGCTCAAGGGCATCCTGTCGAACGTCGTGAGCGAGAACGTCTCGTACGTGAACGCCCCCGTCTTCGCCGAGCAGCGCGGCATCGAGACGCGCCTCATCGTGGAGAAGGAGAGCCCCGAGTACCGCAACCTCACGACGCTGCGCGGTGCGCTGTCGGACGGCACGGTGCTCACGGTCGCGGGGACGCTCGCGGGCACGCGGATGGTGCAGAAGATCGTCGGCATCAACGGCCACGAGATCGAGGTGCCGATCGAGAAGCACCACATCGTCATGCTCTACACCGACCGCCCCGGCATCGTCGCGGTCTACGGCCAGAAGTTCGGCGAGGCCGGCATCAACATCGCGGGCATGCAGATCGCGCGCCGCTCGGCCGGCGGCCAGGCCCTGTCGGTGCTCACGGTCGACTCGCGCGTCCCCGAGGACCTGCTCGCCGAGGTCGGCGAGGCGATCGAGGCGTCGGTCATCCGGCAGATCGAGATCGCCGAGGCCTGACCCCGGCGCACCGAACGCCCCCGCCCATCGGGCGGGGGCGTTCGCGCGTGCTCAGGCGCGCGTCGCCCCCTCGACGAGGCGGATGAGCGCCTCCAGCGCCTCGCCGGTGGGGACCGGGCTCGGAACGTCGTTGAGCAGAGCGGAGTTCACGTACAGGCCGTCGCTCAGCAGGAGCACGAGCTCGAGGGCGGCCTCGTCGCGCACGTGCGGGCGGATGGCGTCTGCCCACGCATCCCGGAGCTCGGCGAGGGCGCCGCGCGCGAGGGCGTTGCCGCCGTGCGCGAGGCGGCCGACCGCCGAGATCGCACGGTCGAACGGCCCGCCGACGTGCGCGGAGGTCGCGATGTAGTACCAGATCGGGCCCTCGGGTGCGTCGTGCAGGGCCGCCATGTCGTCGGCCGCGAGCAGCCGGAGCCGGTCGACGAGGCCCGCATCGAGCGCGTCGCGCGAGCCGAAGTGGTAGAGCAGACCGCCCTTGGACACGCCCGCTCGGCGCGCGACCGCCTCGAGGGTCGCCGCCCTCTCGCCCTCCTCGAGGAGGATGCTCTCGAAGGCGTCGAGGACCTTCTCTCTGGCGCGGGGCGGGCGGCTCATGCAGACGAGCCTCTCACACGGCGCGCGCTGCCCAGGGCGTGCACAGCCATGGCAGTTACTGTACCATCTGGACGGTACAGTAATTGAGACAGGCGGATGAGATGACGACCGGCACGACGACCCAGCCCACGACGACGCAGCGCGCCGGATGGCGGGCATGGGCCGCGCTCGCGGTCCTCATGCTCCCCGTGCTCCTCGTGTCGATCGACAACACGATCCTCAACTTCGCGCTGCCCGCCATCGCGAAGGAGCTCGAGCCCACGAGCGCCGAGCAGCTCTGGATCATCGACGCGTACTCGCTCGTGCTGGCGGGGCTCCTCGTGACGATGGGATCGCTCGGCGACCGGTTCGGGCGCCGCCTGCTGCTCCTCACCGGCGCGATCGGGTTCACGGTCGTCTCCGTCCTCGCGGCCTTCGCACCGACAGCCGGATGGCTCATCGCGGCGCGCGCCGTCATGGGCCTGTTCGGCGCGACCCTCATGCCGTCGACCATGTCGCTCCTGCGCTCGCTGTTCCCCGAGCGCAACCAGCGGCGCATCGCCGTTGCCGTGTGGGCCGGCATGTTCTCCGCGGGCGGGGCTCTCGGCCCGATCGTCGGCGGCTTCCTCATCGAGCACTTCCCGTGGCAGAGCGTGTTCCTGCTCGCGGTGCCCATGCTCGTCCTCATGCTCGTGCTCGCCCCGCTCTTCGTGAGCGAGAGCCGCGATCCGAACCCCGGCCGGATCGACCTCCCGAGCATCCTGCTCTCGATGCTCGCGCTCGCGCCCCTCGCCTACGGCATCAAGGAGATCGCCGTGCACGGTCTCGCCGGCGGCGCTCCCGTCGTCATCGGCGTCCTGTTCGGATGGCTCTTCGTGCGCCGGCAGCTGCGGATGGCGCAGCCGATGCTCGACATGTCGCTGTTCGCGCGGGCCGGGTTCAGCGGCTCGATGCTCGTGAACCTCTTCAGCGTCATCGCGATGGTGGGCTTCCTCTACTTCGTGTCGCAGCACCTGCAGATGATCGTCGGCCTGAGCCCGATGATCGCGGGCCTCGCGCTCCTGCCCGGCGCCCTCACCTCGATCGCCGGCGGCTTCATCGTCACGCCGATCGCGCGGCGTGTGCGCGCGTCGATCGTCATCCCGTCGGCGCTCCTGCTCTCGCTCGCGGCGTACCTCATCGTGGCGCTCGTCGGCGCACACGACGTCGGGATGCTCGTGCTCGGGTTCGCGCTCCTCGGCGCGGGGATCGGCGCGGCCGAGACCGTGTCGGGGGAGCTCATCCTCGCGAACGCTCCCGCGGAGAAGGCGGGCGCCGCGAGCGCCGTCTCGGAGACCGCGTACGAGCTCGGCGCCGTGCTCGGCACATCCATCCTCGGCGGCATCCTCACGTGGTGGTACCGCTCGACCCTCGTCGTGCCGGAGGGGATCCCCGCGGAGCTCGCGCTGCATGCCGAGGAGACGCTCGCCGGAGCGATGAACGCCGCGGACTCCGTCGGGGGAGCGGCGGGAGAGGCGCTCCGGTCCGCGGCGGCGACCGCGTTCGACGGCGGCGTGACGATCACGTCGCTCATCGGCGCGGGGCTCGTCGTGCTCGCGATGGCGATCGCGGCGACTACCCTGGGAGGACGCCGGGAGCACGCGTCGCACTGACCGGAGCCCCGGCGGATGCCGAGACATCCGAAGGAGAGCAATGCCCCGCGTCGTGAAACTGGCCGTCATCCCCGGTGACGGGATCGGCCCCGAGGTCATCGCCGAGGCCGAGAAGGTGCTCGACGCCGTCACCGCGGGCGGCGACGTCGTCTTCGAGAAGACCCGCTTCTCGCTCGGAGCGGGCCGCTACCTCGAGACCGGCGACACGCTCACCGACGACGACCTCGACGCCATCAGGGCGCACGACGCGATCCTCCTCGGCGCGGTGGGCGGCACGCCCGGCGACCCGCGGCTCGCGGGCGCGAACATCGAGCGCGGGCTGCTCCTGAAGCTCCGCTTCGCGCTGGACCACTACGTGAACCTCCGCCCGTCCAAGCTCTACCCCGGGCAGGACGGCCCGCTCGCCGAGCCCGGCGACATCGACTTCGTCGTCGTGCGCGAGGGCACAGAGGGTCCGTACGTCGGCAACGGCGGCTCGATCCGCCAGGGGACCCCGCACGAGGTCGCGAACGAGACGAGCGTGAACACCGCGTTCGGCGTCGAGCGCGTCGTGCGCTACGCGTTCGCGCTCGCCGAGCGCCGCAGCCGTCGCCTCACGCTCGTGCACAAGACGAACGTGCTCGTCAACGCGGGCCGCCTGTGGCAGCGCATCGTCGACGAGGTCGCGCGGGAGCACCCGGACGTGGCCGTAGACTATCTGCACGTCGACGCCGCGACGATCTTCCTGGTCACGAACCCGGGTCGCTTCGACGTCATCGTCACCGACAACCTCTTCGGCGACATCCTCACAGACCTGGCCGGCGCCGTCACCGGTGGCATCGGACTCGCAGCCTCGGGCAACATCAACCCCGACGGCGACTTCCCCTCGATGTTCGAGCCCGTGCACGGCTCGGCCCCCGACATCGCGGGCACCCAGCAGGCCGACCCCACCGCGGCGATCGGCTCCATCGCCCTCCTGCTCGACCACCTCGGCCTGCAGGACGCGGCCGATCGCGTGTCGCGCGCGATCGAGGACGACATCGCCGCCCGCACGGGCGAGAAGCGCTCGACCGCCGAGATCGGCGACGCGATCGCGTCTCGCCTGAAGGCCTGACACCCACCGACGCGCAGACAGGAATCCGCACATGACGACCACCGACACCACGCTCCCGTCTCTCGACTTCGCGGTCACGAAGAACCTCGCCGCCGTCTCGCCTGCCCAGCGCGCCGAGCTGCTCGAGAACCCGGGCTTCGGCACGATCTTCACCGACCACATGGTCGACATCTGCTGGTCGGTCAAGGGCGGCTGGCACCGTCCGCGCGTGCAGCCCTTCGGTCCGATCAGCCTGTCGCCCGCCGCCGCCGTGCTCCACTACGCGCAGGAGATCTTCGAGGGCCTCAAGGCCTACCGCCACGCCGACGGCGGGATCTACACGTTCCGGCCCGATCAGAACGCGCGCCGCATGCAGCGCAGCGCGCGCCGCCTCGCGATGCCCGAGCTTCCGGAGGAGTACTTCCTCCAGTCTCTGCGCGAGCTCATCGCGGTCGACGGCGCCTGGGTGCCCGAGAAGGCCGACCAGACGCTCTACCTGCGCCCGTTCATGTTCGCGAAGGAGGCGTTCCTCGGCGTCCGCCCCGCGCACAAGTACACGTACTGCCTCATCGCGAGCCCCGCCGGCTCGTACTTCACGGGAGGTGTGAAGCCGGTCAGCATCTGGCTGAGCGAGAACTACGCGCGCGCCGCGAAGGGCGGCACGGGCGCCGCGAAGACCGGCGGCAACTACGCCTCGAGCCTCCTTCCTCAGGCCGAGGCGTACGAGAAGGGGTGCGACCAGGTGGTCTTCCTCGACGCCGACGGGAACGTCGAGGAGCTCGGCGGCATGAACATCGTCTTCGTGAAGAAGGACGGCACGCTCGTCACGCCGGCGTCGGACAGCATCCTCGACGGCATCACCCGCAACTCGCTCCTCGAGCTCGCGGCCGATCGCGGCCTCGCGGTCGAGCGCCGCGCGGTCTCGCTCGGGGAGTGGCGCGACGGCGTCGCGTCGGGCGACATCACCGAGGTGTTCGCGTGCGGCACTGCAGCGGTGGTCACGCCGATCGGCGCGCTCAAGGGCGAGGGCTTCGAGGACGCCCAGCCGCTCGGCGAGCTCGGCCTCTCGCTGCGCGAGGAGCTCACCGACATCCAGTACGGGCGCCGCGAGGACACGAAGGGGTGGCTGTACCGCCTCGACGCCTGAGCGCCCGCTCGCCGCGACGCCCGCCCGGGATGCCCGGGCGGGCGTCGCGCATCACCGTCCGTTCACCTGCGGGCGGCACCCTGTCGGGATGATGCGCCGCGCCGGGTTCCGTCGAGACATCCAGGGGCTCAGGGCCATCGCCGTGCTGGCCGTCGTGGCGCAGCACGCGGGCGCGACCTGGGCGCCGGGCGGGTTCATCGGCGTCGACGTGTTCTTCGTCGTGTCGGGCTTCCTCATCACCAGCCTCCTCGTGCGCGAGCTGGCGGAGACCGGCCGCATCGACCTGCCGGCGTTCACGGCGCGCCGGGCGCGCCGCATCCTCCCCGCGGCGCTCGTCGTGGTCGTGCTCACGGTCGTCGGCGCGTACGGGATCGTCTCGCCCCTCCGGCGGGAGACGCTCCTCGCCGACGCGGTCGCCTCGGCCCTGTTCGTGCCGAACTACGCGTTCGCCGTGCGCGACGCGGACTACTTCGGCGACGAGACGCCGTCGCTCTTCCAGCACTACTGGTCGCTCGGCGTCGAGGAGCAGTGGTACCTCGTCTGCCCCGCTCTGCTGCTCGCCGCGTGGGCCGTCGGCCGCCGACTCGGGGGCCGGCGCGGTGCGCGCGGGGCGGTCGCCGTCGCGCTCGGGATCGTCCTCGCCGGATCCCTCGCCGCGGTCGTCGCCCTCACGCCCGTGTCGCAGCCGTGGGCGTTCTTCGCGCTCTGGACGCGCATGTGGGAGTTCGCCGTCGGCGCGCTCATCGCGCTCGTGCCCGCCGCCGCTGTCGCGCGCATCCCCGGACTCGTGCGCGCCGCGCTCGGCTGGGCGGGCCTCGCCGGCATCCTCGCGGCGATCGCGCTCATCGGAGAGTCCTCCGCGTTCCCGGGCGTGCTCGTGCTGCTGCCGGTCCTCTCGACCGGCGCGGTCATCCTCGCGGGGATCGGGCAGGACGCGCCCCCGCGGGGGAGCGCGGGTGCCGTGATCGGCAGCCGGCCGTTCGTCTTCGTCGGCGAGATCTCGTTCTCGCTCTATCTCGTGCACTGGCCGCTGATCGTGGCCGGCGCGCTGCTGGCGCCCGGCCTTCCCTGGCTTCCCGCGGCGCTCGGCGTCGCGAGCATCCCCGTCGCGTGGGCCCTGTTCCGGCTCGTGGAGCAGCCGACGCGCCGCGCGCGGGTGCTCGTCGATGCACGGCCGCGCCGGACGCTCCTCTCGGCGGCGGGCGCGACGGCGGCCGTCGCGCTGGCCGCAGGGACCGCGCTGGCCGTGGCGCCCGAGCCCGCGCTCGCGACGCAGACGCGGGTCGCCCACGCCGAGCCGGCCGTCCCTCCGGAGGTCACGCCCGTCGTCCCGGCCAACCTCGAGCCGGGGCTCGCGGACGCTCCCGACGACGAGTCGGAGGTGTACGACGACGGATGCAACCTCGGCTATCAGGGGGAGCGCCCGCGCCCGTGCTCCTTCGGCGAAGGGGACGAGCGGATGGTCCTCTGGGGCGACTCGCACGCCGCGCACTGGGTCCCGGGGGTGCTCCGCGCCGCGGAGGAGCGGGGGATGGCGCTCACGACGCACACCAAGAGCCGCTGCTCGTCGGCGCTGGCGCGCCACGTGCTCGACGGCAGCGCGTTCGGTGCATGCGACCGCTGGCGCAGCGCGGTGCTCGACGAGCTCAGGGAGGACCCGCCGGAGGTCCTCGTGCTCGCCAACTACGCCGACGAGGAGGTGCCGGGCGGCGTCGACGCGGGGCAGGCGTGGCGAGACGGGCTCCGCGAGGTCGTCGACGCGCTGCCCGAGACGCGCGTGCTCCTCCTCGCCGACACGCCGGATCTCGGCACGAGCCCGCTCGACTGCCTCGCGATGAACCTCGAGCACGCGGCCGTGTGCGCAGTTCCCGAGTCGGAGGCCGTCCGCGGGGCGGGACGCGACGCGGTGAGGGAGGTCGCCCGCGAGACGCGCGCGGAGGAGATCGACCTCCTGCCGTACTTCTGCGCGCCCATCGACGGCGCCGCCTCCGAGGAGCCCGCCTGCGCGCCCATCCTCGGCGGGCTGCTCGTCTACCGCGACTCGCACCACCTCACCGCGACCTTCGCGGAGGCGATGGGCGGCGCCCTGGCCGAGGCGATCGACTCCGCGGTGGACGGTCGTGGCTAGGCTGGCAGGGTGAAGATCGCGCGGTTCAGCCACAACGACGCCATCACCTACGGGATCGTCGACGGGTCGGAGCTCGTCGTGCTCGCGGGAGACCCGCTGTTCGCGGGGTTCGAGACCACGGGAGCGCGCGTTCCGGTCACGGACGTCGCGCTGCTCGCGCCGGTCATCCCGCGCTCGAAGGTCGTCGCGGTCGGGCGCAACTACCGCGATCACGCCGCCGAGCTCGGCAACGACGTCCCCGCCGAGCCGCTGCTGTTCCTCAAGCCGAACACCTCGGTGATCGGGCCCGGCGACGCGATCGTCCGGCCGCCGCAGAGCTCCGACACGCAGTACGAGGGCGAGCTCGCCATCGTGATCGGGCGCATCGCGAAGAACGTGCGAGCGGATGACGCCCTCGATGTCGTGTTCGGATACACCATCGCGAACGACGTCACGGCGCGCGACCTGCAGCGCAGCGACGGGCAGTGGGCGCGCGCCAAGGGCTTCGACACGTTCTGCCCGATCGGGCCCGCGATCGAGACCGAGTTCGACCTCGCGCAGGGCTCCCTCACGACCCGCCTCAACGGCGAGGTCGTGCAGGAGGCCCCGCTGTCGGACATGATCTTCGACGTGCCGACGATCATCGCGCACGTGTCGGCGGCGTTCACGCTCCTCCCGGGCGACGTCATCCTCACCGGCACGCCGGCCGGAGTCGGCCCCTTCCAGGCCGGCGACACGGTCGAGGTCGAGATCCCGGGCATCGGGCTGCTGCGCAACACCGTGCGCGACGCGTGACATGACCGCCGTCACGGCTCCCGAGGAGGTCGCGCGGATCCAGGGCCGCGTCGTCCGCGTGCTGGCGCTCGGCCAGGTCCTCGGCGGCGTCGCCTTCGGCGCCACCGTCTCGCTCGGGGCCCTCCTCGCCGCCGAAATCTCCGGTCAGGAGTCGCTGTCGGGGTTCGCGACCGCGTCCGTCACCCTCGGGGCCGCGCTCTGCGCCATCCCGCTCGCTCGACTCGCCGCCGCGCGCGGCCGCCGCACGGCGCTGACCCTCGGCAACCTCTTCGCACTCGTCGGCATCGCGATCGTCGTGACGGCGGCGGCCCTGCGCGTCTTCCCGCTCCTCCTCGCGGGGGTCGTGCTCATCGGCGCGGGCAACGCGGGCAATCTGCAGTCCCGGTTCGCGGCGACCGACCTCGCCGCGGGCGAGCGCCGCGGACGCGACCTCGGCACGGTCGTCTGGGCGACGACGGTCGGCGGCGTGCTCGGGCCGCTGCTGCTGACTCCGGGAGAGGCGCTCGGCCGGCTGGTCGGCATGCCGCCGCTCACCGGCGCGTACCTCTTCTCCATCGTCGCGCAGGCGGCCGCGCTCATCCTCTACCTCGTCGCACTGCGCCCTGATCCGCTTCTGCTCGGCCAGCGGATCTCACGCGACGCCGCGGGAGGCGCGGCGCCGCCGGTGGACGCGGACCGCCCCCTCGCGGCGCGCTATGCGATGTTCGCCGTGGCCGCGTCGCATGTCGTCATGGCGTCGGTCATGGCGATGACGCCCGTGCACCTCCAGCATCTCGCGCACGCCGGGCATGGCGGGGCCGCGGGCGCGAACGAGGCCGTGACCCTCCTCGTCGGCACGACGATCGCGCTCCACGTCCTCGGCATGTACGGGCTGTCGCCCGTGTTCGGCTGGCTGGCCGACCGCTGGGGCCGCGTCGCCGTCGTCCTGCTGGGGCAGGGGGTCCTCGCGTGCGCGCTGCTGCTGGCGACCTTCGGGTCCGACGTGCAGGGCATCGTGATCGTCGCGCTGTTCCTGCTCGGGCTCGGCTGGAGCGCGGCCACGGTGGCGGGCGCGGCGCTCCTCACCGAGAGCACGCCGGTCGACCTCCGCCCGCGGCGGCAGGGGATCGGCGACACGCTGATGACCTCGTCCGCGGCAGTCGGCGCTGTTCTCGCGGGCGTCGTCCTCGGGCAGTGGGGCTACGGGGCGCTCGCGCTCGTCGCCCTCGTGCTCGTCGCGCTCACGACCGTGCTGTCGCCCCTCGCGCGGCGCTGAGCCCTCACAGGCCACCGGGCGTCGCGAACTAGACTGGACGGGATGTCTGCTCCCGATCCCCGCACCACGACCGCCACCGGCGCCGACGTGCGCGTGCGCTTCTGCCCGTCGCCCACCGGCCTCCCTCACGTCGGCCTCGTCCGCACGGCCCTGTTCAACTGGGCCTACGCCCGCCACCACGGCGGCAAGCTCGTCTTCCGCATCGAGGACACCGACGCGGCCCGCGACAGCGAGGAGAGCTATCAGCAGCTCCTCGACGCGCTGCGCTGGCTGCGCATCGACTGGGACGAGGGCGTCGAGACCGGAGGCCCGCACGCGCCGTACCGGCAGTCGCAGCGGCACGACATCTACCGCGAGGTGCTCGACAAGCTCATCTCCGCGGGGCTCGTCTACGAGAGCTTCTCGACCGCCGAGGAGATCGACGCCCGCAACGAGGCCGCCGGCCGCGCCAAGCAGCTCGGCTACGACAACCACGACCGCGACCTCACGGAGGAGCAGAAGGCCGCCTTCCGCGCCGAGGGCCGCCAGCCCGCGCTGCGCCTGCGCGTTCCCGACGAGGACCTCACGTACGTCGACCTCATCCGCGGCGAGGTGACCTTCCCGGCCGGCTCGTTCCCCGACTTCGTCATCGTGCGCCCGAACGGCGTCCCGCTGTACACGTTCGTGAACCCCGTCGACGACGCGCTGATGGGGATCACCCACGTGCTGCGCGGCGAGGACCTCATGCCGTCGACGGCCCGTCAGCTCTCGCTCTACCGCGCGCTCATCGACGCGGGCGTCACGACCTTCATCCCGCGCTTCGGGCACATGCCGCTCGTCCTGGGCGACGGCACGAAGAAGCTCTCGAAGCGCGACCCCCGCGCCGACCTGTTCCTGCAGCGCGAGAAGGGCATGATCCCGGAGGGGCTGCTCAACTACCTCGCGCTGCTCGGCTGGTCCATCGGCCCCGACCGCGACGTGTTCTCGCTCGAGGAGTTCGTCGCCGCGTTCGACATCGAGGACGTCAACCCGAACCCCGCGCGCTTCGACCAGAAGAAGGCCGAGTCGATCAACGGCGACCACATCCGGATGCTCGCGCCCGACGACTTCGCCGAGCGGATCGTGCCGTATCTCGCGCAGGCGGGCCTCGTCGACGCGACCCCGACCGACGACCAGCGCGCGCTGCTCGCGAAGGCCGCACCGCTCATCCAGGAGCGCCTTCCGCTTCTGGGCGACGCCCCCGGCCTCCTCGGCTTCCTCTTCTCGGACGAGGTCGCGTACGACGACGATGCGCTCGCGGGGCTTCCCGAGAACGCGGGCGTCGTGCTCACGGCGTGCGTCGGGGCCCTCGAGGTCGTGCCGGAGGCGGAGTTCACGGCGCAGGGCATCCAGGACGCGCTGAGCGGCGCGCTCGTCGAGAATCTCGGACTCAAGCCGCGTGTCGCGTACGGCCCGCCGCGCGTCGCGATCACCGGGCGCCGGGTCTCGCCGCCGCTGTTCGAGTCGATGGAGCTGCTCGGCAAGGCCGAGTCGATCCGGCGCCTGAGCGCCCTCGTCCAGAAGCTCGGCTGAGCGGACGCGGGGGGGGGGGGGGGGGGGGGGGGGGGGGGGGGGGGGGGGGGGGGGGGGGGGGGGGGGGGGGGGGGGGGGGGGACCCCCCTCCCCCCCC
>NZ_JBSQBP010000032.1:0-39826 GCF_053851835.1 Microbacterium sp. KNMS
TCGTCTACCCCGAGCGCATCGAGCCCTACCTCTGACCCCGAGGACCCAACTCCTTACACACACAACTTGACAAGCTCGCTTCGGCGGTGCGGGTGGGGTCGGGAATCGTGGGGTCAGTCATGATCGGCTCCGTCCTGTCGCAACTCAGGTGCGTTCAGCCACCGGCCCACCGTCGTCGGATGCACCTGCTCCCGCGCCGCGATCTGCCGCAACGGCACACCCTTCCGGTGCAACTCCAGCGCCCGCGCCCGCGCCGCCTCCCGCCCCGACCGCGACCTACGCGCCACCACCGGTGCCACCCTCTCCTGATCCGCCGAAGCAGGCGCCACCAGCGGATCGGGCGCTGCCACCGAGCCCGTTTCGCCAGAATCGTCCTCGGCTTCGGTGCCGGTGGCGGCGTCGTGAGCGTCGGCGGAGCGAGGGAGGTCGTAGACGCGCGGCGGATCGGCTGGGTCGGCCGGGGTGGTGGGTGCTGGGCGTGGGGTGGCGTTGCGGGTGAGCTCGACGGTGAGATGCGTCATCGCGAGCAGCACCAGCGGCGGGATCGACGCGACTACCGCCGCGATCAGCGCAGGCACCCGCGCATCCGCGGCGATCACCGCGTGGGTGACATTCGCCGCGACCGAGACTGCCGCCCCCGCCGTCAGCAGCAGCCAGGCGAAGCGGCGTGCGGTGCGGGCGGAGTTGCGCAGCGCGACGACGCTGATCGTGGCCTCCAGGATCACGCCGTCGACGATCAGCGGCCACACCCACGCCTGCCCGGCGGGGATCCCGGAAAGGATCGCGAGATCCTGCAGCGTCGTGAACGACAACCAGAACGCGCCCAGCGCGAGCAGGATCGTGCCCGCCACCGCGACCCCGATCACCAGCCGCGACACGCCAGCTTCAGGCGCAGCACCCCGGCGCTCAGTGGCGTCATACGTGGCCGGGGCGTCCATGACCGTTATCTCCTGAGCCCAGACGACGCAGACGCGGCGCCCGGGCTCGATGTGGGCGGGGTGGGGGTGAGCTGGGTGGTGCGGTGCGCGGAGCGGATCGTCGCTGTGATCTCCCGCGCATCCAACGCTGCGGCGATCCCGGCGGGCTCGAGCACCGCCTGCGTCTCTGCGAGGCTCAGGCCGGCCTCGGTGAGACGGCAGGCCGCCCAGAACAGGCCCGCGTTCCGGTTGCCTTCCGGCAGCCGCGACACCCACTCCGCCAGTCGCCCCGCATCCACCACTCCGCCCGGCGCCGCCGATGGCGTCCGGGGTTCCGGGGTCGGGGTGAGGAGGTCGCGGATCGCGTCCGCGTCGACCGGGCGCGGGTGACGGCCGCGCGCGATCACCTCGTAGCGGCGGAGGCCGTGCTCGGTGAGCACCGTGGAGGGCGGGGCGATGATGTAGCCGCCGCGCCCCCGGAAATCCAGATGCGCCTGCCCGCGTGACCACGACCGCAGCTCGCGCCCCTGGCCGCTCGGGTAGTACAGGTGCAGCCCGCCCGACGGGGAGCGCACCGCCTGCGCCCACCCGTCGACGAGGCCGGCCTGCCGCAGCGAGCGCAGCTCCGGGAACCCGGTGCCCAGCGCGTGCACATCGATATCGAGGACATCGACACCGGTTCCGGTGGCGATCCCGATGTTCGCCTCCGGGGTGCGCCGCCACCACCGCTCCACCTGCCGCAGGTCGGTGGTCGCGTCGTGGAAGCCGTGCTCGGTCAGTGGGCGCTTTTCTCCCGGCGCGCACGGGAACACCGGCAGCCCGGCCACCGCATACACTGCTGCGGCGCCGTGCAGCGTGGCGGGGGTGTACGCCGGGAGTGGCGAGGCGATAGGGTCGAGACGAGACACCGGCACACCCCTCCTCCTTGTAGCGTCGCGGCTTGCACGAGGTCTTCCAGAAGGTGCGGCAGTGATCCTGCCGGGGCTTGGGGAGAGTCCGCTCGCAAGCATTCTCTGAGAGCTCCACCATTACCCCGCCCCGGTACCTGGGTCGAGCGATCCCGGGCAGGATGCGCGGAATCGTCAAGAACCTGCGCCGTATCGTCAAACCCGCCAGGCCACCGCTCCCGCACAGCAGGCCGTTCGTGTGCTAGAGATCGCGGCCCGGCCCCCGGCTCGGAGGCGCAGCGCCGGGGTCGTTGTCGGAGGGCGGGTCGAGGTGGGTTTCGCGTTCGGCGAGGAGCTCGCTCAGCAGCACCCCGTGCTCGAGCCGCGTGGGTGATGACGCGTAGTTCTCGAACTCGCCGGGCAGCGCCCCGACGCGGCCCGTGGCCTGGATCGCGTCGTTGATCCGTGCGAGCACCGCGGCGGGGTCGTGGGTTTCGGTGTCGTGTTCGAGGATGCGGGCGATCTCGTTCATCGCCGCGCTGTCGTGCTCGGCCGGGGGAAACGCCGCGGAGGCGGTGACGCCGTCGCCGATCGGGACGCGGCCGACGACGAGCCGGAACTCGCCGTCCCCGTCGCGGCCGGTCGCGTCATACACGCCGGGCGGGAGCCATTCGTGCGCTTCCGACGCCTGCCCCACATACATGGCGCCGCGTTCGGGGTCGTCCGGGTCGATGACCCGCACGTCCGGGTCGGTGGTGTAGAGCATCGATTCCAGGCGCTGTCGCCACGTGCGCTCCATCAACGGGGCGCCCGGGCCGGACTTCTCACGCTCCACGAGCGCGCGGAGCGTGTGGATCGCGATGAGATCCGACGGCACCCATTCGCGGTAGAACTTCTCCGGCAGGTACATCGTGCGCGGCCCGCCCTCGGCCAGCAGCCCGTCAAGGGCGTAGTCGCGGCGTCGCGCGACCGCGGTGAAATCCGCCCGCCACTGCGCGTGATCCGAGCGGTAGCGCATGTCCTCGTACTCGCCCTCGTAGGCCGGTGCGATGGTCACGAGGTAGTCGTCCCGTTGCGGTTCGTCCGGGAGGGGTTCGCGTTCGAGGAGATCGATGAGCCCGTCACGCACCCGCTCGGTCTCTTTCAGCCGGGTGAGGATGCTGGGCAGCCGGGACGCGCTGACGGCGAGCGAGAGACACTCATCCCGCCACACGGCATGGGCCTCTTCGAGCCCGTCCACGTCCTCGCCCCCGTTCGGGAGGAGATAGTCCTCCTGGCGGGGTTCGGGCGGGAACATCTCAGCCACCATCTCCGGCAGCCCCGTCCCCTCGAACGGCTCCCACCCCTTCGACGGCACGAACACCCAGTCCCGAGCCGGCCGCTGCTGCTCGCGGCCGGGGGTCGGGATCCAGGAGACGATATGGGAGACGTCGTCTCCGAACCGTTCGCCGAACACGCGGTCGCCGTCGGTGCGGAGCTGGTCGGGTGGGCCGGCGAGGTCTTCGATCAGCACCTCGCTCACGAGGTACCGGGCCTCGTCTTGGTCGCGGGCGCGGACGTCGAACTCGATCGTCACCCGGTGCAAACCCAGCGGCACCGGTGCCGGGTCGGGCGGGTTCGGGGTCGTCGCATCAGACATGAGGGGTACTCCAATCGCGGTCAGCAAGGGGTTCAGGCATCCGGGGGGGGGGGGGGAGCAGCGGGTACTTCCGGCGTAGGCGCGACCGGCTCGTGTTGTCGAGCGGATGCGGGGAACGTGCGCGGTACTGCCGAGAATCTGCGCCGCATCGTCATCTCCCCAGCTCCCGCCCCGCAGCAGGCGGCGACGCGGATGGCTCGGCGGGCTCGCCGGTGAGGGCCTGTTCCCGGGCGCGCAGCGCGTCCTCGAGATGCCGGGTTACGGCCGTATGGTTCGTGCCGTCGACACCGCCCGAGACGGGTACCCGGTGGAAGGAGTACGCCGGGTACGGGGTCGACTCGCGCAGCGCCTCCAACCAGTCATCGACGTCCTCTGGCCACACCCAATCCTCAGGTGGCGGGAGCGTCTCCACGAACTCGGCGGCACCGGCGTAGAGATCGGCGTTGGTGAGCATGTCGTGGATGGTCAGCGCGACGCTGCGCGCCAACGTCACCGGGTTCCGATCAGCGATCACCGTCGGGTCGACCTCCGGGTCGTCTGACCAGACGATCACCCCGAGCGGCAGAAACGCGGCAGCTCGGGGGCTGGGCGCGTTCTCGGCTGGTTCGGGACTCGTCATGATTCCTCCGCTCCTGGTGGCGCCGCCTCGGTGCGGCGGCTCTGTCTGCCAGGTACGGCACCGCCCGCTGCTTACCGGTCGAGGCGGGAGCGGATCAGTGGCAGGTAGTCGGCGTTCTTCTCCACCGCGATCACCTGGAACCCGGCAGCGGTGGCGGCCTCGATCGTGGTGCCCGAGCCCGCGAACGGCTCCAGCACGACCCCACCCACCGGCGTGATCAGCGTCACGAGCCACCGCATCAGCCCCAGCGGCTTCACCGTCGTATGCGACACCCCGAACGCGCGCGGCCGATCCGTAGCGGAGGGTTTCGGCTCGAACCGGAAGATCGGGAACTTCCGCGACAACGACTCGCCCTGCCAGCTCCCGGTCAGCACATCGAGCGCGTCCGCCTGCCCAGCATCCAGGGCGACGTTCGTCGGCCACCGGCCTTGTGCGAACCGGGCGCCGTCGATATTGATCCCACCGACCCCGTGCTCGAGAACGTTCAAGACGAGGCTGCCCGCCGGGGGTTTGCGGGCGATAATGATCGGCTCGAACGCCGGACGCAGCGCCGTACCCCACCCCTCCCAGCGCGCCGCATCCTCCGTGACCGGGGTGCCTTTCGCAAGCACGCTGCGAGTCGCCCCGAGCACGCCGTCGTGGTCGCTGCGCTGCACGATGCGGTCAGCGCGCTGCGCACCGTGGTGCTTATCGATCGCGTGCGCGAGATCCATGCTCTTGGGCATCCCGGTCGTGTGCAGCCACGCGATCTGATCGCGGATCTCGAAGCCTGCATTCTCCAGTCCGCGCACCATGCGATGCCACGTGCGTGCACCCCCGAACGCTGCAACATGCGCGCCCGGTTTCAGCGCCTGCAACGCACCAGCCGCCCACGCTGTGCACCACGCCTCGAACACCTCCGGCGCACCCATCCGCGCAGTATCAACATGCGGCAGCGACTCCCGGAACCCTGCCGCGTCGTCCCACGCCTGCCCGTTGAAGCTCAACCCATACGGCGGATCCGACACCAGCGCGTCCACGCTCCCCGCGGGGAGGCGCTGGAGGAGCTCGACCGCGTCGCCGTGATACACCGTCGCCCGCGGCGCGGAAAGAACCGGGGGCGGAAGCGCGGCGCTGGGGTGCGGGCCGGCCGGGGTGGGGTCTGACATGACGGAAACTCCCTGCTGTTCGGGCCTGTCCGCCGCCGTGTGCGACGAACAGGAACACCCAGCAGGTACGAGCCGACCCGACCACCCCCAACCCCCGTAACCGCGCCCACGACCATCCCAAGAACCCCTGCACCGCCACGCGCCGCCGCCACCCCGAGCGAGCTGCGCGCCCCTGAAATCCCGAGCTCCGATCTCCCACACACGATCGGCAATCAGCGAGAGAGCTCGAATGCGAGACCAGGGCTTTGCGATGGAACGCTGGAGGGAGTCACTGTGGTGACGCCGTACCTCAGTGAGAACGGCCGGTCGCACGTGTTGGCATAGGCACTCGGAGCGATACCAAATCGCTGCTTGAACGAGCGCGACGCGGTCGCCAGGTCCCGCCACCCCACGGCTTCCGCAGCATCACCAATTGACATGCGCGTAGTCGCAAGAAGTTCGGCCATGCGCTCGGAGCGAAGTTGTCTAAGGAAGGCCGCAGGAGACATCCCTAACTGAGCGCGGAACAACCTCGTCAACTGGGACGGCGATAACGCGACCGCTTGCGCGAGTTCTTTGACGCTCCACCGTCGCCGTAGATGGGTTCGGAGTAGCGCAACGGCCGCGGCTACCTCCCGGTCCGGCGCCTTGATGCTGCCCGAGACCGTACCCCGCGCCTGACCACTCAGTCTCCCTACCGCATCAAACACGTCCGACGCGATCGACAGCATGGTGAAATCGGTGACCTCGCCGTCTGGGAACTGGGACAGGCTCACCAGGCGCGGGGCTAGATCGCGCATCGCGGCGGATCCAAGGTGCAGCGTGTGAAGCGCAGGTTCACTCTCCAACGCGCGATGCAAGCAATGCACGAGCGGATGCCGTAGAGGCAGCCAGCGCATCTGGTCAGCCAGATAATCCGGGTGGAAGTAGAAGGTCACGGTGCGGGCATGCCCTACCGGAAACCCGCTGCATTCCAAACCTGGAGGGATGGTGAGGATGGTGCCCGCTTCCAGAGCAACTTCCCCTGTGGACGATGCGACCCGGGCCCACCCAGAGAGAGTGAAGACCACCTTCACATTGGGTAGCGCCACAGGTCCCGAGGGAGCGTGCGCGGTCTGATCCTTGATTCGTAGGGGCACTGCGCACGTTTCTGCCTTGCCAGGGATGGACGGGTGTCCTGCGTGTTCGAGAGGTGTAACTGCGTCTTTCATAGTGCTGCTGGTGCCCTCGCGACAGCCAGCGCTCAGCTTCGCGACGGGCCTGTTGAGTTGGTCACCTCCCTTGAGGAATACCGGCCGGGGGTATAGTGTTTGAACACAATACAGGTACCCCGTTGGGGTATCGTTTACAGGAAGGATAGCTGATGGCTGAGAACGAGTACCAGGTGACGGGCATGACCTGCGGGCACTGCGAGATGTCGATCCGCGAGGAAGTCAGCGAGATCCCCGGTGTCGACAGCATCGAAGTCAGCGCGCAAACGGGCAGGCTCGTCGTGACCGGTGAGGGCAAGATCGACGATGCGCAGGTGCTTGCCGCGGTCGAGGAAGCCGGCTACTCGGCGGTGCGAGTCTGATGAACTCCGCTGCGCGACTCGCGCTCTACGGAGCGGGGCTGGTGGTGGCATTCGGCGGCGCGTTTGCGGCTGCCGCGGCCGTTGTCCCCGACAGTTTTGTTGCGTCCTGGGCGGAAGGAAGCGGTATGAACGCACATGGTGAAGAACACGGCGGCAGCGACGTTACGGCTGCCGGGCATGTGCCGAACGGACTCTCGATCGATGCGGCCGGCTTCGTGCTGTCGCCGGTCGAGGCTCCTGGCGCGGTTGATGCCGAGGGCGAGCTGAGCTTCCGGGTTCAGACGGTCTTGGGGGAGCCTGTGATCGAGTTCGCTGAGGCGCACGAGAAGGATCTCCACCTGATCGTGGTCCGCACGGACGGCTCCGAGTTCCGGCATGTCCACCCTTCGCTGGACAGGGCGACCGGGACGTGGTCGTTGCCGTGGAAGTGGGATGCGGCGGGCGCCTACCGAGTGTACGCCGACTTCACTCCCGCGACCGAGGGTGCGGAGAGCATCACTCTGACGCGCACTGTGGATGTCGCAGGCGATTTCACGCCCGTCACCGCGGAATTTCGGCGCGCGGTAGAGGTCGATGGCTTCTCCGTCAGCCTCGAAGGGAACCTCGTCGCCGGATCGTCGAGCGACCTGACAATCTCGGTCAACCGTGACGGCGAGCCCGTTACGGCGCTTGAGCCGTATCTCGGAGCGTTCGGTCACCTGGTCGCACTGCGCGAAGGGGATCTCGCCTACCTGCACGTCCATGCCGAAGGCGACGAGCCTCGCGCGGGCGGTACGGCCGGCCCCGAGATCGGGTTCGTGGCCGAAGCGCCCACGGCCGGCCGCTACCTGCTGTACTTCGACTTCCAGGTCGACGGGAAGGTGCACACGGCCGAGTTCGTCATCGACGCCGCCCACGGCGATACCCACGGTAGCGGTAGCGAGTCGCACTCGGATGAACCGGGCGGACACTGAGCCACCTGGTGGCGCGTCACGGCATGCACAGAGTTGAGAGAAGGAAGAGGATGAGCACATCAGCGCCCCCCGCGAATGGGCCGGCCATCGAGCTGGAGATCGGCGGGATGACCTGCGCCTCCTGCGCAAATCGGATCGAGAAGAAGCTCAACAAGCTCGACGGCGTCGAGGCCACGGTCAACTACGCCACCGAGAAGGCCAAGGTCACGATCCCCGACGGATACGATCCGGCGCTGCTGATCGCCGAGGTAGAGAAGACCGGCTACACGGCAGCCCTGCCCAAGCCCAAGAACACCAAGGTGAGCGCGTCGGAGACCGAATCGGGCGATGAGGAAGACAGTGAGCTCACCTCGCTGCGGCACCGGCTGATCGGTTCAATCGTACTCACGGTACCCGTGATCGCGATGGCGATGATCCCCGCACTGCAGTTCACCTACTGGCAGTGGGCGTCGCTGGCCCTGGCTGCACCGGTCATCATCTGGGCAGCCTGGCCTTTCCACAAGGCCGCGTGGACGAACCTCAAGCACGGCACCGCGACGATGGACACGCTCATCTCAATGGGCACGTCGGTCGCACTGTTGTGGTCGCTCTACGCGCTCTTCTTCGGCACCGCGGGCACCCCCGGCATGACGCACCCCTTTGAGCTGACGATCGCGCCGTCGGACGGCGCGGCGAACATCTACCTCGAAGTCGGCGCAGGTGTGACGATGTTCATCCTCGCGGGCCGTTACTTCGAGAAGCGCTCCAAGCGCCAGGCCGGAGCCGCGCTGCGCGCACTGCTCGAGCTCGGTGCGAAGGAAGTATCCGTGCTGCGTAACGGTGCTGAGGTGAAGATCCCCACATCCGAGCTGCAGGTCGATGACGAATTCATCGTGCGCCCGGGTGAGAAGATCGCCACCGATGGAGTTGTCGTCTCTGGCACGTCGGCGGTGGACGCCTCCATGCTCACGGGCGAATCGGTGCCCGTCGAGGTCGGCGAGAGCGACGCCGTCACCGGCGCCACAGTGAACGCCGGGGGCCGCCTGGTTGTGCGTGCGACGCGTGTCGGCTCGGACACGCAGCTGGCGCAGATGGCCAAGCTCGTCGAGGATGCGCAGACCGGCAAGGCCGAGGTGCAGCGCCTGGCCGACCGCATCTCCGGCGTCTTCGTGCCGATCGTGATCGTGGTCGCGTTCGTCACCCTCGGCGCATGGCTGGGCGCAGGATTCCCCGTCGCCGCGGCGTTCACCGCCGCGGTCGCGGTGCTCGTGATCGCCTGCCCTTGCGCGCTGGGTCTCGCCACCCCCACGGCTCTGCTGGTCGGCACCGGCCGCGGGGCGCAGATGGGCATCCTCATCAAGGGCCCCGAGGTACTGGAGTCGACCCGCAAGGTCGACACGGTGGTGCTTGATAAGACCGGCACCGTCACCACCGGCAAGATGACCCTCGTCGACGTCATCACCGAGTCCGGCGTGGATCGTGCCGAACTTCTGCGCTTCGCCGGTGCGTTGGAGGATGCTTCCGAGCACCCAATCGCGCAGGCGATCGCCAAGGGCGCCACGCAGGAGGTCGGTCAGCTGCCGGCCCCGGAGGACTTCGCGAACGTTGAGGGCAAGGGCGTGCAAGGCATCGTCGACGGTGCCGCTGTCGTAGTCGGCCGCGAGTCCCTGCTCGCTGATTGGTCGCAGCACCTCTCCACCGACATCGCACAGGCGAAGGCACGCGCCGAGAGGGAGGGCAAGACGGTCGTGGCGATCGGCTGGGATGGGCGCGCACGCGGCATCCTGATCGTCGCCGACACCGTCAAGCCCACCAGCGCCGAGGCGATCCGCGAGCTCAAGGAGATTGGATTGACCCCTGTGCTCCTCACCGGTGACAACGAAGCCGTGGCCCGCCAGATCGCGGCCGAGGTCGGCATCGATGAGGTCATCGCCGAGGTGCTCCCAAAGGACAAGGTGGAGGTCGTCACCCGGCTGCAGCAGGAGGGCAAGACCGTCGCGATGGTCGGCGACGGCGTCAACGACGCACCCGCGCTTGCCCAGGCCGACCTGGGGTTGGCGATGGGTACGGGCACAGACGTGGCAATCGAGGCATCCGACATCACGCTCGTACGCGGCGACTTGCGGGCCGCCGTCGACGCGATCCGGCTCTCGCGGAAGACTCTGTCAACGATCAAGACCAACCTGTTCTGGGCATTCGCCTACAACACCGCAGCGATCCCGGTTGCAGCGCTGGGCATGCTCAACCCCATGCTCGCAGGTGCGGCGATGGCGTTCTCCAGCGTCTTTGTCGTCGGCAACAGCCTCCGCCTGCGCGGGTTCAAGAGCGTCACCCAGCAGTGACGCTCTGAACCACCACCACCCACACCAGAACGAAAGGCAACGACTCACTATGACGAATGACACCCAGGCTACGTCCAGCTGCTGCAGCACCTCCGCCCCGAACCCGGCAGCGGCCGGCAACGGCCGCGACAACCTCCTCGGCGGCGCAGGCGACATGACCACCTGCCCGGTCATGGTCGGGACCCCCGTCAACAAGACAGCTGCCGAGGCAGCCGGTCTGTTCCGTGACTTCGAAGGCCAGCGCTACTACTTCTGCTGCGCCGGCTGTGGTCCCGCGTTCGACTCGGACCCCGCCAAGTACGCGGCGAACATGGCGTAAACCCACCAGCGTGCGGGGTGGCGCGGCCAGGTGAGGGCGCCACCCCGCCATCTGATCGGAGCGAAGCAAAATGACCGTCACGACCCCTGCCAGCGACATCTGTCCGACGAGCGAGCATGGCGAGAGCTCGGTGCACGGCTATATCAGCGACAAGGCAAGGTACCGTAACCGTCTACGACGCCTCGAAGGACAAGTACGCGGCATCGACCGCATGGTCGACGAGGACCGCTACTGCATCGACATCCTCACCCAAATTTCAGCGATCACCAACGCTCTCGAAACCGTGGCCATCGGTCTACTGGGCGACCACCTGCGGCACTGCGTCCTCGACGCTGCCGTCGCAGGTGGAGAATCCGCCGACCAGAAGATCACCGAAGCCACCGAAGCCATCGCTCGCCTCGTGCGCTCGTAGACGCAGCACCTGTCTAGAACCGACACCCATTTCGCACACAGCCCAGGAGTTTCCGCCATGACCGCCACGCCGCACGTTCTCATCCTCGGCGCAGGAGCTGCCGGAGCCGCCGCCGCGCGCAGTCTCGCATCCCGCGACGACGTGCGGGTGACGCTAGTGGCTCAGACCGGTGAGACCCCGTACACACGGATGCTGATCAAGGGCATCGCGTTCGGCCCGACACCCCCGGAGGCCATCACACTCCCTCTGCCGGAGGTCGAGCTCGTCGCCGACACCGTGCTGGAAGTCAATACCTCAGCCAAGCAGGTGCAGCTGGCCTCTGGCACGCAGCTCGCCTACGACGCGCTCATTGTCGCAACCGGAAGCAAGCCTCGCCTCCTTACCACTGATGTCACCAGACGGGAGACCGCCAGCGATCTGCTCCGGATCAGCACGTTGCACTCTCTGGAGGACGCGCTGCACATCCGCGAGCTGCGGACAGGCCTCGGACGGCCCGCACGCGTGGCGATCTACGGCGGCGGAATCATCGCCGCTGAGACGGCAACTTCACTGCGTGCCGATGGAGATGAGGTCATACTGATTGCCCGCAGCCAGATCCCGGGCACCGGAGCCTTCGGCTCCCCAGTAGCCGAACGCATTGCTGCTGACCACGCCGCAACGGTGCAGACCCGATTTGGTCGCACTATCCAGCACGTCGATGAGGCCGACTCAGGCGTCGCGATCACCCTTGATAAAGGTAACCCCGTCGTTGCCGATTTCCTCCTCGTCGCACTCGGGACGATCCCTTCCGGGCCGGCACCGTGGACGACCGGTGTTGACGTCGACGGCCATCTCCGCGCCGAACCTGCAGGCGTCTTTGCAGCCGGAGGTGTCGCGAGGCACTATGACGAAGCGCTGGGCGCGTGGCGCATCGACCACTGGGAGGATGCCGCCGCTCAGGGTGGACATGCCGCGCAGGTTGCCCTGCACCACCTCAGCATCGGAGACGATCCCGGCGCCTATACGCCGCGCAGCCCCTACAAGGCGATGGTCCACGGGCGCATGATCTCGGCCGTCGGCTACATCGGCGGTGCCGACAGCCACCGTGAGGACGGCCACGAATTCGTGATCCGGCACGAGGTGGGCGGCACCGTAAGCGGAGTCACAGGTATCGACGCAGTGGCTACCGTCTACCAGTGGGGGCAGCGACTCCACGAGGTATCGGTCTGATATCTACCCGAAACTAGTACTACTCGCAGAATCAAGGAGCAGATCATGACTGACCCTCACGCGCAGCCGCAGCCGCAGCCGCAGCCGCAGCCGCAGACGCATCACGATCACTCCCGCGCTGACGCCAGTTCCCGGGTCCACTTGAGCCCTGAGCACGACGTCATGCAGATGGACTCAGTCGAGCACGCCGGCCCGCACCACAGGCATAACGGCCTAGAGCACCACCCCGGTCGTGACGCGCACACGACCGACAACCACGCCGGTGATGACGCGCATGGCGGTCATGGTGGGCATGGTGGGCATAGTGGGCATGGCGACCATGTCGGGCAGTTCCGCCGCCTGTTCTGGATCAACCTCCTGATCGCCGTCCCCGTGGTGGCGTGCTCTCCCATGTTCGCAATGCTGCTCGGCTACGAAGTGCCCGAGTGGGCAATGTGGATCGCGCCAGTGCTCGGCACTGTCATGTACGGCTGGGGTGGCTGGCCGTTCCTCACGGGGGCGTGGAGTGAACTGAGGTCCCGCAAGCCTGGGATGATGCTGCTGATCGCCCTGGCGATCACCGTAGCGTTCTTCGCATCCTGGGGAGCGACCCTGGGCCTCGTGCACCACGAGCTCGAGTTCTGGTGGGAACTCGCGCTGCTGGTCGTTATCATGCTGCTTGGCCATTGGATCGAGATGCGATCTCTCGCGCAGACCACATCCGCGCTTGATTCGCTGGCCGCGCTGCTGCCCGATGAAGCGGAGCGCGTGGACGGCGATCAGGTCTTCACCGTCGATCCAACTGACCTGCGCGTGGGCGACATCGTCATCGTCCGTCCCGGCGGGAGCGTTCCGGCGGATGGTCGCATCGTCGACGGTCGGGCGGCAATGGACGAATCCATGATCACAGGAGAATCGCGCACCGTGACGCGAGGCGTAGGTGAGGCGGTGATCGCCGGCACGGTCGCTACGGACTCCGGTGTGCGTGTGGAGATAACGGCCACCGGCGACGACACCGCTCTCGCCGGGATCAATCGTCTGGTCGCCGAGGCGCAGAACTCGTCCTCGCGCGCTCAGCGCGTCGCCGACCGCGCCGCCGCACTGCTGTTCTGGTTCGCGCTCGGCGCCGCAGTGGTAACCGCGATCGCATGGACGCTCACGGGCGACCCGGACTCCGCAGTGGTGCGCAGCATCACGGTGCTCGTGATCGCCTGCCCGCATGCGCTCGGCCTCGCGATCCCGCTCGTCGTGTCGATCGCAACCGAGCGCGCCGCGCGCGGCGGGGTGCTTATCAAGGATCGCCTGGCGCTGGAATCCATGCGCCAGGTCGACGCGGTACTCTTCGACAAGACCGGCACCCTCACCAAGGGGGAGCCCACGGTCACCGCGGTCGCGCCGGCAGGGGATCTCGACGCCGACCAGGTGCTTGCGCTTGCCGCCGCGGCCGAGGCCGATAGCGAGCATCCGCTCGCGAGAGCGATCGTCGCCTCGGCGAAAGATCGCGGCCTCACCCTCGAGTCCGCGAGCGGGTTCTCGTCGTCGCCGGCGGTCGGTGTCACTGCCACCGTCGGCGGACGCGTGGTCCGGGTCGGCGGACCGCGACTGCTCGAGGAGACCGGCCAGCCGGAAGTCGGCGATGCTGACGCATGGCGGGAAGAGGGCGCGATCATCCTGCACGTGATCCGCGACGGTCAGGTGGTCGGCGGGCTCCGACTCGCAGACGAGATCCGGCCGGAATCCCGCGACGCCGTCGACGCGCTGCACAGGCTCGGTGTCGAGGTCGTCATGATCACCGGCGATGCCGAAGCAGTGGCAGGTGAAGTCGGCCGCGAGCTTGGCATCGACCGCGTGATCGCCGGCGTGCGCCCCGAGGACAAGGCTGGCAAGGTCGCCGCTCTGCAGCACGAGGGCAAGAAGGTCGCGATGGTCGGCGACGGCGTCAACGACGCCCCTGCGCTCGCGCAGGCCGACGTCGGCATCGCGATCGGAGCTGGCACGGACGTGGCGATCGCCTCAGCCGGCGTCATCCTCGCTAGCTCCGATCCCCGCTCCGTGCTCTCCGTGATCGAGCTCTCCCGCGCTGCGTACCGCAAGATGAAGCAGAACCTCTGGTGGGCAGCCGGCTACAACCTCATCTCGGTGCCGCTAGCGGCCGGTATCCTGGCACCAGTCGGCTTCGTACTCCCGATGTCTGTCGGCGCGATCCTAATGTCGCTGTCGACCGTCGTGGTCGCGCTGAACGCGCAGTTGCTGCGCAGCATCGACCTCACACCCTCAGCCAGTACCCGTTCTGTTTTGGAACGCCAACAGTAAGGATTCCCATGACATCGGAGAATGACGTCGCCGCCGGTCATCACGGCTACATCGACGACAAGACTCAGTACTTGCAGCGCATGAAGCGCATCGAAGGGCAAGCACGCGGGATAGCGAAGATGATCGACGAGGAGAAGTACTGCATCGACATCCTCACCCAAGTGAGTGCGCTCACTCGCGCCCTCCAAGGCGTCGCCACCGGGCTGCTCGACGATCACCTCAAACACTGCGTGCTCGACGCCGCCAAGCTCAGTGACGATGCAGGCAAGGCGAAGATCCAGGAAGCCACTGACGCGATCAACCGCCTGGTGCGCTCCTGAGACGCAATCCTCCTCCTGGAGCCGTCGCTCGCAACGTTCCACCAGCCTCGACCCGATGAAGGAGAGCATCATGCCGCGATTCTCCCAACTCACCCCGGCCTCTGCTGTGGGGGCCTCCCGTGATCTCCTGGGCGAGCTCGTCGAGCGACATGGCACCGTCGGTGACATGGTGGCGACCATGGCTCACTCGCCCGCCGTGCTCGGCGGCTACCTGCAGTTGAGCAAGGCGATGCGCAGGGCGAAGCTCGACCGCAGAGTCAGCGAGCTCGTCTCGATCGCCGTGCAGACGCAACAGGGCTGCGGTATGTGCCTGCGTTCTCATATCGACGCCGCCCGCTCCCTGGGGCTTTCGGAGAACGAGATCTCCCGGGCGCAGCAAAGCACCTCGCACGATCCCTCCATCGCAGCCATGATCCAATTGGGCATACGGGTTTACCGGGAGCCCGCGTCCATCACCGACGCTCAGGTGGAGGAACTGCGCGGCTTCGGGTACAGCGACCGAGAGATCGCCGACGTCGTCGGCGTGGTGGCACTGAACGTCCTCACCGGAGCCTTCAACCTTGTCGCCGGACTCACCGCCGGCGACTGAACTCCTGGTGCCTTGGCCGAGAGGATAGGCAGCGGCCTGCAAAGCCGTTCACACGGGTTCGAATCCCGTAGGCACCTCCACTGGGCCCAAAGCCTCGGTCGGTACCTGCGCGTATCACAGTCGCTTGTCCGCACGGGGGTCGACTAATGAGGTAGTCGGCACGCATCAAGCATGCCGGATCGATAACACCGAGCGGGAACCCCACGTGGCACTTGGTTCGTGAACGGGACCGGCCGAGGGCAAAGGCAGTTGAGCAGTTGTAAAAATCGGCTCAATCCGCGACTGACAGCGATCGTTCAGGGCGCCGACCATCGCCGGCGCTCTGTTGGCGGGGGCTAGGTGGAGGCGCGAAGTCGCGCTCTCCGATGAGTGGTGGATTCGTCACGTGGCCGGATGGCGTCCGGGACTACTGCCGTGCTCGGGTCGGTGCGTGGCCGGAGCCCCGCAATGATCAAGTGGAACGCGAACCAGAGCTCGAAGGCGAAGAGGGGTACGGCGCACGCGCCCGCGACCGCGCCGTTCAGGGGCACGAGCCCGAACAGCTGCGCCGCGTTGCTGCCCAGCACCAAGACGCCGCCCATCAGGCCCAGGACGGCGAGAGCACGGGGAACGAGGCCCGACTCCAGGAGCAACCGCCCCAGGACGATCGTGTTGACACTGATCACCAGACACTGGCCGACGAGGAACGCGGCGGTGTGCAGCGCCTCAAGCGATTCACCCGCCACCGTACCCGCGGCATCGGTCCATAGGAACGCGAGCATCGGGAGTGTTCCGGCCGCGATAACGGCAGCCTCGAGCGTGCGGAGAAACGCGAACGTGAATGCTCGCACCTCGCCGGCGGGGCGCAGCAGCGGGAGGAGCAGCAGGCCCGTGAGCAGGCAGCCGAGCGCGAGGATGAACTCGAGCGCCACCCCCAACGCCACGGACGAAGCTGCGTACGCGGCCACGGCAGTCACAGAGGTCACGTGCGTGACGAGGTAGACGATGCCTGCGCTGCGCGCGTAGACGCGATTCTGGTGCCTCATGGAAGGCCCCTCCTGGTCTACGGCGCATACCGGCAGTGGCCAGCTTAGGTATACGCTGTATATGTGTCAAGCGTCAGGCCTCCTCTCGACCGCGACACCGTGCTAACTGCCGCCATCGCGCTGGCAGACGAGGTCGGCCTGGGCGGGCTGAGCATGCGGCGTCTGGGGCAAGCTCTCGGCGTGACCCCGATGGCGCTCTACAAGCACGTGGCGAATCGCGAGGAACTGATCGACGTGATGGTCGAGCGGATCGTCGCGGGGTTCGACGTCCCGATCCAGGATGACGACTGGCGGCGCGAGCTCCGAGCACGCATCCTCGCGGCGCGAGCAGCGACGGCGCGCCACGCGTGGGTGCGCACGGCGATTGAGACTCGGAGGATGGCGGGCGATGCTGTGCTCTCTCATATGGATGCGCTGATGGGCGCCATGTTTCGCGGGGGCCTCTCCGCGGACCTCGTGCACCACGCTATGCATGCGCTCAGCACGCGTATGTGGGGCTTCACTCGGGATGTCATGCCCACGCCCTCACTGCCCGCCGATGTCTCGAAGCGGGCAGCGGCCCTCGCGGCGTACGCCGAGGCGTACCCGGCCATCGTCCGCATGGCCTCCACAGGGTCACATGCGGGCGCAGACTGCGACGAGGAGGCCGAGTTCGTATTTGCGCTCGACATCCTTCTCGAAGGATTTGAACGGCTTCACCACGCAGGATGGCGCTCAGAATCCAACGCGTGACATGCAGCGGGTGGGCCGTTGACTGAGGCGGCGAGGGCAGCCGAGACTAGCCGTCGAATGCGAACCGTGGCGGACGGCTGCGAGCGCATGACCGCCGCGACCTCCCGGGCGCGACGCATCGCGTCAATCAAGTTGCCTCACTAACCTTGTTTGCCGCCCTAGCAACGTCGCTGCAAGCTGTCGCTCCGCGGCGTGGGCAGGCCGCGCCTGCATCGACGCCGCTCATGACGGAGAACTGAGCGCTGCAGACGTGCGGGGGACCGGTCGGACTCGGGTAATCCCCGGGAGTGAACCTCGCGCAGGTTCATGCAACTGAGCGCACCGGCATCGCCGTGTTGTTACCCTACCCCCCTAGGGTATATATTGAAGGCGTCATACGACCTTTTGCCCCCCAACTCGAATGGAGCCCAAATATGTCCTCGTCCCCTCCAACAAGCAGCGCCCGGTGGTGGGGCCTCTTCCTCATCGCGCTGGCCCAGTTCATGGTCATCATGGACGCCTCGATCATCGGAGTCGCCCTGCCCCGTATGCAAGTCGATCTCGGCTTCACCCCGCACGATCTCTCCTGGGTGTTCAACGCCTACGTGATCGCGCTCGGCGGACTCCTGCTCCTCGGCGGGCGCCTGTCCGATCTGTTCGGGCCGCGCAGGATGTTCGCGACCGGCTGGGTGATCCTCGCGATCGGGTCTCTCGTTGCAGGCCTCGCGGGTAACGTGCCGGTCGAGCTGCTCGGCCGGGTGCTCCAAGGGGCGGGGTCTGCGCTCATCGCGCCGGCCGCGCTCACGCTGTTGATGATGCTGTTCGGTGCAAACCCGAAGGAGCTCACGAAGGCGATGGCATTCTACGGGGCGGCCGCTCCTGCCGGCGGCACCGCCGGTGTCTTCCTCGGCGGTGTGATCACTGAGTTCGCCTCCTGGCCGTGGGTGTTCCTCATTAATGTGCCTATCGCGGTGCTCGTGCTGCTGGTCATGTGGAAGGCGCTGCCTGGCGGTAAGCTCGGCGCGCGCGGGTCGGTTGACGTAATCGGTGCGCTCACGGTAACTGTGGGCCTCGCGGCGCTGGTCTACGGAATCGTGCGCGCTGAAGTCGCCGGGTGGGCGTCGCCAGAGACGTGGATCGCGATCGGACTCGGCGTCACCCTCCTTGTGTTGTTCGTCATCATCCAGCGCGTCAAGCGCGAGCCTCTGATGCGGCTGTCGATCTTCCGTTCTCCCAACCTGGGCGCCGCAAACCTTGCGCAGGTGCTGCTCGGCGGGGCGTGGGTGCCCATGTGGTTCTTCTTGAACCTGTACCTGCAGCAGGTTCTCGGCTTCTCCGCGTTCCCCGCAGGAGCAGCTCTTCTTCCGATGACGATTTTGATCATGCTCGGCATGATCGTGCTCGCTCCTCGGATCATCGCGGCAGTCGGACCGAAGGTCCCCATCGTGCTCGGCCTCGTCATCCTCGCGGTGGGCCTCGGGTGGATGGCTTTCATTCGACCCGACGGCAATTACTGGGTCGACGCATTCGGACCCTCGCTCATCGTGGCCTTCGGGCAGGCACTTGCCTTCATCCCCTCGCTGCAAGTTGCCATCTCTGCAGCCCCGCCCGAGGAAGGCGGTCTCGCCTCGGGCATCGTGAATACCAGCTACCAGGTCGGGTCCGCGATCGGTCTCGCCGTCGTGTCTGCCGTCGCTGCAGGCTTCGGCGCGGGACAGCTCGGTGACACCGAAGCGCTCACTCAGGGGTACTCGGCGGCGTTCGTTGCGGCCGGGATCATTGCCCTCGCCGGTGCGATCCTCGTCCCGATGTTCTTCCGCACCAAGCGACCTACTCGCGCACTGCCAGTCTCGTAACGCTGCATCGCGTCACATCCAACTACTGAACGAAAGAAGAGCACCATGTCTGTACCGAGATTGCTGATCGCCTACGATGGCTCACCCAACGCGAAGTACGCCATCGAATCCGCCTCCTCTCTTTTCCCGGGCACGGAAGCCGTCGTGTTCTACGCACGGCAGCCCATGGAAGGATTCGCTGCGCACCTCCAGGGTCATCCGGCACTGGAGAAGCTCGACGCACTCGACAGGGCCGCACTCGACGCCTCCGAAAAGATCGCCGCCGAAGGGGCGGAACTGGCTCAGTCGAAGGGCCTCAAGGCCGAGTCGCTCGTATCCTCAACGGTTGCTACCGCCTCCGAAGCGATCCTCGATGCCGCCGATCGGCTGAACGTCGAGCTCATCGTGATCGGTTCTCGAGGGCACCGCGGTCTCAAGGCCACTGTGCTTGGGAGCACCTCAGCGAACGTGCTCCATCACGCCACGCTTCCGACTCTCGTAATTCCGTCGGATTCTGTGGCCCAGGCACGCTACGCACAACGGGCTGCAGCCCTTCCAAGCTGAGCTCGTCAGTGGTTGCCGGGCACAATACTCAACGGCAACCGATTCGATGCCACCGCCTCGGTCGGCCTTCCCTGTCGCTCGCGGCATGGAATGGCCGACCGAGGCATCGTTTTATGCGTGCGAAATAGCAGCATGGATGCTGTGCGATCAGGTCAGTTGCACCGCGGTGATACAGGTCGGGTCGTCTTCGTTCATCGTAGAGATGGTCGTGGTTCCCACCTGCCCTTCGTGTTCGACACTGAGAGTTGCTTTGATGTCGCGAGGCACCCAGATGCCGACGAACCCGTTGTCGTAGGTTTGCCGCACCTCGTCGAGGAGCACGTCTCCGTCTTCGCCGGTGAGGGTAACCTGGACTTCGGTGTTGGCGAGTTCGCCGAGGCAGGTGGTCAGGCTGTGGAAGTAGCAGTCGTGGGTCTGTTCCCGGTAGGGGGCGACCGAGATGTACACCTCGTCTTCGGGCATCGGCAGACGTGTCTCGCGCTTCTGGTCGTCGGTGAGCACGAGCGCATCCGGCTGCACGGATGCGATCAGATCAGTGGGTCGGTCGGCGACGGGCATCGTGTCGAGCCGTTCGATGACCTGTGCGGCGTCCAGGCCGTCAAGGTCGTGGTCCGCCAGGAAGCCGGTGTCGACGGCCTGACTGTTGGTCGAGGGCGACGCGGGTTCGTGCGAGGGTGCAGTGGCGCATCCGGTGAGGACGAGGGCGGCGGCGAGCGTCGCGGCGGCGGCGACGATCAGTTTTCGCCGGTGAGGCGCGGCGGGGTGGGGCATGGTGCGATCCTTCAAGAGTGTCGGAAGGGTCGGTGCCGGGCGCTCTCGCCGCGGCACCGACCCTGACGGTCGATCAGAGGGTGGCCAGGAGGTCCTGCATCTGCTGGATCTCGGTGGTCTGCGCGTCGATGATGGTCTGCGCGAGCTCGATGGCGTCGGGGTTGCTGCCGTCATCGACCTGCGTCTGGGCCATCTCGACCGCTCCCTCGTGATGGACGATCATCTGCTCCAGGAACAGTCGCGAGGCCTCGGGTCCGTCGGCCGATTCGAGGGCGGCCATGTCGTCCTCAGTCATCATGCCGTCGCTGTGGTCCATCCCGTCCATCTGCTGCTCCTCGGGGTCGACGCCCCAGTCGTCCAGCCACCCCTGGAGCTGTTCGATCTCGGGCCCCTGGGCGGCCTTGATCGCTTCGGCCAGTTCGACCACCTCGGGGTTGACATCCTGCTTGGCGAGGACGATGTCGCTCATCTCGATGGCCTGCTCGTGGTGCACGATCATCATCGAGGCGAACATCACGTCCGCGTCGTTGGCGTCGGCTGCCTGCTCGGACGAGCCGTGGTCCATGCCCGGCATCGAGTCCTCGTCTTCGCTTCCGGCCGAGCATCCGGCCAGGACCAGCGCGGCGGTGAGGGCGAGTGCGGCGGTCGCCGCGGTGCGAAACTTCATGAGTGTTCTCCAATATCAACAGTCGCTTCAGTGGCGCGGCACCCGGGCGGGCACCGCGTGAATGAGAGAGGGGAACCGTCGGCGCTGGTGTGCGCCGGGTTCACCGCTCCATCACGTGCGACTGATACAGAGAACGTGCAGCGACGGCGCCCGAGGCAACAGCCGGTCGATGAAACGCGCCACGAGGGGCGGCCGGGGTGCGGTGTGCATCCATCCAGGCAGAAGCCGAGGCGGCACCAGGATGAGAAGGACGAGCAGTAATGCGAGCACGCATGCCATCGCCATGCCCAGATGGTCGCCACCCCCGCAGTCCGCACACGTACCACCGACATCACTGGCAGTGCCGCTGGACTCATGGGCGCCCGCCGTGGCGTGATGAGCGCCCACGGCGTCGCTGGCGGAGACCGAGATCGCCGCGGGCGCGTGGGCGGCCGCGGTGCCGTGCATGTTCAGCGTGTGCATGGCCAGCAGGCCGAGGACAACCGCTGCCGCCAGCAGCCCTCCGAGCACGACGCGCCGGAGGCCCTGAAGGCCCTTCCTGGATCGCGTTGCCGCCGTCATCGCCATACACCGGAGTTTACCGGGCCCGGGTGTGCATCCGCCGACGGCGGGAGTGATCGGCACGGCCGAGGCCGACTGGCTCCGTATCCCGCCGAGCAGCTCCGTGCTCCGCCATGCGCAGACTGACGGGAATACCCCTAGGGGGTATATGGTTGATGGTGGAGAGTTTCCACGAAGGTCAGGAGAACCCCATGCGTTTGTTCGCGATCCGCGACTTCCGTCACTTGTTCAGCGCGCAGATCATCGCCCTGTTCGGGACGGGGTTGGCGACCGTCGCCCTCGGTCTGCTCGCTTACGAGCTCGCCGGCCCGAGCGCGGGGGCGGTGCTTGCGACGGCGCTGACGATCAAGATGGTCATGTACGTCGTGATCGCGCCTCTGGCGGCGGCCTATGCCGACCGGCTCCCGAGGCGGATGTTCCTGACCCTGCTCGACGTGGTGCGCGCAGCCGTGGTGCTCGCTCTGCCGTTCGTAAGCGAGATCTGGCAGATCTACGTTCTCATCGGGGTGCTGCAGGCGGCTTCTGCGGCATTCACGCCGACGTTCCAGGCGGTCATCCCCGACATCGTGACCGAGGAGTCCGACTACACGCGGGCGCTGTCCGCCTCCCAGGTGGCCTACACGATGGAGAGCCTGCTCAGTCCGGTGCTCGCGGCGGTCGCCCTGACGTTCATGACGTTCAACTGGCTGTTCGTCGGCACCTCGGTGGGCTTCGTGATCTCCGCCCTCCTGGTGCTCTCGACCCGCATCCCCAACGCGGCACCGAGTGGGCACGCGGGTGCGTGGAACCGGGTCACCTCAGGCGTGAAGGTCTTCTTCGCGACTCCTCGTCTGCGCGGCGTCATGGCGCTGAACGTGGTGGTCGCCGCAGCCGGATCGATCGTGGTGGTCAATACGGTCAACTACGTCCGCGATCAACTGGGCGGCACGCAGGCCGACGTCGCCTGGATGCTCGCAGCCTCCGGCGGTGGCACACTGCTGGTCGCCCTGTTCCTGCCACGCGTACTCGATCGGATCGCCGAGCGGGTCGTGATGATGACCGGCGCCGCGGTCCTGCTTGCCGGCGTGCTGGCGGCCGTCGCGATGACCGCCATCCAGGCGGCCTCCTGGATGATCACGGCACCGATCTGGGTAGTCATCGGCGGCGGAATGGCCTTGATCGTCACGCCCACCGGACGCGTCATCCGAGGTTCGGTCGCGAAGCGCGAGCTCCCGGCGGCCTTCGCGGCACAGTTCTCACTGTCTCACCTCGCCTGGCTCGTCACCTACCCGATCGCGGGATGGGTCGGCACAGCGTCCGGATTCACGCTCGCCTGGTCGATCCTCGCAGCGCTCGCCGTCGCTGGGGCCATCGCGGCGCCGATCCTGTGGCACCGCGAGAAGAAGACCGAGGCCATTGATGTTGCTAGCGACGCGGAACGGGAGACTGGTGACCACGTGCCTCGTGAGCTAGGTGAGGAGACAGAAGCCGTCGAGGGCACGCTTGCGGCCTCCCAGTGCGCCTGCGTGCGCCTGGCATGAACACAAAGATGGGGCGGGTGCATTGTTCCGTACGTCGCATGGTGAGCGCACCCCAAAACCGCGCTCAGAATCGTTCGGCAGTCGCGGTGGCGGATAGCGGGGTAGGTGCTGCACCGAGAATTGTCGTGTGGCGTGTGCGGCACGGAGACCGTTACCGAACACGATGACTTCGGTAATCTCGCGGACGAAGACGACGGCGGCACGCCCAGTATGCCGGTGATCTCAAACGGGAGCAGCGCGAGAATGATCGCGAACGAGAGGACGATGGGCAGGACTTTCAGATGATGGAGGTGCTGGACACGCCGCGTGGTTGAGCATGCGCGCACCTTCCGGATGAGGCGGCCGTTCCGCTGGCCCCGCTTCGGGAAGGAGCCGGTGATGTCCACATCAACTGAGCTTGCTGACATTGCGCGCGCGATTGCTGAACAGGCTGAGAGGCTTGATGGTGGACGGAGCGTCCTGCGTGAGCATCCCGAGCTGGTCGTCGACGTGCTGGATCCTCTCATTCGCATGCTGGACTCTGTGGCTCGGGTGGTCGATGCGGCCAGTACTGCGTTCCAGGAGCACGGCTCGACGGCTGTCACGATGGGTGGGAATCAGGCTCGTGGCTCTGCCCAGGCTCTGCGTGCCGGCGGGCTGCTCAGCCCCGCGTCAGCCCAGGTGCAGAGCCTGCGGAACACGCTGATGGACGCGGGGACTGAGTCGTCCCTGTTGGCGTGGCCCGAGCATGATCCGCTCGCCGCCGAAGAGCTCAGCAACTACCGGCGGTTCCTTGAGCAGCGTGAACGCCAGCTCGACCCGGATGCCGTGTCGCAGCCGACAGCCACCGATCCGCGATCGCACGGCCCGATCGACCGCTCCTAGCTTCCCAGCCAACCTGCTGGGCGGGTGCTCATGACATTGTCAATCAGGGTGATGACGGCCGGTGACGGGTACCGGTACCTGCTGAACTCTGTCGTGATCGGTGACGGTGACCGTGACGCTGCTTCGGCGTTGACGAGGTACTACCTCGAAGCAGGCACCCCGCCGGGTTCCTGGCTCGGGGCTGGCCTTCCCGGTCTCACCGGGAACATCACCTCGGGAACTGTGGTGAGCGAGGAGCAGCTGCGACGGCTCATGGGGTACGGGCAGGATCCCAACACGGGTGAGCAGCTGGGGCGCCCGTACCGGAAGTTCGCCACCGCCACCGAACGCGCAGAACGCCGTATCGCGCTGCTCCCTAACTCGTTGGCGCCGGGTGAGCGGGCGGTGCAGCGGGCACTGATCGAGGCGGAGGAGGCGCAGAAGCCGACGAACGCCCCGGTGGCGGGGTTCGATCTGACGTTCTCGGTGCCGAAGTCGGTCTCGACGCTGTGGGCCGTCGCCGACGGTGGCACGCAGGCACTGATCGCGCAGGCCCATCACGCGGCGATCGAGGACGTGATCGCGGTGCTCGAGCGGGATGTCGCGATGACGCGGGTCGGTGCAAAAGGGCCGCGCGGCGCGGTCGCGCAGGTCGAGGTTCGGGGTGTGATCGCGACCGCCTACGATCACTACGATTCGCGAGCGTCCGACCCGCAGCTCCACACCCACGTCGTCGTCGCGAACCGTGTCCAGGCCGTCCAGGACGGGAAGTGGCGCACCCTCGATTCCCGTGCCCTGCATGCCGCGGTGACCGGGCTCTCGGAGCACTACAACGCTGTCCTCTCCGACCACCTCACCCAGACCCTCGGCGTCGGCTGGGAGGCCCGCGACCGCGGCACGGGCCGGTCGACCGCGTGGGAGATCGCCGGAGTACCGCAGGAACTCATGGACGAGTTCTCCTCCCGCACCCGCGATATCGAGCGGGTCAAGGATCGCCTCGTCGCCGAATACGTGGACAAGCACGGCCGGCAGCCGTCGGGGAAGCTGCTGTGGCAGTTCCGGCAGCAGGCTACCCTCGAGACCCGACCCCCGAAACAGCACCACTCGCTGAGCGACCTCACCACCGGCTGGCGGGAACGCGTCACCCGCATGCTCGGTGAAGACGCCCCGACCTGGGCGACCGCACTCCTCGCTGAGGCTGCCGGGGAGCCGTTGCTACGGGCCGACGACCTCCCGCTCGACGTACTCGATCAGGTCGCCCAGGTCGTGGTGGAGCAGGTGGGCGATCGGTCGGCGACCTGGAAGCGGTGGAACCTGCACGCAGAAGCAGTACGGCAGACGATGGGGCTCCGCTTCGCCCACACCACCGACCGCGACCAGATCCTCCGCCGGATCGTCGACGCCGCCGAGCACGCCTCGCTCCGCCTCACCCCACCCGAGCTCGCCTCAAGCCCGCCCGTGTTCCGTCGCCTGGATGGGACGAGCGTGTTTCGTCCGAAGGGTGGGATCGTGTTCTCCTCGGAGCAGGTGCTCGCCGCCGAAGACCGCCTCCTCACCGCCTCCCACGCGAGGACGGCGCCAACCGTGCCGCTGGCATGGGTAGAGCACGCGGCGCGGGAGCGGAACCGGGACGGGCACACCCTGTCTTCGGATCAGGAGCAGGCGATCGCGAAGATCGGGGTCTCCGGCCGCGCCCTCGACGTGCTCGTCGGCCCCGCAGGTACGGGGAAGACGACGACGATGCGTGCGCTCCGGCGCGCATGGGAGCGCCGGTACGGGGCAGGATCGGTGATCGGCCTCGCCCCGTCGGCCGCTGCCGCGGACGTCCTCGCCGAGGACTTGGAGATCGGTACGGAGAACACCGCGAAGTGGTTGCACGAGCACCGCCACGGAACCTGGAACCTCACGGCCGGGCAGCTCGTGATCATCGACGAGGCATCGCTCGCGGGCACGTTCGCGCTCGACGCGATCACCACCCACGCCCAGAGCGTCGGGGCAAAAGCGCTGCTCGTAGGCGATTGGGCGCAACTGGCCGCGGTGGACGCGGGCGGGGCGTTCGGGATGCTCGTCCGCGACCGCGGCGACGCCCCCGAGCTGGTGGATGTGCGCCGCTTCCGCAACGACTGGGAGAAACACGCCTCCCTGCAGCTGCGGGTCGGAGATACCGACGTCATCGACACCTACATCGGGCACGGCCGGGTGGTGCCGGGTGGGTATGACGAGATCCTCGAAGCCGCCTACCAAGCCTGGCGGGCCGATCAAGAGGCCGGGAAGACGACGGTGCTGATCGCTGAAACCCTCGACACGGTCTCCGAGCTCAACACCCGCGCCCGCACCGACCGCATCCTCGCCGGCCATGTTGCGCTCGACGGGGTGCGCCTCCACGACGGCAACGAAGCCTCCCGCGGCGACCTGATCATCACCCGCCACAACGACCGCCGCCTGACCTTGGGGCGGGGGTGGGTGAAGAACGGCGACCGGTGGGAAGTCGCCCGCGCGAACGAGGACGGATCCTTGAGGGTGCGGCGGGCGAAGTCTCGGTGGCGCACCACGATCACGCTGCCCGCCGCCTACGTCGCCGAGCATGTCGAGCTCGGGTACGCCGTCACCGCGCACCGCGCCCAGGGCTCCACCGTCGACACCGCGCACGCGATCGTCCATTCCCCGGAAGTGACCCGCGAATCGCTGTACGTCGCGATGACACGGGGCCGCGAATCCAACACGGTGTATGTCGCGACCGATCAGCATCATCTCGAAGAGCACCAGCACCGTGAGGATCTGCAGCACACCGCCCGCAGCATCCTCTACGGCATCCTCCAGCACCCCGGCGCCGAGCTGTCCGCCCACGACACCATCACCGTCGAACAAGACATGTGGGGGTCGCTCGAGCAGCTCGCCGCCGAATACGACACCATCGCCCAGGCCGCCGGGCAGGCACGGTGGATCCGGCTCCTCGAAACCGGTGGCCTCACCTCAGAGACGATCGATGAGCTCGTCGAGACGGACGCGTTCGGGATCCTCACGACCGAGCTGCGCAGGCTCGAAGCCGACGGCCATCACATCGATGACCTCCTGCCGCGCATTATCCACGCCGGTGGCCTGGACGATGTGCAGGATCTCGGATCGCTGCTGCGCTACCGACTCCACCGCATCACCACCACCTACCCGCCCTCGGCCCGCCGCGCGACCGGCCGCATCGCCGGCCTCGTGCCCCGCGCCACCGGGATCACCGACCCCGACATGCGCCGCGCGCTCGACGAACGCGAGCAGCTCATGGAGCAGCGCCTCGACGCCCTCGTCCAGCAGCACCTCACCCACCCGCCCTCCTGGGCTGCAGGGTTGGACGGGCTCACGCCGGAGACTCGGGCGGTCGTGGTGCGGGCGGTGGCCGCGTACCGGGATCGGTGGGGCGTCACCGCGTCGAGCCCGCTCGGAACGGTGCCGCTCGACGACGCGCAACGCATCGACTACGAACGCGTCCGAGCTCGACTCTCTGCGACAACCTCACAGGACGATGAGCCCGCCGCGACGATGCGTCCGGCGAGCTTGAGTTCGCAGCGTCAGCTCTGAACGACCTCGTCTTACATGAGCCGGTCGACGGCGAGCCATGCGATGGCAGCAGGAGGGGCGAATGCGACCAGCATGATGACAGAGAGACGTAGTGTGCGCGGCCAACTGTCGAGCGCCGAGCGCACTGTCTTCCACCCGGCGTCGCTGAACCTGGGTCTGATCATCCGTACCACCTCCTTCTGGTTTCGCATGTGCCTTGCCGCCTTCTCCTACTTGCTCTTCTTCCGCTGTTTGGTGGGCTTCATTCGAACCTTCGGCGCAGCCGCCTTCTTGCGCTCGCGCGCCTGTGCTTCTTTCTGCGCGGTCTTCTGCCGTGCCGCCCGCGCCGTATAGCTGAACTCGCCGGTCAGGGAGTAGTAGGTCCTTACGGTCTTGCCCGTGGGAGAAAGAGGAGCTTTGACGGTCTCCTCTCTTGACATCAAGAGCCCGCGGTCTCTGAGCTCACTTACGCCGGTCTGTACTGATCTGGCTTTCAGGCCGTACCAGTCGTCCATGCGGTTGTAGGTGAACCAGCACTCATCCTGGTAGCTGGTTTCTTTCGCCACGACGAGCAGTATCGCCAGAGCAGGCAGGGACAGCTTCGCGAAGAGCTCCTGTGTCCAAAACTCATCGGGCAGAACGAAGTAGGTGTTCCAGCGGTCCTTCCGTCCGCCTGGAGCGGTATACGCCTCCGCACCGTCTTCTCGTCGAGGAACGACGCGAACCAGACGGTCGTCACGCTTCCGCTCTTCGATCAGCCCGAGTTCTTCGAGTCTCTTCCACGATCGGGACAGGGTGGAGGGCGACCACGTCACGCCGTCCTTCGAGGTCAGCGCGCGAATCCAGGTCGCAGCCGCTAGCGGCTCATGGTTCTCCTCGAGCCAGTTCCAGCAGGACACCAGCAGCAAGTACAGCAGCAGCTCCCGGTGGCGACGCCCCGTCACCATCCGTGCGAGCGTGCTCGCGCGAGATTGCCCCTCCTCGGGAAGCTGCACGAGGATATGCCGGAACTGGGCATACCCACGTCCCGAGAGCTTGGTCATGTACTCCCGAGTTTCGGCAGGTGTTGCCGCATCCGACTTACCACCTGATGCGGGCGTTGTGCTGGTCATGGCTCCATGAAATCACATCTGGCTCCCGCAACCATTTCAGTCAGTATCCGACCGATTGTCGTTTCGTGCTAGGTTATGCGACGCCACCTTGCGACACTCCTCTGTGACATCAAGATGCAACGCCCTGCAATACCCGCTAGTAGCCGATCGGCAGGCACGGCTCGATGGGCGCACAGGGGGAGGGCTGTCGATTAGGATCTCGCTCCGCTTCCTTTTCACGTCTGCTCTCGGCGTGTTGAGTCCACAGACCGACCGCTCGCTCCCGATGTCACTACTGAGCGCAAGAGCTCGCAACACCTACCGGATCGATGGGGTCAGACGTAGAATCGGGAACAGGCAGGAAGAACCACGCGCCGAACCCGTCGTTAGCGGGCGAGGCAGACCGCTCGCCACCACGCGGGCACTCACCACACAGGGCCAGCCACACCGATATAGCTCCCGTGTGAAAGTGAGACCCCGCCATGATGCTTTTCCATCGACTCTGGGACGACAGCATCCGCACCCGTAGATTCCTGCGCCGCCGGATGCCCACGAACATCCTCCTCGACAAGATCCGCACCCGCCGAGGCCTGAAATGGGGCATCCTCGCAATGCTCATCCTCGGCGGCGGATACATCTTCGCTGCAGCGATGTGCATCACCCTTGTTCGGCACGGCTGGCACGAAAGCCTCTACCTGTTGTTCGCGCTGTTGCTCTGGAACGGGTTCAAGTTCCTCTGGATCGGCCCGATCAGCCTCGCCCTCCTCACCAGGGAGCGCCTCCGCGAACGACGCGCTTCGGCCTCCGTGCAGCGAGTAGGGAACTCGGCGACGAGTGGGCCTTCTCCAGACTTGAAGGATGCATCCTTCACAACTCGATAAAGTCAGCAAAGCTACCTCGCTACGCCACCACGTCCCGAGTGTGGAGGTGGCACCTCGTGGCTAGACCTCGCACCCCGATCGGTACCTTCGGCGTCATCGCGACCTCCCGCACCGTCCAGAAGCGGTACGTCGCCCGCACGAGATACCGCGACTGGGACGGCAAGAGCCGCCACGTCCAAGTCACCGCCGCCACCCGCGCTGCAGCCGAACGCGCCCTGAAGAAGAAGCTCGCCGAGCGAGACCTCTTCCAACCAGGCTTCTCCGGCATGACCGCAGACAGCCCGTTCCCCGCGCTCGTTTCCTATTGGCTGGAAGACATGGAGCTCGAAGATCGGCTCTCCCGAACCACCCGGCTCCTGTACGAGCGGAACATGCGAACCCTCGTCCTCCCGTTCTTCAAGGAGGTCACGCTTCGCGAGATCGGAGTCGCGCGCTGCGACTGCTTCCTCAAGCAGCTCGCGAAACAGAGTTACAACCGTGCCCGGCAAGCGCGCGTCGTCCTCCGCCTCGCCCTCGCCCTCGCGGTCCGCCACGAGATCCTGCCTCGCAACCCGATGGATCACGTCTTGCGCCTACGACGTCCGGTTCGTACCCCGGACATCTACTCCTGGGAAGAGATCTCAGCAATCCGATCCGGCATCAAGACGTGGGAGCAGCGAGAAGTCACAGCCGGCCCGCGCCCCGACGGGCAACTCGGCCAGATCATGGAGGTGCTGCTCGGCACCTCGGCCCGTATCGGTGAAGTGCTCGCGATCCGCCTCAGGGATCTCGATCTCGACGCGCCGATCCCTGCAGTGAGGATCTGCGGCACCATCATCAGCAGGAAAGGAGAGTCGACGCATCGGCAGGATCATCCGAAGACGGCCCGCTCGGTGCGCCGAGTAGCCCTTCCAAGCTTCACGCTCCGCGCAGTCCGGGCGAGGTTGGAGCGGATCCGGTTCACTCACCCTGACGCTCTGCTGTTCTCGACCCGCATCGGTACTCCGCATACGTCGAACAACGTCCGAAGGCAGCTCCGCGACGTCATGGAGCGGGCAGGCATCCCAGACGTTACGCCGCATCGGTTCCGCCGCACCGCGGCCACCGCAATCAATGAGATCGGGGGTCTCCAACTCGCTTCCGAGCTGCTCGGGCACAGTGACCCCGCGATCACGCGAGAACACTACATCCGCCGCAACGAGACCGTGAACCCAGCGACGGCTGGGTACCTGGAACAGGCGTTCGGCAGCTCAGCGGAGTCGCGCGGCCGGGCCGCAGTGATGGTGTGAAGGGCATCGGCATAGGCGAAACCCGGGATCGAGGCTCGCTCGACGATAGGATCGTGTCATGAGCAATGTCGCCAGCAATCGCTTTGGCGCCGCTGGTTCGGCGCTCGGCTATCTAGCCCAGGTGGAGTATGCCTTGCTCATCGCGCTCCAGCGTATGGACTCAGAAGAGAGTCTCCGCCTATCACTCGAAACCGTGGACGACATAACGTTTGAAGCGGAGGGAAAGCCACAGGAATTGTGGCAGACGAAGCATCACGTCGATCGGCAGGGATCTCTCGGCGACGCCAGCCCGGACCTCTGGAAGACACTGCATAACTGGATTGAGACGGCCGACGACCGTTCAGCCTGCTTCCTCTATACGACAGCGACAGCCCAGACCGGAACGGCAGCAGCGCTGTTAGGTCCTTCGCGCGACGGCGAAGATATCGTGGCTGCCAGAGAGAAGCTCGATACAGTTGCTCGAGCCGCCGGAAATTTAGCTTCTCTTGACTACTACACGAAGTATCTCGCGCTCGATGATTCGCAACGAACTTCGCTTCTAGGTCGCGTTGTTGTTCTCGATGCAACGGCGACAGCCGAACAGATCACGGATCAACTCGTTGCTACGGTGCGTAAGACTGTGGTGCAGAGGCGGCGTCGCCCCCTCATCGATCGACTGCGTGGCTGGTGGCATGGGCGTACGATGCTTCACCTCAGCAAGGTGGCTCGAGGGGAGGGTGATTGGATTGATCTAAGTGAGATTGAGGATCAGTTGCATGTGATTGCGCAGTCGCTCCGAGATGACAATTTGCCGTTGGACTATGGCAATGAGCCGGAACCTACGTCTGACGAGGTCGATAGAGATGACCGGGTTTTTGTCGAGCAGCTTCGGCTCATCCTTCTTCACCATGAACGTATCCGACAAGCTGTATACGACCATAACCGTGCCTTCCTCCAGCGTTCACGGTGGCAACGTGAGGAGCTACTCGCGATAGGTGAACTTGATTCCTATGACAGGCGGCTAATGGAGGAATGGAAGCGGGTGTTCCTCCCGCTGGAGGAACCGGATGAAAATGATTCCATCAGTGACGAGGACAAACGCAAGTTTGCTCGAAACACGTTCCAAAGGCTTCAGGAACGGGTTCTGCCGGAGATCCGTTCGGAGGTTCAGTCAGGCTACGTTCCGCTCGGGTCGCTCCACATCCTCGCGGATAGGTTGCAGATTGGCTGGCATCCCGATTGGGTTGACCTCCTGAAACACCGCTTGGCTGAGGCGCAGGCGAACGCTGTGGCGGAGGTGGCATGAGCGCCACCGCATCGACCCTTACTGGGGAATCCGAAACTACGACACTGTTCAATCCGGCATTCTGTGCTCTGCTTCTCAACAAAGCCTGCGCCGCATACGAAAGCAAGTCAGACACCGCAATGCCGGTCACGTTCGCCTTCCTGGTCCTGCCCAGCGCACTACATAAGCCAACTCGCGCGGTACTGCCATCCACAACCGCATCCTCCATGTGGGCATGGCTTCGAAGCAATCCCCTTATCCTTATGGATCTCGCTAACCGGATTCGCGCATTTCGTGGCTTCACCGGAGCAGCCATCAGCTTCGGTCTGCAACACGCTGTGCTTACTAGCTCACTCGGCTCGATTACCTCAGGAAGGATTGCTCGCCGCCCGCGCACTCTTCTCCCTACCGACGACTGGAACGATTGCATAAAGGCTGCTGAGTTCCTCGGACGGTGGCTCGGAGGATCCGAGGCTGACGAAGCGACCATTCTCGCCCGCTGGGGAGTTAAACCATGATGCAACTCGACGCGCTTATCTTGTACAACGCCGACGGCGAGATCCGCCAGATCACGTTCCGCCCAGGACAGCTCAACATCATCTCGGGAGAGTCCGGGACCGGGAAAACCAGCATCATCGGGATCCTTCGATTCCTTCTCGGCGGCGACAGCCCGCAGGTGCCACTCGGCCCGATTCAGGAGACCGTGGCCTGGTACGGATTGCTTGCACACGTTGGAGATACACGGTTCTTCGTCGGGCGTCCCGCACCAGCTCATGGCGCAACTACATCGCAGGTGATGCTTTCAATTGGCGAAAGCGATGTCCCTGAGGCTGAGCATCTCGAGGTGAATTCGAACAAGGACGATCTTGTTGACTATCTCGGCGGCCTGGTAGGGATCGAGGAAAACCTGCATGTGCCAGGGGAGGGCCGAACTCGCCGAGCTCTCGCCGCGAACTTCCGTCATTCGCTCTACTACAACTTCCAAGGACAAGGAGAAGTCGCCAATCCCGACCTTCTGTTCCATCACCAAAATCGTGACTTCCAGAAGCAGACGATCCGGGATACGTTTCCTTATTTTCTCGGTGCACAGGACCCCGACGCGCTCCGCAAACGCGAACAGCTCACCGAACTCCGCCGAAAAATCCGGCGCCAAGAGGCTCGCCTCGCGGAAGCACGTGCGGCACGGGAACTAGGGATAGGACGTGCGGCAGGCCTCATCGCTGACGCCCGCGGTAGTGGACTGATCCCATCGGAGACTGTGCCGGGAGATGTCGCAGAAGCGATCACACTGTTGACCGCTATCCTCGAGCACGAGCAGCCCCCGACCCATGCGGACGATGTTGACAGTGACGCGCAAACCGAGAGCCTTGTCACACGTCGGACGAACCTCCGCAGTGTGTTGCGAAGCATCAATGAAAAACTTCGCGGCCTCGACGAGTTCGCCCGGGTCGGTACCGAATACAGCGCGGAGTTGAACGAGCACCGAGTTCGACTTGCGTCGATCGGACTCATCCCAAACACCGCGGATGACGAAGCGGCATGCCCGGTTTGCCAAACAACACTAACCGCAACAGCCACGCACGATGCGATCGAACAAAGCCTGGGCCGAGTCGCGCGCCGAATAGAGCTTGCGCAACGAGACCAACCACGCATCACCAACGCCCGAGCCGAGCTCCTGCGGGAGCGCGCCGAAGTGCGCGCAGAACTCAGCGACATTAACAGTTCATTGGAAGATCTCGCCCGCTCCGACGACCTTCGAGCGGCAGAACAGCGGGCCTGGAATCAACAGAGCTTCGTTCGAGGCCGCATCGCCCAGTACCTCGATACAACCACAGTTGAGAGCGACGGCACCATCGCGGAGCTTGAACTTACTGTCGACAACCTCAAAGCTCAAGCAGCGGAACTCGCGGATGAGCTGGATCCTGAGGCGCTCCGCTCTGCCGTCGACTCTCTGCTCAACATTGTCAACAGGCGCATGACTGCGCTCGCGCAGCAGTTCCCGCTTGAACACTCCGAACACGGCGTACGGATCGACCCTTACCGCCTCACTGTCGTCGCCGATACGCTCCAGGGTCCCGCCTACATGGATGCGGGGGCCATCGGCAGCGGAATGAGTTGGGTTGGTTATCACCTCACTGCGTACTTGGCCCTTCAGGACTACTTCATCGAAACGAACCGCCCCGTGCCTCGATTTGTCGTCCTCGACCAGCCAAGCCAGGCGTTCTTCCCACGTGACAGGGAAACTGGGGGAGAATTGGCAGAGCTCTCCGACACAGACCGCGACAACACTCTCAAGCTATACCGAATGATGTTTGAGGCCGTCACGCAACTTGACGGTCAACTGCAAATCATCGCCTTCGACCACGCCGACTTCGCTGATGAATGGTTCCAAGACTCGATTATTGAGACTTGGCGTAACGGTACCGCCCTCATCCCACGCGAGTGGTACGAAGGGACAGAGCAAGGCGCGTTGAGCCGCCGCGAGGGGCGAGAGCTAGAACCGTGACGCGAAGTGACACACTCCGCTCGGAGCTTGCGCGTCTCCAGAGTCGTAAGGCGATACTGGCTGGCGACCTCGCGAAGGCCGAGAAGGACGCGACCGCCGCTCGTGAGAGCGCGCGAAAGAAACGCGAGCAAGCTAGACGCTCGAAGAGCGCTTCAACGGTGAGATCCTCCTTGTCAGCTGCGGAGCGCGAAGACAAGAAGGTCGCGGCTGCGGAGTCCAAGATCGCGAAGGCGCGAAAGGACATCGCAACGATTGACAGATCGATCGCCACAAAGACCAAGTCGCTACGCTCCGCCGAGGACAATGAACGTCGCTCCGCCGAAAGCAAGCAGAAGCAAGCTGACTCACGGCGGCGACGAGAAGAGCGAACACACGCGCAAGAGATCGCCCGCTTGGGCACCCCTCCTATGCAGGTCCGCTACGTCGAGGTGCGCCCACCTGAGCCCGAGAAGCTACGGGTGCTGTACGTCACCGCCAACCCGGAAGCGACGGAAGAAACTGTCACCACTCCAGACGGCACCGAGCAGCGTTTCGGTACTTGGCTTCGTGTCGATCAGGAGGTACGTCAGGTGCGGCAAGCTCTGCGCGGCTCCAAGTACCGCGATCTCGTGCAGGTTGACCACGCACCGGCCGCGACGGTCAACGACCTCCTAGACGGGCTGAATGATCACCGACCGCACATCGTCCACTTCTCCGGCCACGCTGGTCCGGATGGCCTCCTCATGGAGAACGAGGCGGGAGATGAAGACGGTGCCGATGTCACCTTCGAACTCCTTGCACGTGTTCTCGGCGCTACGGATGAACCGCCGCGACTGCTAGTGCTGAACGCCTGCGAGAGTCTTGCGGGTGCCGGGGACATGCTGCAATCGGTGCCTGCAGTGATCGGGATGTCCGATACGATCGACGACACATCCGCGATCGTGTTCGCATCCGCGTTCTACTCGGCTATCGCCTCGGCGCAGTCTCTCGCATCCGCGCTTGAGCAGGCAAAGGTTCGGATGCTTGCGGCCGCGCTCGACGGGTCGGAGCTACCCGAATTGCGTGTCCGCGATGATGTAGATCCGGCAGCACTCGTGCTCGTCACGCCGCCTGCGTGACGTTTCGAAGAATCACCGCAGCGGGACTCGCAAGATGAGTGCGCGCACCTTCTCATTGCAGAATTCCCCGGGCCAGGTCCATAAACTCCACGTAAGCCGGTTGAGAGGCGGAAGGCTACCGAGCGTCGGGACCAAACCGGGACCAGAACTATGCAATCCATGCAACCCACGACATGAAATGACGTGGGTTGACGCGCAGAGGCGCCCGGAGAATCAACGAATCGTCTCGAACGGGATACCTGGGGGTCAGGGGGTCGCAGGTTCAAATCCTGTCATCCCGACAGAGAGCCCTGATGAGAAGTGATTTTTATCAGGGCCCACTGTTTCGTTTCTGGTTCCTCGACCGTTCTTGCACCCCGCGCATGCCCCAGGGATAGGCAAGATGTCCTGTAGCAGGGCTATCGCGACGAACAGCAGCGGGCTCAATTGGCCAGAGCCCTCGCTCAGCACCCCGAGATCGTCGTCCTGGACGAGCCGACCAACCATCTCGACATCCGCTACCGGCTGGAGCTCCTCGAGCTGCTCCGCAGTGAGGTCCTCACAGTCGTGACCGCGTTGCATGACCTCTACCTCCCCGCCCGCTTCTGCGACACAGTCACCGTGTTGCAGCACGGGAGGATAACGGCAGCAGGAGCACCAGAGGATGTCATCACGGCACCACTGATCGAAGACGCCTACGGCGTCACCGCGGTCGCGGAGATGTCGCCGCATACCCGAGCCGTCTCGGCGACCTACCTTCGAGTAAGTGATCACGTACCGGGTGCCGCTCGGTCTCAGGTGAGCGCCACGGCACGGGTGCCGTCAACTGGGTAGAGAGGCACAGCCCCTCGAGGCCGCCGTCTTCCGTTACGAGCGGAGGGCCCCCTCCGCCGCATGACAATGCCTCCCTCGGCGCGGATATGTGGACGACGAGAGGCTGAGCCGGGCGTATCGAACCCCGGGGACCGCGTCGACTTGGTGGTTCTCGACCGAGATCCGCTGGCCGGGGGCCGCACGACATCGCCGAGGCTGTCCTCGTACCCACATGGCTTAAGGTTCGTCCGATCGACGCTCGGCCGTGAGGCCCAGAGCTGTCCGCCTACAGCGCCCCAGCCCCGTCCACAGCTCGAGTGAACCCTGCTTCGCCCTCGAGAGCCAAGGCGCGGTAAGTCAGCGCCTTGAATTGCCTGGGTGACCTGGTCATGGTGTGGTTCCCTTCGTCGGCGGGGCACCGGTGATGCCCCGAGGGACCCGCCGACACCGGAAACAGCCCCCTTTAAGAGGGGGCTGTTCCTGTTCGGTGATCGGCTGGTCAGGTGTTCCGGCGTGGTCTACTCATGGGACGCCGGAGCGCGATGGCAGCGACGACTAGGAGCGGAATCACGATCAACGGATACGCAACGCCGACTCGGTGAGGGGCGAAGTAGCCGCCCCAGCGAACTGCTGCACAGCTCTGATGAGCACCAGGACGGCGACCCCGATCGCGAGCACGGCCGACAGCAGTGCGAATGCTGCTGCCGCGCGACGTACGGTGGCGTTGGCGGCTGCATCGGATGACGGCATCATTGTCCCGAGCCTCCTTCGCTGGTGTAATCGGACTACTGAACGTGCTGTGTCAGTGAGGACTTGTTGACGGTGTAGATCGCCTTGAACGTCGCCGCGAAGCTCACGGGGCCGCCCTTGATGATGGCGTGGAACGTGCCCTTGCTCAGGACGTTGAATGATCCTTCGAACCACGAGTAGTTCGGGGACCACTGGAAGACGCAGACGCCCTCCTGGTAGGAGCTGCCACGCAGGCTCTTCGACGTCACCTTGTAGTTGCTCACGGTGGCGGAGAAGTCCTGCTTGATCCAGCAGGCACCGCCCGCGGGGACACCGGCGAAGACACTGGAGGTGTAGTTCGCGAACGGAGTCACGCGGTTCGGCTCCTGTGTCGGAGCGTCGCTCTTGAACGCCTCCATGATGTCGGCGGCGTACGCGTCCGCGTCTCCGTCGTAGAGGGCGACGACGTCCGGACCAGCGTCGATGCTGATGTCCCCGAACGAAGCCTCGAGGCCGTTGGTGTCCACGGCTGCGTCAAGCTGAGTCTTCAGCGCCTGCTCAGCCTCGGTGTTGAACTGAGACACCCGCACCTTCAGTGTCCGCAGCCTGGGCGGGTGCTGCTCCCGCCAGGACGCCGACAGCTACGACGCATGCCAGCATGACGTTGGCGATCTTTGCACTCTTCATGATTTCCCTTCTCAGTGGTTTTTCGTGCCAGCCCGAACCACGACAGTGGCCGCGAGCTTGTCAGCGAAGCTCTGCGCCCGGCTGTCCCAGAGCGGCCAGAGGAATCCGACCCCGAGACTCAGCATGTCGAGGAGATGGCCGGCCGCTCGGGCCGCCTGTCGTCCCCGCCCAGCCACACGATCATCGAGAGTCAGGACGCGCAATCCACAGAGTCGTTGGGACGGTGTCTGGCCGTCCTTCGACAAGGCGGAGCCGATCACGACGATTGCGGCGAAAGCGAGGGTCGCGACCAGCGCCCCTCCCCATCCGCCCGGCCAGGACCGGCGGAAGAAGACGGTGCCGAGGAGCTGGGAGAGAAGCGACCAGGGGATCAGCGTCCCCACAAGGAAGTCGCCCGCTCTTCTCCACCAGAGCACCTTCATTGTGTTCTCCCGGTCCTTGACGGAGCCTCTTGCTGAGTGGACCATCTCCGCGTCTTTCGTCCCATTCACTGTGAAACCATCCTTCGTGCGCGGAAACTATGTCTGCGGACTCTGGCTTTGTGCGTCCATCACCGGGGGGACGATCCCTCTGGTTCGCTAGCACTGTGCCTTCACCGCAGTTTGAGGCGAGTCGCGGCGGTTCAGCAAGGCTGGCGGGGCTTCCTAGCCCTGGGGCTATGAATTCCAGAAGGGTGGTGCATTCTCAAGGGACTATGCGAGTTTTGCCCCCCGGGAGCGAGGTCAGGCGAGGGAAATGGGACTCAGAAGAAGGGGTCCAGAACGGGGCGAGGACTGCTCGCGCGCTGCACGTACGCGTCAGAGGTTGATGATGCCGAGCTCGGTGGCACGGAGAACGATCTGCAGGCGGTTCTCGACACCCCACAGCTGGTTGATGTGCCTGATGTCGGCCTTCACCGTGCTCTCGGCGTAGTGGAGCTCGTCGGCGATCTCAGAGTTGGACATGCCCCTCGCGATCAGCTCGATGATCTGCCGCTCTCGGTCACTGAGCGCGGGACCATCGGTGAAGCGTCCGTCGCCGGACGCGATCGCGGCGCGCACGAAGCGCTCTTGCACTTCGGGTGAGACGACGCGGTCGCCGGCGTGGGCGGCGACAATGGCGTCGATGATCTGCCCAGGGGTGGAGTTCTTCACCAGGTATCCGCAAGCACCGGCATGAAGCACCTCGAGGGCGCGCCACTCGGTGGTGAACGTCGTCAGCGCGACCACGCGACAGCGCGGGTTCCACTCCAGGACACGACGGGTGGCTTCGACGCCGCTGACCTCGGGCATCTTGATGTCCATCAGCACCACGTCCGGCTGAGCCTGCTTGCATGCCTTGACGACCTCCGAGCCGTCTTGGGCTTCTCCCACGAGGGTGACTCGTGCATCGTCAGCGATGAAGGCCCGAAGGGCGTGGCGCACCAGGGCTTCATCGTCCACGACGAGAACGCGCACGACTTCACTCACCTCTTCACGCTATCGCTCTTGCGAGGGCGAATCTGTAGCCCCAGGGCTATGGTTCTCCAGCCCTGGGGAGGTGCGACGTAGTGTGGAGGAACATCCATGTACCGGGACGCTGTCGCCCGCTCGGGCAGACGTCGTGTCTTGACCGTGAGGAGTCACCATGCACACCCCGACCATGTTCAGCCTCGCATCGTTGGTTCGCCTGGCCAGTGGGGCGAATGCCGACCTCGGCGACTGGCTGTGCAAGGTGCTGGGGATCTGTGCCTGAACCGCGCGATCGTCCTCGCGCCGGCGGCGAGCTGACGCTCTCCGACCCGGGACGGACGTCTCTGCGCCGAATGCTCGTTTCCAGACAGTTCTGGCAGCAGCGATCCCTGCATCCGATCGCCCGCATCCTGCTCATCGTCGTCGTTAGCGTCCTGGTGTGTATCGCTCTGGGCTTCATCGTCGCCACCGGGCGCTTCGCCCGAGCAGATTTGCTTGCGCTGATGCTCTATGCCGCCATCGCAGCCTTCGCATGGCACCCCCTGACTGCGGCGTTCATGGTCATGGTGATCTGCGGCCTCGGCGCGGTGCTGGCCGGCAGCGCCGGCGACCTTCTCGAGCTGGCAATCGCGCTGGGACTGGTGGCAGCGACGTGCGCACCCTGGGTGATCGTGATCCACGTCGTGGTGCTCGGCGTGATCACCGCGGACATCGCTCTGAACGGCTCGTCCCTCACCGACGGCGGGGTCTTCGGGATCGCGGGTATCGCAGTGATCTCGTTCCTAGGACGTGTTGCTAAATCCATTGCAGAGCGGCGGAGAGGCAGAGTCCTGCCGCGTATGACCGGGCGGTCTTGTC